>JAZNVF010000093.1:0-21177 GCA_045592685.1 Akkermansia sp. | reverse complement strand
CCGGGTATCATACAGCCCGTTCTTTGGCACAATTTTTCTTTTATCCCAACATCGGCGTAAGCCGCTTACTTTTAATTCGTAAATCGTAAATTGTAAATCGTAAATCAACGTGTCCCAAAGATTTGGGACACGTATGGTCAGCAGCAAATACGACTTGCCAAGACTGTTCGACTGTGGTATAGTAACGCCACGACCCATAATCATTATGTCTCAGAGCTCTGAACTTTATCGGCCGAATGCAGCCATTATCTACCAGCGCAATGATGGTACGGTGCTGGTGTGTGAACGAGTGAAACCTGCCGGTGCCTGGCAGTTCCCCCAGGGGGGTATCAAGAATGGTGAGTCGCCCCTCAGTGCCGCATGCCGTGAGGGAATGGAAGAAACGGGGTTTCGCCCAAATGAATACGATGTCGTCGCGGAGCATGGACCTTATCGCTATGATTACCCGCCCAAGGAGCGTGAGCGTGTGTTGCGTAAGCGTGGTATACCTTACGCTGGTCAGGAGCAGCATTACTTCCTGTGCCGTATGCACAGCGATGCTGCCGAACCCTGGCTCGATAATAAGGAATTCCGCGACTATAAATGGGTGAAACCCTGCGATTTCGACTTCGGTGCACTGCCTGATTTCAAGCGCGGAGTTTACGAGCAGGTTATGCACGATTTCTTCGGTGTGTGATGGAGCCCATCGCCCACATTCGCTCTCCGTTTGCGGATAAATTCGGCGTGCCGCGGCAGCCCAACCTTGCCCCGCATGTCATCAGTGAGATTGTATTTGAACCGCCTTACTGTAACCCCGAGTGTGTGCGAGGTTTGGCGAATTTCAGTCATTTGTGGGTGATATGGCGCTTCCATTGCAATGAAGCCGCAGGCTGGCACCCCACGGTGCGACCCCCTCGGTTGGGGGGGAATACCCGCCTGGGGGTTTTTGCTACACGCTCACCCTTTCGGCCGAATGGGCTGGGACTTTCGGTGGTGCGGTTGGTGTCTGTTGAGCCCGGACCGGTTCTGAGGGTAAGTGGGGCTGATATGGTGGATGGCACACCTATCTACGACATTAAGCCTTATGTTCCTTATGCTGACAGTATATCTGAGGCTACTGGCGGATTCACCGAGACTCCTCGTCACATCCTCTCGGTGCAGTTTGATTGCAAGTTGCCGCTGCATGTTCCCCCCGGCTGGCAGCTTGCCGTGAGCGAAGTGCTGGCTCAGGATCCCCGCCCTGCATACCAGCAGGACCCTCAGCGCGTTTATTTCCTCATTTTCAAACCTTTCGAGGTGAGTTTCCGTGTAGTTGACGGGGTGGCTCACGTGCTGGATATACGCCCTGAGCCGTCATGAATGAACAATTGAAGGAATGTCTTGAGCAGCAGCTTTCGGCTGAGGGTGGGGCGGCATTGGGGTGTTCTGTCTCGGTGTGGCAGGGCGGGCGCGAGCTCTGTACAATCTGCCGGGGAAGTTCGCGCCCCGGTTCTGCCTGGCGGGCAGGTACGCTCGTTCCTGTTTTTTCTGCTACCAAACCTGCGGCTGCCGCCTGTCTGTTGCAGGCTCTCTATGATTGCTGCCGTGGTCCTGAGCTTGCGGTGGGGGATTTGTGGCCGCTGTTTCCACAGCCACGTCTTACCGTTGGGCAATTGCTCTCGCACCAGAGCGGATTGGCGGCTCTGTCACAGGCTGCACCTCTCGAAGATTTGCTGTCCTGTCGTCGTGCTATTGAGCAAAGCTGTCCGCAGTGGGGGCCCCCCCGGCATGGTTATCACCCTCAGACGTTTGGGCCGATGGTTGATATTCTTATGCTTGAGCTTACCGGTATGCGCGTGAGCGATTATTGGGAGCAGCGTGTGCGTCGGCCTCTTGAGCTGGAGTTCTACATAGGGCATTTGCCGGCTGAGCTGGAGTCTGAAGTGGCGTTGCTGCAGGCGCCACGCCTGCGTCCCGGCGAGCCTCGAGATGCGTTCCTGACTGCTTATTACCAGCACGGTAGCAGTGTTAATCGCGCTTTTCACAGTATTCTGGGCTATGAGTCGGCGCGAGAGATGAATACCCCTGCGGCTCATTGTTGTGGTTCACCTGCTAAGGGTGGGGTAGCTTCTGCCCGGGGATTGGCCGGTTTTTATCAGGCGCTGCTTGGGTTGTTGCCCGGTTCGCCCTTTGCTCCCGATGTGGCTGAATGGATGGGTACCGTCCAGTGTGCCGGTCCGGATCAGACTCTACTGCGGCATACTGCATTCACCTGTGGTGCCATGTGTGAACCGCCCGAGTTTTTCCCGGGGGGCGGTTTCGGGCATGCCGGAGCCGGGGGCGCTCACGGATTCTGCGTGCCGGGTGAAGGTATTTCATTTGCGTATGTCATGCGAGATATGGAACCCGGGGTGTTGCCGGGGGCGAGGGTTCGCAGGTTGATAGATGTCATGGTGCGCCATAAATGAACTTGCTTTAATGAGAAAATCTGATAGACTTTATCCGACAGAAAGAAGTATGGAAAATCTCCCGAAAATTCCGCAGACGGCGCCGGAAGCAGCTCCCCGGTTTTATACTCCGAATATCGACGGCGAGTGGTCCCCCTCTCCCGGTGCCCGGCGTATGTCGAAAGCTCGTTTTGGTATTCGCGCTCGTATATGGCGGAAAGTCTGGTTCAGGTGGTTGATGGAACACAGGTGGTCGTGGCTTATCCCTCTTCTTCTTAATGTGGTAGCGTTTCTTTGTGTGCTTTCCTTTGAGCTGTGGGGGATTGTATTAGCGTGTGTTATCTGTTTGCTGGCTGAAATCTTCCTGCTTGTTTTTCTTTTCCGTAATATGGTTTTCTGTTTGAAGAATCAGTTTTCTGAGGATTCAAAGATGAGGTTGCGAGATTTGGGGTATTCGCCTAAGGCGGTTTACATCCTGGGTATCATCGGTGGTGTGTGTGTTGGTCTGGGGATGGAAACCGGGGGTGTGCTGCTCTGGGGTGGTTTGTTGCTCATGTTTCTCGTGGTGGTTCCGATTCATTTTCTGATGTACTACAAGGAAGGAACTCCGGGACCCAATGCATACGGTCCGGCTCCGGATGATGCACCTACGGAAGGGGAGTTGGCTGATAAAAATAAATAAGACCGCCGGTCGGTCGGCTCTCCCTCTATATCCGCTGAGAGCAGTAACTGCCGATTCGATTGAGAAAATCTGCCGGAGTCAGCGGGTATATTTCCACTGTGGGCAGGGCGCCGCGCAGCTTGGTGGCTGCGTTGAAGCGTATACGCTCGGTCAGTCGCTGGGTGAGATGTGGGGCGTACAGGTGTATGCGTCGGGGTGCAAGGGTGCAGGTAATGATGAGTAGTAGCCTCGCTACCATTTCCTCTACCATGGAGCGGTCGCCGTAGTCTAGTGAGAGCCATTCCGTCGGCATGGGGAGCAGGTGCAGGGGGCCGCATTCGCAGTTTGTGCCCCCGTGTTGTATGACGCAACTGGGTTGACTACCGGTCTGCAGGCATACCGTGGCTGTTCCTTCTGTGGCTCCCTGGGCCAGTATGGCCGCTGCTGATGGGGTACCCACGGGGCAGTTGTGCAGCTTTGCCAGGTGGGCGGGCATTCCGGAGGGGGTAGCTTCGTTCGGCAGCAGTAGCGTGATGCTGCGCAGATTTTGCCGCCGCCGCAGTTCTGTGAGCAGCCCGTCCAGACTTTCCGCTTCCAGGTAGGCAAAAGCTCCGCTCGTCTGCCGCCGTTCCCGACCGTACAAATCGAGCAGGGTCAACGTGCAGCGGAGCAGAGCCCCTTCTTTTCGCCCCTGTATCAATACATGGGCGGCATGGTTTGCATTGTAGCGGTACAATTTAACCGGGCGCCCGCCACCAGAGGGTATCTCAGCCTGTTCCAGCAGTTCGCCCCGGCGGCAGAGTGTTGCTACAGCTTTGCCCACGCTTACCGCGCTCAGCCCGGTCGCCTCTGCCAGTTGTGGCCGTGTAGCCTCGCCTCGCTCGTGCATGGCTTGAATTACAGCTTGTTCTGCTCCTGTATAGGACATCTTTTTAAATCTGGTTAATTAAGTATAGACTTTTTCGTGCTGTTTGTCAAGCGTGAATGGAGTCCGTTTACAATCAGTTTTTTGTGGTGAATTTGAGTGTGGATTGGGCAGGGGGTATAAGGGGTGTTGAGTATCAAAGGCTCGACAGTGGGGGCAATATCTGCTAACATATCGCCAACAGAACCGAACATCACACAGACATGAAATACATCTTTGTAACCGGCGGCGTGGTATCCTCTTTGGGGAAAGGTCTTGCAGCAGCATCCATCGGCACTTTGCTTGAGCATTGCGGGCTCGATGTAACCATGCAGAAATTTGACCCCTATCTGAACATTGATCCGGGCACCATGAGTCCCTACCAGCATGGTGAAGTGTATGTGCTCAACGACGGAGCGGAAACGGATCTTGACCTGGGGCACTATGAGCGCTTCATTCACTGCCAGCTTTCTCGCCTCAACAATCTGACCAGCGGCAAGGTTTTCGAGCATGTTCTTGAGAAAGAGCGCCGTGGTGACTATCTTGGTAAGACTGTGCAGTATATCCCTCATGTGACGGATGAGATTAAGCAGCGACTCTATGACCTGACCGAGGTTAATAAGGAGTGTGATGTCATCATTACGGAAATTGGCGGTACAGTCGGAGATATCGAGGGGTATCTCTTCCTGGAGGCTCTGCGTCAGTTTGCTCTTGAGGTGGGGCGCAACAACTGCTGCTTCATTCATGTCACTCTGCTGCCCTACATCAAGGCTGCGGGCGAGACCAAGACCAAGCCGACCCAGCAGAGTGTGGCCAAGTTGCGGGAAATAGGCATTCAGCCCGATATCATCGTTTGCCGTACAGAGATGGACAATCTGACGGAGGAAGAGAAGCGCAAGATTGGCATGTTCTGCAATGTGTCGCCGCGCAACGTCGTGGCATTCTGCGACGTGAAGCACAGTATATACGAGTGCCCGCTCGACCTGGGGCGAGACCGGGTGGATCGCATTGTGACAGAGGTGCTGGGTATCACCGTGCCTAAGCCCAAGATGGATGAATGGCAGAAGTTTGTTGGCCGTGTGATTCACCCCGCTCACAGTGTGCGGATTGCCGTGGTTGGCAAGTATATCTCGCTGCAAGATGCCTACAAGTCCATTTATGAGAGTTTTACTCATGCCGGTGCTGCTAATGATTGCCGCGTGGAGATTGTGCGAGTGGATGCCGAGGCGCTTGAGAGCGGCAGTTGCGATGCAATGATTGGCGATGTGGATGGTATACTGGTGCCGGGCGGTTTCGGTGAGCGTGGTGTTGAGGGTAAGATTAAGGCTGTTCAGTATGCCCGCGAGAATGGGATTCCTTTCTTCGGTATTTGCCTGGGTATGCAGGTGGCTGTTATCGAGTTTGCCCGCAACGTGCTGGGGCTGGCAGGTGCGAACTCCACGGAGTTCGACAAGTTCACGCCGCACCCCGTTATCTGCCTGCAGGAGGAGCAGAAGACTATCACCAACATGGGCGCTACCATGCGCCTGGGGGCTTACCCGGCCCACATACAGGCCGGCAGCCTGTGCAGCAAGCTCTACGGAGGGGCTGAGATTGTCTCTGAGCGCCACCGCCACCGCTATGAGTTCAATGCTGATTTCCGCGAGGCTTGCGAGAAAGCCGGCATGGTTATCTCGGCTGTGAACGATGAGCATGGTCTGGTAGAGGTTGTGGAGCTGCCCGGTCATCCCTACTTCATTGCCTGCCAGTATCACCCCGAGTTCCAGAGCCGCCCGACTGCACCGCACCCGCTCTTTAACGGGCTGGTAGCAGCTGCCCTGGAAAAGAAGCAGGCCTGAACCTTATTTGCTTAACCTCGGCGGTCAGACTCTCCCGGAGCTGACCGCCGGCCTTTTTGCACATAGTCATGATTGATATATTGGTTGTATTGGCGTATTTCTGCGCTATTTTTGGTGTTGGGCTTTATGTGGGGCGCAAGCAGGAAAGTCTTGAAAGTTACGCCCTCGGGAACCGAAATCTGCCCTGGTGGGCTATCCTTGCCTCGATTCTCGCGGCTGAAATCAGCGCAGCTACCTTTCTGGGAGCGCCCGGAGAGGGGTTTGCTCTGCGTAACTTCACGTATGCTCAGCTGGCTATTGGTACTATTCTCGGGCGTATTATTGTTGGCCGTCTGTTCCTGAAACCCTACTATCAGTACAAGGTTGTCTCCATTTATGAATACCTTGAAAAGCGATTTGGCTTGCGCACGCGCCGCTGGGCGAGTGTGACTTTCCTTATCAGTCGTGTGCTGGCCAGCGGCACGCGCCTGTTCTTTGCCGGTATTTTGTTGGTGATAGCGTATATGATGATTGTCGGGCAGGAGAGCGCCGGTCAGATGGAGACTGTGGTTATCTATATCGCGGCGCTTACCTTTATTACCATTGCCACGGCCGTTTACACCACTCTTGGTGGTTTGAAAGCTGTGGTGTGGACGGATGTTCTGCAAGCGTCGATTCTTGCTATATCGCTTATCACCACCATTTGTGTGCTGCTCTTCAGCATCAAGTCCGACGGTAGTTGGGGGGCAGCGTGGGATTCCATTTGTTATCACCTTGGCAACAAAGATAATAATCCCTGCGGAATTAGTAATCTGAAGCCCTGGGCCTTCTTCGATTCCGGTATTACCGGTCAGGGATTGCTCTCTGATATTAAGAATATACTCGGCAGTGAATATACCCTGTGGAGTGCAGTGCTGGGCTCTACCTTTATCACCATGGCTACGCATGGAACCGATCAGGATATGGTGCAGCGTATGCTTGCTGCCCCCGATAGTAAGAAGGGAGCACGTGCTGTGATTCTCTCCGGTCTGATGGATATGCCCATTGTGCTCGTATTCATATCCTGCGGTATGCTGCTGTTTGTTTATTTTGCTCAGCAGGGTATAACCCCGCCGGAGAAACAGATTGAGATATTCCCATGGTTTATTATTCACTGTCTGCCTGTGGGGGTGCGAGGTTTGCTGGTGGCTGCTCTGCTTGCTACGGCGATGGGGTCGCTTTCCACCGCCTTGAATGCCCTGGCTACCACAGCCACGCGTGACTGGTATGTGGATGTATTTCGCCCGAAAGCCACACAGCGCGAGCAGCTGCAGGCTGTGCGGTGGCTTACTGTGTTTTTTGCTGTGCTGCTCATTCTGGTGGGTGCCGGCACAGCCTGGCTTACGGTAATGGATCCTACCGTTCGTATTCTGCCCATTGCTCTGGGGATATTCGGCTACACCTATGGCTCTCTGCTGGGTGTGTTCCTGCTGGGTATGCTCACACGGCGCCGTGGCAATGACCTGGGCAACATCATCGCCATGCTGGCCGGTTTCGCTACGGTCATCACTCTTGAAATCCTCACCCGCAGCGATGTTATCACGCCTATAGCTTTCCCCTGGCGTGTGACCATCGGCACTTTGGCAACATTTGCCGTCGGTTGCTGTTTCCGTACCCCGGAACGCCTCATAGTTGCACCGCGCAACGATTAAGTGTGCACCGCTGCTTTCGGTATTCATGTCAAAACGCGTTGGAGCAATTTAGGCTCCAACGCGTTTTTTTTCGGGGTGGGGATGGGTTGTGGAATATCAGGCCAGTGTGGCAGATATATGCTCCACGAGGTTGCGCAGCTCGGGGTCGTTTTCCATCTTTTCTTCGATGGTTCTGGTGGCGTGAATGACTGTGCCGTGGTCGCGCCCGCCGAAAGCGGCGCCGATGTCCTGAAGGGAGACCTGGGTATGACGGCGAGCCAGGAACATGGCCAGCTGGCGGGGATGAGCAATGTTGGCGGTACGGCGGCGACCGTTGATATCTGCAACGCGAATGTTGAACTCCTCTGCCACGCGGCGCTGAATGTCGGCAATGCTGACCTCGCTCGTGTTCTTTTCTTCCTTGAGCAGGTCGTTAAGCTGCACGCGGGCATCCTGAATGGTGGGGGATTTCTGCGAGAATGATGCGAAAGTCGCCAGGCGTACGAGAGCGCCTTCCAGACGGCGTACGGAGCGGGTGATGTTCTTGGCGAGGTAATTGATAACCTCATCGCTGATCAGGGTGCTTTTCCACATGCTGCGCTTCTTGCGCAGGATGGCGATGCGGGTTTCGAGATCCGGTACGTTGAGAGCCACGGTAAGCCCCTGTTCGAAACGAGAGGTCAGGCGGTCGTCGAGCTTGGTGATTTTGCCGGCAGGGCAGTCAGCAGAGAGGATAATCTGCTTGCCACTGGCAAAGAGCGCGTTGAAGGTATGGAAGAACTCTTCCTGAGTCTTGCCCTTCTGAGAGAGGAACTGTACATCGTCAATGATAAGGACATCTGCCTTGCGGTACTTGCGGCGGAAGTTGCTCAGGGAATCTCCCTGGCGGGATATGGCGTCGATGTAGGTGTTGGTGAAATCCTCGCTGGTGACGTAGAGCACGCGGGTGTTGCTGTCCTTCTGCTGGATGGCGTTGCCGATGGCCTGCAGTAGGTGGGTTTTGCCCATGCCCGAAGCTCCGTGTACAAAGAGAGGGTTGTACATGCTGCACGGGGAGTTTACCACAGCTTTGGCGGCAGCAACTGCGAACTCACTGTTCGAACCTACGACGAACGTGTCGAACGTATAGTCCGTATTAAGCCCGCTGTTGATGGGGGGCTTTGCGCTGCGACGTTTGGGCTTTGCTGCTGCTGCTACCGGGGTGACTGGTTGGGTAGTGAGAAGGGGGAGCTCATTCACGCTCTCCTGTTCTTCTTCCGGCTCCTGTTCGGTTTCCTCTGTATTGGCTGCCACGTATTCCAGTTCGCGGGCGGCATCCAGCACTCGTGCCGCAGAATTTCGTATGTCGTTGGAGTAGTAAGTCTCGACCCAGTCGATGAACATGTCCGTCGGGTACTCAAGCACCAGTTTGGTACCGGTGTCGGCCTTGAGTGTAAGCTGAGAGATATAAGACTCGAACCCATACTCACCCACGTTGCCCTGACGACGGAGATCCTCTTTGATCGCCTCCCAGAGCTTGCTTTCCTTTACCATTTGGTTCATTGCTTGTATCCTCGTTGTATCATTCCTTCGCTCCCTTCCGATTTTCGGTCCGGGCTGCGTTGCGAGGGAGAATATGCCATGCTCATCGCTTTCTGAAAAGAAATTTTTAGTTTCTTACCTCTCTCGACCTTACGTTAACTGTTGTTCCATGGGCGTTCCACGACTTTTTATTTATTTTGCCATACCTGATATGGATAGTTAACTAAACTTGATATTTTTGCCCTGAATTAAGAAAAACAGTAATAACTTGTGGAACAATTTTTGAAATGTGTATAAAGCACAGAGTATAAACAAACTGAACTATTTTCAGTTAGTTTGAGAAAGTGTTAGTATGTTAGATGTGGATATGGTAGGGGCTTGAAAATAAGGGTTTTTGCTAAAGCCAGCAAAAAGGGGGGCAAACCGCGAGCTGCACGGTTTGAGCGAGTGTTGAGTGGGGGGAATCTCGCGGCAGCGAGTGACTATCAGGCGCTGAAGTGTTGCCAGCCTGAGGTCAGTTCAGTTGTGGCACAGGCGGTCAGGGTGCCGATGGGGTACAGGGTGGCGCGCAGCTGTTGCGGCATGTGTTCAAAATCTTGTGGAGAGAATGTGAGCAGTAGCTCGTAGTCTTCGCCATCCGCTATGCCCTGCCGGGGAGTGCAGCCCGGATTCAGCGGGAGTTTGTCGGGGGCTATGTCAAACCCGCATTGGCTGGCTGCAGCCAGTCTGGGCAGGTCTGCTCCCAGACCATCTGAAAGATCCATCATGGCGGTGGGGCGCGGTCCCTGTTCCATGAGTCGGCGAGCCAGTGAGAGCCTGGGTGTGAAGTCGAGGTGGTGCCCGCTCGGGAATGAGCCGCCCAGAGGGCCGCTCACGCAGATGATATCACCCGGGTGGCCTCCTGAGCGCAGGATAGCCTGCCCGCGCTCTACGCGGCCTGTGAGGGCCACGTTGATGATGATTCCGTCGTACGGGAGGGATGAGGTCTCCCCGCCGGCTACGGTGACCCCGCATTCTGCTGCAAGTCGGTTCAGCCCGCAGTATATTCTCTCGGCGCTTTCGATACTGCGACCGGGGTGCATGAGCAGTGTCACCAGCGCGTATTCAGGCAGCCCTCCCATGGCTGCTATATCGGATATGGCTCTGGCGAGAGCTTTGTGCCCCACGCGTTCGGGGGCTGTATCGGGGGTGAAGTGTACCCCTTCGACCACGACATCGGTTTTCAACAGGGTGTCCCATTCGTTGTCACGCTCCACGACGGCACAATCATCCCCCGGTCCTGTTATAAGGGGGGCCTGGGTAGTAAGCTGGCGCAGCAGTCGATGCAGTGCGGCATTTTCACCCAGCTGTGACAGGGGGGTGGCCATGTGTTGTTGTTATGAAAGGATGAGAATGAGAGTTGTGACGGAGTTGAAGACCATATGCAGTAGTATGGGGTAGATGATGCTGCGTGTTTTTTCGTACAGGTAGCACTGAGCGCAGCCGAAAACGAATAGAACCGGAGACTGTATTAATGAAGTGTGTACGGCGCTGAATAACAGGCCTGAGCTGAGGGTTGCCGCTATTATTCCGGCTCGCTGTCTGAGGGTGTTGTAGATAAACCCCCGGAATGCGAACTCCTCCATAATCGGGGCAACGATGATGGTGCTGAACATGAGCGCTGCCAGGGTAAGTGCTGTATCGGAGGAGGCTATTTCTTTTGTCACTTGTTGCTGCTCAGGTGAGCCTGTAGCCTCTTGCAGCCATGAGAGGAATCCGCTGACTGAAAGGGAGATGCTTGCCGCGTATATACAGAGCAGAGTTATAAGCGTGAGGGTCAAATTTCTGCTGCAGATGCAGCCGGGGGATGGCGGCAACGCTATGTAGCGAAGGGCCATTGGTGTGTAGATAATGGCTGTTGCTATGGCAGAAAACCAGGCATCTCCTGCACTGATGGTGCCGGTATCGGGTTGATCTGTCGTGATGTTCATCAAACTCAGACCCGTGAAAAAGATAATGAAAAGCAGAGTGTAGCACTCTTCGAGCAGATGGGGAAAGACAGAGCCTTCAAAACGTGGTATATGTGGCAGATTTCTGTAGCGGAAGGCCGATACGCACACACCGCAGAGCCAGACTAGCAGGCAAAGCAGCATGGAACCAATCAACAGCTCTGCATTGACAATCTGGTAGAGCGGGAGGGTGGAAAGTTTGTCTATCATACCTTGCGGCTTCATTCTAGCATGTTGCTGTGCTGTTGGCAAGGCGCGATTTGTGTTTGTAGAGCGCTTTAACAGACAATTTTTCGCTGCTCAGGTGGGTACTGTTGTGATTTGCTTTTCCCGAACTTTCAATACAAAGTGAATAGTGCAGGGGTGCCGTAACATGAAAACCCCGGGGGTAATTTACCCCCGGGGCCGTTCATACGCAGTGGTGAACAACTCCTTTATTTGGAGAAATAACGCTTGAGAAGGCCGTCGAAACCCTTGCCGTGGCGCGCTTCGTCCTTGCACATCTCGTGTACGGTGTCGTGTACGGCATCGTAGCCCAGTTCCTTGGCTCGCTTGGCAATCATCAATTTACCATTGCAGGCTCCGAACTCTGCTTCGGCGCGCATTTGAACATTTTTTGCTGTGCTGTCTGTGAGCACCTCGCCCAGAAGTTCTGCAAATTTAGCAGCATGTTCAGCCTCTTCGAACGCATAGCGACGGAATGCCTCGGCCACTTCCGGATATCCTTCGCGCTCGGCCTGGCGGCTCATGGCCAGGTACATGCCTACTTCGCAGCATTCGCCTGTAAAATTGTCTCGCAAACCCTGCACAATCTCGGGATCCAGTCCCTTTGCCACGCCTACGCGATGCTCATCCGCATAGACTTTCTCTGCTCCCTCTTCTATTTCTACAAAGGTGTCTACCCCGCATACAGGGCATACCTCAGGCATGGTCTCACTCTCGATTACTTCGCCGCAGATGGTGCATTGGTACTTTTTCATTTTCGTGTATGTTTGGTTTGTCTGTTTTGTTACGTTCTGTGCTTTTTCCCGTTTGTGGGAGTTCGCGCAAAGAATAGCGGAATAATGGGGATTTGTCAAGAAGAAAATGGAATAATTCTAAAAAAGATGCAAAAAATGCCCTTTTTTTTATTGCTTGACAGGGATGTGGGCTTGATTTATATATGAATCCATGAATTACCGGTATAGTATTCGTTTTTTACCGCTGTTCTTACTGTTGAGCAGCTGTGCCCCGGAAGTTCGGACCTGTAACTATGAAGAGGCTGCTCGCATGGTAATGACTCCAGCTACTATGTACAGGGGAACGGATTATTTGGGGAGTGATGCTGATTTTCATTATTTCGAGTACAAAATGGAGCTTGGGCGTGATACACGCTTCCGTATACCGAGAGCTGGATACATAGGTTTTGAAACCTATCCGTACAAAGACATTTTTCCTGAGCGCAGGGATGCGCACAATTTCTTTGTGCCACACTTTTGAGTTGCAGAACACCGCCGTGAAGCGGGTTGGATATAAAAAAAAGCCCCACATCAGGTGGGGCTTTTCATTGAGCGGATGGGGTGAGATTCGAACTCACGGAAGGGATAAACCTTCGGCGGTTTTCAAGACCGCTGCATTAAACCACTCTGCCACCCATCCCTGTGTGTGAAAGCGATTACGCGAGACATGTTACAAAAAACAAGGCAGGTATGCAAGTTTTTTTTGCGTACGCTGACAGACTCTGTATAATAAAAGGCGAATTCTGAGGGAAAATATCCTGTCTGCCCCCCGGAATTGTCTGCGGGGGCGGAATTTATTTGCCGCGATCCTCGGGAAAGTTTCGGTACCCGATAGTCAGGGGAGAATGGCGATCGAGCAGGCCACGATCGTAACGGCGGGTGGGCGGTTTCATGTTACCTATGGTGGGCACGCCGGTGAAGAAGTATTGCAGGTAGTAGGTTCCGCCGTAGCCCAGCGAGTGGGCTTCGCGTATCATTTGCAGAATATCTGCTTCATCCAGCAGGTCGGGGTGTACGGTAGTGCGGATTTCATAGGGTAGCCCGGAGTCTCGCAACAGTGCGAGGCTCTCGGCAAAGCGCTTGTAGAGCACCTCTCCGCCCGGTAGTTTCCAGCTGCGGGTGGAGGGCATCTTGTTGTCCATGGCCACGTAGTCGATGAGATTGCGCTCCAGCAGTTCGGCAACTATGTTCGGGTTGCTGCCGTTGGTGTCTATTTTGATGAGGTATCCCAGTGCTTTTATTTTTTCGCATAGCTCGCACAGGCCGGGTTGCAGGGTGATTTCGCCGCCGGAGAGTACTACGGCGTCGAGAAAGTCTTTTCTCTCGCGCAGGAACTCCATTTCGTCTACCTGTGAGCTGTTTTTCTCCGTCACAAGTTCGGGGTTGTAGCAGTAGGGGCAGCGCAGGTTGCAGCCGTTGAACCACATGATACACGCGGCCTTTTTCGGGTAGTCCAGAAAGGTCAGCGGAGTGATGTCGACGGGGTGACGCATCGGAAAAGAAAATTTGCGGGGTTCGAGAGATGTGGTTCCGGTGAGCGGGGTGAAAAATGCCCTGCAACGGCTCTGACACAGGTTGCCGTTGCAGGGCCGAAGCTCTGCTGTCGATGTGTGGTTACTTGAGGATAACGTCGCAACCGCAGCCGCAACCGGGCTCCTGGAAGTGAGCGCGCTCTTCGAACTCGCCCTGTTTGCCGGCGTTGAAGGTTTCGACGGGGCGGTGATAGCCCATCACTCGGGTGTAGACAGTGCACTTGGTGCGCTCGGATTCATGTTCTGCAAGAATCTGCTCATCGGTCTTTACAACCGGTTTGACATCGTTTTCCATGGTATGTGATTTTTTTGTTGTTAGTGGTTTTGTTCGCTGGGAGATCAGAAGAGGGGAAGTTCAGGCTGTTCTTCGGCGCGGGCTTTGGCGATAAGTTCCTCGTCGCAGAGCGGGCAATAGTCGTGGCGCCCCTTCAGGTAACCGTGTTTGTCGCACACGGAGAAGAGCGGGGTCACGGTGATGTAGGGCATCTTGAAGTTGGTGAGCACCTTGCGTACGATGTCGCGGCATGCCTCCGGTGAGGAGATAGCCTCGTTCATGTACATGTGGAATACGGTACCGCCGGTGTAGCAGCACTGCAGCTTATCCTGCATCTTGAGTGCCTTGAAGAGGTCGTGTGTATAGCCGGCCGGCAACTGCGAGCTGTTGGTGTAGTAACGGTGACCGGGTGTGCCGGACTGAATGATGTCTGGGTAGCGCTTGAGGTCCTCGCGGGCAAAGCGGTGGGTGGTGCCTTCGGCTGGTGTGGCTTCCAGGTTGTAGAGATTGCCGGTTTGCTCCTGGTAGCCGCGGATGCGCTCACGCATGAAATGCAGCACCTCTTCGGCGAAGGCGATACCCTCGGGATTGGCGGTGTTCAGGCGGTCGCCGGAGAAGTTGCGCAGCATTTCGTTGATGCCGTTCAGACCGATGGTGGAGAAGTGGTTGCGCAGGTGCGGCAGGTAGCGCTTGGTGTAGGGGTACAGGCCGCGCTGATAGAGGGTGTTGATGAACACGCGCTTCTTCTCGAGTGTGTCTTTGGCAAGGTCCATGAGCTCACCGAGCTTGCTGTACATCAGGTTCTTGTTGCCCTTGTACAGGTAGCCCAGGCGAGCCATGTTGATGGTTACTACGCCGATGGAACCGGTCATTTCTGCCGACCCGAACAGACCGCCGCCGCGCTTGAGGAGTTCGCGCAAATCAAGCTGCAGGCGGCAGCACATGGAGCGAACAGCGTCGGGCTTGTAGGCCTCCTCGTCAATCACGCGGTTGCCGTTCTCGTCGAACTTGTACTGGGAGCCGATGAAGTTCTGGAAGTAGGAGGAACCAATCTTGGCGGCGTTCTCGAAGAGCAGCGGCACGTTTTCGCCATCCCAGTCGAAGTCCTCCGTTATATTTACGGTGGGGATGGGGAAGGTGAAGGGCTGGCCGGTGCTGTCGCCCTCGGTAAGCACTTCGTAGAACGCGCGCTGAATGACGTTCATTTCAGGCTGGAAGTGCTTGTAGGTCATGGCTGTCAGGGTGTCGGCACCGCGTTCGCGGGCGATAGCCAGCAGGGTTTCGTCCTGCACGCCTTCGAAGATGTGAGCACCGCCGGAGAAGGGGGACTGCTCACGGAGGTCACGGGGAACTGTCCAGTCGATAGTAACGTTGGTGAAGGGACTCTGACCCCAGCGGGAGGGGACATTGAGATTGTAGACAAAATTGCGAAGTGCCTTTTTAACGGCTCTGTAGGGTAACTGGTCCTTGAAAAGGTAGGGGGAGAGGTAGGTGTCGAACGAGCTGAATGCCTGAGCACCGGCCCACTCGGACTGCAGAATTCCCAGGAAATTGGCCATTTGCCCCAGAGCCTCGCGGAAGTGCTTGGGCGGGCGGCTGTTTACACGGCTGCGAACACCATTGAACCCTTCATTGAGCAGGTTGCGCAGGCTCCAACCGGCACAGTACCCGGTCAGGCAGTCCAGGTCGTGTATGTGATAGTCGCCGTTGCGGTGTGCTGCACCCTCCTCGGGGGTGTATACCTGGTCGAGCCAGTAGTTGGCGATTACCTTACCTGCTGTGTTGTTCACCAGACCGGCGTTTGAGTAGGTGGTGTTCGAGTTGGCTTTGATTCGCCAGTCGGTGTTACCGATATATTCTTCGATTGTCTGCTTACAGTCTACCCAGGTGTTGCCCTGGTACACACCGGCTATCTGCTCACGCTGTAACTTGTGCAGGAAACGGTACTTGATAAAGTTGCGGGCCGTCTCGAAAGCCCCGGCACGCATCAGCTCGCGCTCAATGGTATCCTGAACCTTTTCCACTGGCAGGTACTCTTCTTTTTTCAGAGCATCCAGTACATTGGCATATACCAGAGGGTTGTACTCCTCTTGCGAGGCGTGGTATGCCTTTTCGATGGCCTGCTGTACTTTGTAGGCCTCGAAGCGTTCGCGTTTTCCGTTGCGCTTGATAATCATGTCGTGAGAGTTCTTTTTGTAAATTGTCTGTACGTACCCGGACTGCCTGAGTCGCAGCCGGTGTATCCGGGGGGTTCGACTCTTGTGGGTGAACGGGGCAAACTTTAGCAAATTTTTATCCGTTTAGCAAGAAAAAAATAGCTTCGCGGCGACTTTCTCTTTTTCAAAATATGGTAGCGAAGACTCATTGTAGCCACAATATATTGTATGTTTAAGTTGTTAACAAAATTAGAATAAATCTAAATCAAATCTTCGCGCTACTCGTTCCGAACGCTTTGAGACTATGGTAAGTCAGTAAGTTGACGTATTCGCAAGATATGCGTATGACGGAGCTGAGTTGTCGAAAAACACTACAATATATGGGGTAGGGGAGCAGCTGAAAAAAATTCCGAAGGTTTGAGGGGGCAGATTGTGCGGCGGAAGGGTATCAGGATGCTGTTCAGCTTTTGACCCAGAGGGTCTTAAGGTAATCTTCACCGTCGAAGTCGAAGGTCATGGGAGAGGCGGTGATGAGAGCTCCCGGTGCGCCGCTCTGCACAAGTTTGCGGAATTGTGTGTGAGAAAGTTTGCGGCAGTTGGTGGTGCAGAGTAACCAGCCGCCGGGAGCCAGGCAGGCCATAGCTTTGGCGACCAGTTTGCCGTAGTCTTTTTCCACGCGCCAGATGCGCCCTTTTTCGTCGCGTGAGAAGGTGGGCGGGTCAAGTACGATGGCATCGAATGTGCGCTGCTGTCGCGCAAAGCGGTCAAGCCAATGAAGGGTATCGCCTTTGCAGAAGAAATGCTCTGAGGGGTCGATGCCGTTGAGCTCCATATTTTCCCGGCACCAGGTCAGGCAGGGCTGTGCGAGGTCCAGGGTGGTTGTGGTGGCTCCGGCAAGAGCGGCACAGACGGAGAAAGCCCCCGTATAAGAGAAAGTGTTGAGCAGGCGCATGCCGGGGCGGCAGCGGCGGCGAACCTGGGCGCGGTTGTCGCGCTGGTCCAGGAAAATACCCTGAGAGTAACCGGCTGCCATGTCCATGATATAGCGTACACCGTTCTCGTGTATTTCAAAGCGCAGGGGGGCTTTGGGACCGCAGAGGTGCTCGGGAGCCTCCTTTACATCTTTGTCCAGTTGTTTCAGGTAGACGGGGTGGCCGGTTTGCTGTAGTTGTTCGAGCAGGGGGGCGGGTATGGCGGTATCTCGCACCGAGACCAGCAGACGATCAGCCAGGGCATCGATGAAAATGCCCGGCCACGGAGTGCCGTCTGCCACTCGATAGGCGTCTGTGAGTGGGGGTAACAGGGCGCTCTTGCGCCCGATGAGCTCGGTGAGGGCAGACATACGTTGAATTTGCTGGGAAAGGGAGGCCGCTCAGGCGAGAGCCGCTGCGGCTTTTCTGATGGTGGCGGCCATGGTTGAGAGCGCGTTGGCGCGGGTAGAGGCCAGGTGTTCTTTCAGTCCGCATTCATCGAGCCGCTTGAGGTCTGCACTCATGATTTCTGCCGGGCTGAGCCCGCTGAGCAGGCGTATGAAGAGGGCAATAAGTCCTTTGGTGATGAGGGAGTCGCTGTCGGCCTTGATGAGCATTTTCCCGTCTTCCAATTCAGTGCCTACCCACACGCGGCTCTGGCAGCCTTTGATGAGGTTGCCGGGTTTGCGGTACTTGTCGGGCATGGGGGGGAGTTTGCGCCCCAGGGAGATGATGAATTCGTACTTCTCTGTCCAGTCTTCGAAGATGGACATGTCGTCGAGCAGGTCTTCTATGCGATCATTGAAGCTCATGAGCAGCAGGTCAGCGAGAGGTTGCCAGGGTGTAGAGCACTGCTTTCTGGGCATGCAGGCGGTTCTCTGCCTCGGTGAAGATGACGGGAGCGTGCGCTTCGAGTACTTCGTCTGTAATTTCGTAGCCCCGATAGGCGGGCAGACAGTGGAATACACTGTGACCGGGAGCTGCGAGTTGCAGCAGTTCGGCATTCACCTGATAGGGGAAGAAAGCCTGTTCTTTCGTGCCTTTTTCTGACTCCTGTCCCATGGAAATCCAGGTGTCGGTGTTGATGACGGTGCAGTCACGCACGGCTTCGGCGGCATCCGTCGTACAGATGATATTCGGGCAGTTGAGTGCGGCAAGGGTATCGGCTTTCGGCAGGGCGTGTGCAGGACCGGCCAGGGCGAGGGTGAACCCCAGGTGCTTGGCTGCCCACATCCAGGAGCGCCCCATGTTGTTATCCACATCTCCGAGGAAAGAAATCTTCATGTCTTTCCATGCTCCCACACCGTACTTCTCCTCCAGCGTGAGCAGGTCGGCCAGAATCTGGCAGGGGTGCTCCTGATCCGTCAGTGCATTGATGGTCGGCAGTTGTGAGTACCGGGCAAAATCTACAACCTCATCTTGTCCATAAGTGCGGATAACTGCTCCGTGTATCATGCGCCCGAGCACGCGCGCCGTGTCTTTAATCGGTTCGCCGCGCCCCAACTGGATATCGCGTGTCGAAAGGAACATGGGGCGACCACCCAGTTCGGAAATACCCACCTCGAACGATACTCGCGTGCGGGTCGAGGATTTGGAGAATATCAAGGCCCAGGTCTGCCCGGCCAGCGGCTGTGTGCTGTGGTTGCCGCGCTCAGCCTTGAGTTTGTGCCCCAGAGCCAGCAGGTTCTGTATCTGCTCGCCCGTCAATTCTTCGATGGAAAGTAACTGCTTCATGGTATTTGCCGACTGGTGGAAGTCTGCACCCTACCATAATGAGCGCGCGAAGTAAAGCACGGATTGAGTCAGCGACAGACAATTTGCTTGCCCGCATGAGTGTGCCGTGCTACTATGGGGGCATGTTAACCCCCGTATTCGCTCAGTTCGGCTCGCCTTCCCACTGGCTCATTTTCTTCATTGTTCTCCTGGTGGTTTTCGGCGCTCGACGTCTGCCCGATATCGCCCGCAATCTCGGTCGCAGTCTTGGCGAGTTCAGGAAAGCTCGCCGTGAGTTTGAAGAGGAGCTTATGAAGGCTCAGCAGGATGATAAAAAATCGCTGCCCACCGAAGCCGATGGGCAGGAAAATAAGAAAGATAAGAAATAAGCCGGGCGAATCCCCCCCCCTTTTTTTTCTTTGGTTTTATTGGCAGAAAATGGGGGTGCTGTTTTCGCTCTTGAGGTCGGCGAGGGTGTAGCTCTCGAGGTACTGCTGAATGACGCGTTGCAGTCCGGTCCACAATGGTAATGTGCTGCATTCCTCGCACATGGGGCACATATTGGTTGGGGTCGACAGGCAGTGAACGGTTGAGAGGTCGCCCTCAGCTGCTTTCAGAATCTCGTAAATCGTATAGTCTTCCGCTGGGCGAGCCAGATAGTAGCCGCCGGATTTGCCGCGTATGCTCACCACAAGCTGTGCTCGCAGCAGGTGAGTCATGATTCCCTCCATATACTTCAGCGTGATATTCTGGCGTTCGGCGACGGAGCGGAGCGAAACCGGCTCACCGTCTTTCTGGTGAGCAAGGTCTATCATAATGCGCAGGGCGTAGCGCCCCTTGGTAGAAATTCTCATCATAATGTATCGGAATCCTATATAACATATAGGTTTATGGTTTGTCAAGCGTAAAACCGCTATTTCTGGTAGGAAAGGGGTTATTTGATTTTCTTCTCTGTCGGGAATTTTGAGAAAACAATCAGAAGAGTGTCGCAGAAATCACTTGAAGTCGGCTCGAACTGTGGATATAATATGCGGCATGAATAAGCACCTGTTTTTCCTCTGTCTGACCTGTACCGGAGGTCTGAGCCTGCTTGCCCCTGCCATGGCAGCCCCCGTTGCTGCTCAGCGCCCACAGGCTGACCTGAATGCCATTCTTCAGGACATGGTGAAGAGCAACAGCGATGATTTTTATGCAGTCGCAGCAGCAGAATACGATGCCGGGGGGGATATGTCGAGCTTTACCCGGAAAATGAAGTCTGCTGCCGGCGGGGGTAATGCCGCTGCCATGCTCTGGTATGCTCGTTATCAGAACATGTTTGCGGTTAAAGATCCGGGGGTGGCAGCCATCACGCAACCTTTGCTCGAAAAAGCTGCCGCAACCGGCTATGTGCCGGCTATGGTGGAGTATGCGGGGCAGGTGTTTTCTCGCGAGGATTCCGAGACCACCCGCAAGAAGGCCATGCGTGTGCTGATGGAGGCCTGCAAGAAAGGCAGTTCCAAGGCTCGTGCGCTCTATCTGATGGTATCCGGGCGCATGCAGAGCGGCGGTATCACCTCGCCTGAAATTGTCTCAGAACTCAAGAAGAAGAACTATTATCTTGAGGAGATGATAGCAGCTGCGCAGCAGGAGGAATCATCATTCCTGGTGTGGATGGAGCGTGCGGCTGAGCATGGCAGTGCCTTTGCGGCCTTTACCCTGTGCGAGTTCGTGCCGCAGGACAAAGCCGAGAAGTTCATGAAACTTGCAGAGGAGCGCCACCTGCCGGCAGCTCTGGGGCATACCGGGTTGATGATAGTGCGCCAACAGGCTGCCCGTATGGAACAATATGATGCCGCCGTAGCTGCCGAGGGGTTGCGCAAGTTGCATATCTCGGCCATGCTGTGTACCCCGCTTGCCATGAATTCGCTTGCAGGCCTGTATGCTGAGGGCTATGGGGAGAATGTGTCGAAAGAACTTATCTGCGAGCTTTATCGCCTGGCTCACGATTGCGGGGATCCGAATGGTACTGCGGGGCTTGGTTACTGCATGGTGATGGGAGCCGGTTGCAAACAGGAACCCGCCGCAGGACTGGCGCTTATGGAGCAAGCCCGCGACAAGGGAGCTCAGTGGGTAAACCAGGCTCTAGCCAGCATGTACTTCAATGGTGATGGGGTGCCGGCTGATATGGGGAAGGCTATTTCCGCGCTGACGGATGATTTTGTGAACGGGTCTTTGCATGCCTACGCTATCATGGCTGCTATAACCCGACTGGGGAACGCCACTGCCGCGCCTGATGAGAAACGCGCTCAGCTATACCTCGATATGGCTACCGCCAATGGTGATACAAGCGCCCCTATCTTCTATGATATGATTGTGAAAGAAGGTAAATGGCGATTCCTGGAATTGCTCGCCCAATAAAAGCGGGGGAGCCAGCCGTTGCTTACCCGGGATTGAGTAGGGGGCTTTCGCCCCCTCTCACACCACCGTACGTGCCATTTATGGCATACGGCGGTTTCTCGGCGTGTGATTGGTCCCGGAGCTAATGTTCCTGCCGCAACTCTTTTATCTCTCCTCGCCGGATACCCTGT
>JAZNVF010000092.1:0-36790 GCA_045592685.1 Akkermansia sp. | reverse complement strand
GGGGGACGGCAACTCGGGGGACGGCAACTCGGGGGTCGGCACAGCCTCCGCTGTCGGCTCCTCCCCCTGCAGATGGCTGAGGAACCGGGCACGCATGGAATTCATCACCTCCGCCGCCTTGGCAGGGGGGACTTCTTTACCATTGATGAAGGCGCGGGTGGTTACCATCACCCCCTCGGGTACAGTCGGAGCAGGGGCGGGTTCCTGCGCCACGGCAGCGGGCAGCATGGTCACAGCCGCAATTACAGAAAGAATGGTTGATTTGGTCATAATACTGGTTCAGTGGGGATTCACCTCGGAATTTAGCAACTCAGCCGCGAGATTGCAAGCAAAAAAGCCGCAAACACGCTCTAATTTATAAAATAACAATCACCTGTTCTTCTCTGAATAAGCCGGTTTTCCCGAAAATCAGCTCCGACATGGGAAAACAACTTGCAATCTGACTCTGTTATGGCATACTATCACCATTGATTAAAACACGTTTCCAGGCATGCACAACACCGTTCTCACCTCCATCGCTCTGAGTCTCTGCCTGACTCTCCCGGCGGCTGCAGCAGTATCATATCCCCTGCACGATGCCGTGAAAGCCGGCAAACCTTCGCAGGTAAAGGCCTCGCTCGACAGTTCGCGCGTGAACCAACGCAACGGAGCCGACATGACTCCGCTGATGGTGGCGGCCATGTATGACCGTGCCTCCTCAGCCCGCTCACTACTGGCAGCAGGTGCCCGACCGGATGAAGCAACGGCAAACTACGGCACCACCGCCCTGATGATGGCGGCCATGAACGGCTACCACGAGGTGGTGGAAGTACTGGTGCAGAATGGCGCCGGCCTGAACCTCCGCAACAAATCAGGCTTCACCGCACTCATGCTCGCCGCGCAGAAAGGACATGCGCAAGTGGTACGCCTGCTTCTGCAAGCCGGGGCTGACCCCGCCGTGACAGATTTCAGCAATCGTACCGCACAAACTCACGCCGCTACGGATGAGATTCGCACCCTGCTGGCAGCTACCCCTGCCACCCCCGCTGCGCCGACGGAGAGCATATCGAGCCAAAATCGCCCGACACCTCAGGGGCCGGTTGTTGAGGTAACCATACCGCCCACGGGAAAAACACTGAAGTTTCCGCAGGATTTATGGAACCAGGTGAAAGCCGTGAATACCCGGCTGGAAAAGGTGCTTGCTCCGCAGGATTACGGCTACCTGCTCGCCTGCCAGCTCTTCTGGTGGCAAGAGAAAGAAATCAAACGCAAATCTCAGGATGAATTCAATGGACTCGATACCAAGATAAAGACCGTATCTGAGCTGGTGAGCAGGCTCGAAGCCATTGCCGATAAGCCGGAAACGATTTTCTACAACACCCCCTCTCACTGGCAGAAAAACGAAACTCAGGGCGTGCGCGAGCGAGAGTTTATCACCGACCTGACGGATGAATATGTGATGGCCGATGAGAACATGATTGTCGGGCTTTCCATCAATGAAATCAACCGCTATTCGTTCTGGGATTCCCGCACCGGCCACTTGGTGAACCGCATGGTATGCCCCGCATGTTCCAATACACCGATAAGTGCTTCGGACGGATATTATTGGATGCACCTGATAGCAGAGACAGACTCATCATCTGTACCGTTTCTGGGGTGGTACTATGATGAAAACCAGCCGGTGATGAGCGCAGATGAACTCGTTAACCCCCTCACCGGAGAAGTTCGCCCTCCGATGTATGAATTGCTGGGATTGGATGACCTGAGTCAATTCATGTCAAATGACGGAGGTTATTCCACGCTCCATTGTATAAGCCGCGGTGCACTGGAGGCCTGGAACCGCTCCGGCGCCGATTATCTCGGCCTCGGAGAACTGAAAATTTGGAATACCTCCTCTTGCGGATATTTTGAGATGTTCACCCGAATCACCCCGCTCTTCTACAGTAGTGGGGCAGACTGCGGTGTCACAGCGGTGAATGCGGACAAGCTTTCCTTTACGGTGAATCTGGGGAGTTTAACGTACCGCAAAACAGCTCATACAGGGGAACTCCCCCTGATTTCACCCGCGTGGTTGAAATTGGAGGACTACTCGCAACACGCCAAAAGCCACCCCATGTTGGCCACGCTTTCGAGTGAGGCTGCCGAGCTGATGGCCACGCTGAAACCTGTTCGGTATAAGGTGGAGGGAGAAGATGAATCCCGGTATTCATCGATGTCGGAATGGCACAATCTGGCATGCGCCGGCCTGCCGGTTACGGCAGATGATGTTGCCGTATACGTCATGTCCAACTGGGACTTTAAGCGGCAAGAAGTTGACTATTCATGGGGACAGTGGGTCATGTTCATCCGCAAGGGAGAACAACTGTTTTACTCCGTAAATGGTGAGGAAATCGCACCCTTCAACGGAACCGTACTCAGTCCCAAGCCCGCCGATGGACACGATCTGCTCGAATACTGGACACTCGCCCACGTCCTGCATGTCGAAACGGATGGGCAACATGCCGATGTGATAGTCAACACGCGCGAAACCACCCGCGTGCACCGCATTGATTTTACCACACAAAAAATGCAGGTAATCAAAGAGTACCCCTGCGGCACCCCCGGTAATCAGCGAGCTTTCTATGTGCCGGGTCTGCGCCTGCTGGCACAGCCTGTCACCGCTCATCGCAGCGAACTTCTGCGCATGGATGATGCGTGGAACGCCGAAAAAGTGGCCGATTTGTTCATGACCCGCCATGGTGACTACGCCGTAGTGCTGCCGAATGGTCACTATGCCGGCTCCCCCGGTTGTGAAAAGCTGCTGGAGTTCGCCGAGGGCGAGCGGGTACTGGGCATGGATGCCCTGGCTCCCTGGCGCAACCGCCCGGCAGAAGTGCTGAGCGCGCTGGGCGGCGATTCGGATTCCATCGCAGCCCTGCATGCCACCACCGAGCGCTGGCTGCGCCGCCAAGGTTACCATGCTGATTCCATGCCCGACGAACCGGGAATAAACAGTTTCCCCGTGGCCGAGGTGGCACTTCCCCCGCTTAACGTCGAAAAAGAAACCCTGGAGTTCGATGTCACCCTGCGCGCAGCCGGCAGAGCTATCACCGGACTGAGCGTGCGCGCAGACGGGGCCGAAGTACCGCAAACATGGAGTGCCGATTTACTCATCCCCGCCGGTCGGAGCAAAACCGTAAGGGTGCAGGTACCGCTGGCAACCGGCCAGAACTGGCTCGAAGTCACCCCTGTCGACTCCATGGGGCTGGTCGGTGACAAACAGAGATTCCGCACCATCCATGCCGGCAAATACGATAGCGAACTCTATGTGGTGACTCTGGGCGTGTCGGACTACGCCGATGACGGCCTGGACCTGCAATATGCGGCCAAAGATGCCCGCGATTTGGCAGAAGTCTTCAAAAAACACGGTCACGGTCGGGTGCGCACCCTCACTCTTACAGATAGAGAGGTCATTGATGCCGGCGTGCTGGAGAAAGTACGGGCATTCCTGGCAGCTGCCACCGTACACGACCGCGTGGTACTCTACATAGCCGGCCACGGCATGCTGGATAACAAGCTGGATTACTACTACGCCCCGCATGGCTTCGACCCGGAGCGCATTGCCGAAACCGGCATCTCGTTGGAAGCCCTGGTAGCTTGCCTGCAAAGTGCGGCTCCCCGCAAGCGCCTGCTGATGATGGACACCTGCCACTCAGGCCAGTTGGGTGAAGCCGGCGAAGAACAGCTGGCCCTGGCCGGCATGCAGCTGCCGCAGGGAGTGCGCGCCATACAGAACCGCGGCATGAAGGTGAAAAAAGCGACCACCGGCCTGACCACCGCCCAGACCAAGCGTTACATAGAAGATATGTTCTCCATGGGCAATACCTACCGCGGCGTCAACATCATCGCAGCCTCGGCCGGTGCCGAATTTGCCATGGAGTCCGATGAGTGGAAAAACGGCGTATTCTGTGCAGCCGTCTGCCGCAGCCTCGACGGCAGTGCCGATTACGATAAAAACGGCCTGACCACCATCGGTGAACTGCAGAACACAGTCTCCCGCTTGGTAAAAGAACTCACAGGCAGCCGCCAGAACATCAGCACCGTCGCGCTGGAGGATGAAACCGTCCCCCTGTGCGGAGAGCTCGTCAAAAAGGAAATCAAGACTCTAGAAGATATTCAGGCCAAATATGAGGCTCAATCCACCGCTGAACCCGCCCAAATAACCACCACCCCTGTCGGTTCCCTGCACCAGGCTGTGGAAGATGACGACCGCCACGCGATGAGAAGAGCTCTGGAATCCGGCTCACCTCTCGAAGCAAGGGATGCCCAAGACCGCACGCCGCTCATGCTTGCAGCCGTGCGCAACAGGGTCATGGCCACACGCACACTTGCCGAAGCCGGCGCTAATGTAAACGCAGCCTCGACCCGATACGGTACCACCGCCCTCATGATGGCCGCGATGGAAGGCAACGCCGAGGTAACAACCGAATTGCTTCGCCTCGGTGCCAATGTGAACGCTGTGAACAAATCAGGCTACACAGCGCTCATACTCGCCACCAAGAACGGTCATGAACCCGTGGTACGCGCGCTCCTGCAAGCCGGTGCCAACAAGACCTTACGCGACAGCAGCGGCAAACGCGCTGCAAATTACGCCACCACCCCGGTGCTCAAGCAACTCCTGCAATAAACCAACCTATTTCCCCAGACAGAATGTAGCAAACACGCGCGAAAGGATGTCCTCTGTATCCACCCGACCGGATATGGAGCCCAGGGCATCGAGCGCGGCACGCAGGTCAACATCCATGAACTCGGGGGACTGCCCCGAGAGCAAGCCCTCGCGAGCCGCCGCCAGGAATTCAAGAGCCTGTTGCAGGGCGTAGCGGTGGCGCGTATTGATAGCGGCCAGGCTGTCAAGCTCACGCCCCTGCTGCAGGAACAGAGCTTCTATGGCAGTCGAAAGCTCCTCTGCCCCCTGCCCGCTGCGGCATGACAGGCGTATGGCCTGCTGCCCTGCCCATTCAGGGTGCTCCGGCAGGTCACACTTATTGAGCAGCAGCAGGTGAGCCACGCCGTTCAGCTCCAGCTGCGGGCGTGCCGGTGGCAGCGTGCAATCCGCCACCTCCAACACCAGGTCAGCCTCGGCCCCGGCACGGCGGCTGCGCTCCATGCCGGCCAGCTCAATGGCATCGGCACTCTCGTGCAGGCCGGCCGTATCTATAAGCCGCAGGCGCAACCCGCCCAGACTCACACTCTCCTCAATCGTGTCGCGCGTGGTACCGGCTGTGGAGCTCACGATGGCACGCTCGTAGCCAAGCAGCATATTGAGCAGGCTCGATTTCCCCACATTCGGCGGGCCCACGATAGCCGTGCGCACGCCCTCGCGCAGCAAGCGCCCCTCATCCGCCGTAGCCAGCAGGGCGCGCAGCTCAGCCGCAACGGCATCCACACCCTCCACCAGCTGTTGTGTGGTATCAGGCGCAATATCTTCCTCGGGAAAATCAATATAGGCCTCTACATGCGCCGCAACGGATATCAGGCGGTCAACCGCCGCCGCCACACGGCTGCTGATAGCACCATGCAACTGATTATGCGCGGCACGCAGAGCCAGTTCGCTGCCTGCGCTGATAACATCCATCACGGCTTCGGCCTGCGTCAAATCCATTTTACCATTCTCAAAAGCCCGGCGGGAAAACTCCCCCGGCTCTGCCGGGCGCGCCCCACAGGCCAGCAAGCGTTCCAGCACACGGCGTGTCACCAACATACCACCGTGGCAGCTCAGCTCCACCACATCCTCGCCCGTATAGCTGGCAGGCGCCGCAAAATATGTCGCCACCGCATCATCTATGACCCGACCGGCGCTGTCTTTCACCCGTACCAGGGTCGCCCGGCGTGGCTCTAACTGCCGCCCGCTGCACGCGTGCAGCACGCCCGGAGCCCCCGGGCCACTCATGCGTATAACGGCTATCGCCCCGGTACCCGGCGGTGTTGCAACTGCTGCTATGGTGTCAATCTCTGCTTGCATCTGCCACACATGGTCGCATATCTCCCCCCATTTTGCAACCGTTTTTGCCATTTTTTTGCTAAAAATCGAAAAATATTCACAAAATTCACATTTTAGGCTTGCCAAACCGGATTTTTTGTGTATACTGCGCGTCCCGACATTCCTACCCCTGGTTGTCGGTAGTACATAAACCAATAAAAAACAGACAAGAAAGTTATGAAGACCATCGCTATTCTCGCTCTTACAGCTGCCGCCCTCGTGTCCTGCCAGCAGCAGCAGCAGCAGCAGGTGACCCCCGCTCCCACCCCGGAGCCCGCTCCCGTTGCCCCCATCAAGAAGTAAGTTTGCAGAGCTTACGCTCTGAATGTCTTTTTCATTGTTGTGCGCCCGACTTCGGTCGGGCGCTTTTTTTAATACCAACTTATTGACAATCAAGATTTCTTAAACATCACAGTTCTGTTATCTACCGTGTATAAGGGCTGTTTTTTTATTATCTAACTCATTCTTAATGCATGTTTTTTTATAAAAAAGTGCATTTTAGACTTGTCAAGCACGAAAAAATGAGTATACTAGGCGCGCCTCCTTCCTACTCTTGGATGTCTGGGGCACTTCAACAATCAAAACTAGTCAAGATAAAATGAAGACCATCGCTATTCTCGCCCTTACGGCCGCCGCTCTGGTTTCCTGCCAGCAGCAGCAGCAGCAGCAGGTGACTCCCGCTCCCACCCCGGAGCCCGCTCCCGTTGCCCCCATCAAGAAGTAAGTGAAGAAGGGTTTTAACCCAACCATCATTTTACTAGCGCGTCTGAGCCAAACTCAGACGCGTTTTTTATTTGCCAAAACCGGGTAAGGTCTGATAGAATGCGGTCATGTCATATCTGGAAATCAGGGAGGCTTGCGTACATTTCCCGGTACGCAACACATGGGGAAACACCGGCGAAGTCGTGCGCGCGGTAGACGGCGTAAGCCTGTCAGTAGAGCGAGGTCGCATACTCGGTCTTGTAGGTGAAAGCGGTTGCGGTAAAAGCACACTCTCACGCGCCATCATGCAGTTACAACCACTCACCTCAGGCAGCATATCGCTGAACGGCACTGAACTCAGCAGCCTGAGTCCGGCTGAAGTACGCCGCCGCCGACTGGATTTTCAGATGGTGTTTCAGGACCCCTACGCCTCCCTCAACCCCCGCTTCAGCATCTTCAGCACCCTGGTCGAAGCCCTGAGCCGCCGTGCCCCCCTGCCACGCGGTCAGCGCGAACAGGCCGTAGCCGAACTTATGCGGCGCGTAGGTCTCAGCCCCGAGCACAAGTACAAATATCCGCATGAGTTCTCCGGAGGCCAGAGACAGCGTGTAGCCATAGCCCGCGCCATAGCCCCGCAGCCTGCACTGCTGCTGGCAGATGAACCGGTGAGTGCTCTCGACGTCTCCATACAGAGCCAGATTCTCAACCTGCTCAACGACCTTACCAGCGAACTGGGACTTACTATGATTTTCATATCGCACGATTTGAGCGTCGTGCACTACATGGCAGACGACATCGCCGTCATGCGCCGAGGCCAAATCGTGGAATACGGCCCCGCCGAGCAGGTGTTCACCCACCCGCAACACGACTATACCCGCAGCCTGCTGGCAGCCGCGCCCAGCGCCTTCTGATACGGCAATCTACCGGTTAATCATCCGCATAAGTATTCATACTGTTATTCTTTCTTTACTTGACAAAACAGAGATAGGCCTGTATACTGCGCGCCGTATGGAGAACCAGACAACTAATATCGATCTCTCGACGCTTGACACGGAGGCCATGCGCAGCCGTCTTTCCGAGCTCGGGAGCTATCTTTGACCCCGCATCACTGCAAGCAAAAGTAGATGAACTGGACGCGCGCATGAGCGCCCCCGATTTCTGGGATGACCCGGCAGCAGCCCGAGCCCTGATGGCCGAGGTGAACCCGATTAAGCGCCGCCTGGAGCAGTTCCGCGCCCTGGAAAGCAAGCTCGAAGACGTAGAAGTAGCCATTGAAATGGCAGGCGAAGAGCCGGAAATGGCCGCCGATGCCGTAAGTGAATACGACAGTTTCGTAAAAAGCCTGCAGGAGTTCGAGCTCATTACCCTGCTCAACGGCCCACACGACAACGCCGGCTGCTACATCACCATTCACGCCGGCGCCGGCGGTACCGAGGCCTGCGACTGGGCCAGCATGCTGCTGCGCATGTACCTGCGCTACTGCGAACGCCATGGCTTCAATACCGAAATCATGGAAAGCACCGACGGCGACGAAGCCGGCATACGCTCCGTGACTGTAAAAATCGAAGGTGAATACGCCTACGGCTACCTGAAGAACGAGCGAGGTATTCACCGCCTGGTACGCATGAGCCCCTTCGACTCCGCCGGTAAGCGCCACACCTCATTCTGCTCGCTCGATGCCACACCCGATATCTCTGACGATGTAGAAATCGAGGTAAAAGAGGCCGATGTAAAGATGGACACTTACCGCTCCGGCGGTAAAGGCGGTCAGAACGTGAACAAGGTGGAAACCGCCGTTCGCCTGACCCACCTTCCCACCGGCATCATCGTGGCCTGTCAGACCCAGCGCTCACAGCTGCGCAACCGAGAGGAAGCCATGCGCATGCTTAAAGCCCGCCTGATTCAGCTGGAGGAAGACCGCAAGCGCGCCGAAGCCGATCGTCAGTACTCTGAGAAAGGTGACATCGCCTGGGGCAACCAAATTCGCTCCTACGTCTTCCAGCCCTACCAGATGGTAAAAGACCTGCGCACCGGCGTAGAGTCCGGCAACATCCAGGATGTGATGGACGGCAACATCGATGCCTATATCGAGGGCATGTTGCGCCATAATATGTGATTTACCATTTACAATTTACCATTTACAGGAATAGTAAATGGTAAATTGTGAATTCGATACAGCTTACATGCTTACCATTGACGTACTGACACTCTTCCCCGAGCTCATCAGCACCCCGCTCTCACAGAGCATCATGGGGCGCGCTGCGGACAAAGGGCTCATCAACGTACGTGCCCACCAGCTGCGCGACTGGGCCCACGACAAACACCACCGAACCGACGATTACCTGTGCGGCGGTGGCCAGGGCATGCTCATGAAGTGCGAACCTATCTTCGAGGCCATCGAGCAACTGCGACGGGAGAACACACGCGTCATCCTCATGACCCCGCAGGGGCGCGTGTTCAACCAGAGCGTGGCACGCGAACTGGCTGCCCCCTGCCTGGAAGAGAGCGCAGATGTGCACTACATTGTGCTCTGCGGGCACTATGAAGGGGTTGACCAGCGAGTCATCGACAACCTGGTAGACCTCGAGCTCTCCATCGGTGACTACATACTCACCAACGGAGCCATAGCTGCCGTGGTAGTCATCGATGCCGTAGCCCGTCTGCTGCCCGGAGCACTGGGGGATGCCCGCAGCAGCGAAGAAGAATCCTTCTCCAACGGCCTTCTCGAAGCCCCGGCCTACACCAAGCCGAACGTCTTCCGAGGCACGCCGGTACCCGAGGTATTCCTGTCGGGCAATCACAAAGCCATGGCGGAGTGGCGCTTCGAGCAGTCCCTGGAACGCACCCGCACCAACCGCCCCGATTTGTACCAAGCCTGGGCAGCCGCTCACCCTGAGTACTTCGCCCCCAAAAAGAAGAAGAACAAGCCCACACCGCTTACACACTACAAGCCCCGCCCCGGGCAACAACCGCCCCCCGATAACAACTGAACCACCGGGCTGAAACAAAAAATTGCATTTTTTTTGAACAATTTGCCGGCGGCAGACATCACAATAATCGAGAGAGCGCAGCAGTGTGCTTCTTGTGGGGCGAGTTACCCCGCAAGGTCTTTTTCATGTAATTTCAGAGTTGATCGATACGAACGGGAGAAGGCGCAAGCCCCCTCCCGTTCGTTCGTTCAAGCCCACTCACATCCTCCCTTGAAATTGCAGCAATCTGCGCTAATAAGCTTGCATAAAATTCCCCCTTCCTGTATAATGCGCGCGCGTATGGCAAGAGAATGGTACAAGAACCCGTATAAACTGGCCTTTCCGCTGCTACTGGCAGCAGGAGTGGTAGCAGCTTGCTATACCTTTACCGGTCAAGGCGGAGCTGCAGCTCGCGCAGCCCAGATGGAGCACAACAAATTCAGCGCAGCCACCCCCCTGAGCAACATACCGAACAACGGCATACACCCCGGCTACATACAACTCACGGCCGAGCAGATTGTACGCGTACCGCTCGCAGATGGGTTTCAGTGGCCCGTGGGTACCCCCACCATGGGAATGATGTACGATGCTCAGCCCTTCGCCGCCATGAACGAAAAACGCGGGGGGTACCACACCGGTCAGGATCTCAACGGCATTGGCGGTGAAAACACAGACGAAGGCGAACCCGTATGCGCAGCTGCTCGCGGGTTAGTACTCTACAGCGGCACTCCCGGCCCCGGCTGGGGCAATGTCGTCGTGCTCGCCCACCGCCTGCCGGGCAGCAGCAATATTATTCAGACCCTCTATGCACACCTGGGTAAACGACAGGTACGCCCCGGACAAACAGTGGGCAGAGGGCAGCAAATCGGCACCATCGGCACGGCAGACGGCACCTACCTCGCCCACCTGCACTTCGAAGCTATGCGGTCCCTGGCACAAGAGGCAGGCATGCCCGGTTACCACCAGGCCGGTACCATGAACCGCATCGACCCTGCCACCCTCATTAACACCCACCCGGCACCGGCAACAACCGATCCCTACGAGCAAGTACGCCGCCTGTTGATTACCGAAACCGCCAACGCAGCCCCCGCCAGTGCTACATCGGTGCAGCCCGATACAACTTCCGACATCATCCAATTGAACCCCTCACAATTCCTTAAAAAATGAAACGCAGTATCATACTCTTTCTCGTTGCATTCCTGGTCACCGCCGGCATAGGCGGCGGCGTGTTCTACGCTATTAAAAACGGCCTCGTTCCCGGCGTGCAATTTGCCCCGCGTACCGAAAACACCCCGACAGACAGCACAACAACTTCTGCCGACGTAAACACCGTACAGCCCGACACCACAACCTCTCCGGCAATAATCACCACGACCACCCCCACTGATTCTCAACAGCAGACCGAACCTGCCACAACCACCGAGACCAGCGACCAACAAGGGGCTGCCACCACACCCGGTACTAATGGCGATGACAGCACCTCCGGCACCACGGACAGCTCAGAACAGCAAACAAACGACACGCCAACCTCTGACCTGCCCGAATCCACAGACGAACAAACCACGGAACCGCAGCCGGCACCCGCTCCGCGCATCACCCTGCCCACCCCCGAACAACCCCGCAGCGATGCACACAACGTAGCCCTTATGGCACGTGAAGCCCTGCGCCACAGCGATGCTGACGCCGCCATGAAATACCTCATTGAGCGCGGCGGTATCACCCCGCAGGCTGCGGAGGATCTGTTAAAATGGGGGCAGAACAACAAGAGTGGCGATCTTCTCGAAATAGCGGACTCACGCCGCCCCGACGGCAATACCATGACCCGCTATCGACTGAAATCTGACGGCGGAAGTGAGGATATCCTGCTGGACGTCGTCACCAACAACAATCAGATTGCCATCATCGAAAGCGCCACCCCGACCCCGGCAGATAAAACTAACCTCTCCGCCGATAGTGACCACTTCACCGTTACGGAGGGATTCATGGAGGCCGTGCGCGCCGGCAACATGAAACTGGCACGCACCCTCAGCGTAGCAGAAGAAGTCTCCCCGGCCACCGTTGCCGGTCTGTGCATGATTTTCGAGGAAGACAATTTCCGCATGCGCGAACACTCCCCCATTCGCAACGCTTTCCAATCCGCCGACATGGTGGGTAACCTGGTCTACCTCTGCTCAACCGCACCGCTCCCCACCGAGGAAGAGTCGGCTCAACCCGCCACCCCCGAAACACGACCGACCCCCCAGATATCCCTCGTGCTCACTCACACCGAATCCGGTTGGAGGGTGAAAGAAGTGGGTCTCGACAGCCTGTTGAGCACCTACGAAAGCCAGGGCAACGAAGAGGGTGGGCGCTACTTCCCCATCGTAAAGAACCCCAAGGGCGGCGACTCTATTGCCCTTTTCTTCGGATTCAACGAATCAGAACTCACCCCCCGCTCTCTGCGACAGTTGCAGATTGTAGCTGAGCTGCTCAAGCAGACTCAGGGCAACTTGAACATCTCAGGCCACACCGATGACGTGGGCTCTGAGCGCTATAACCAGCAGCTCTCCGAGCGCCGTGCAGAAGCAGTGAAAGCCGCCTTGGTCGGCTTCGGCGTACAGGCAGAGCAAATCACCACTCACGGTCTGGGCAAGAGCCAGCCGCGCCGTGTGTACAGCGAAGACGATACGGAACAGACAGTTAATGACATTCGCGGCGAAAACCGCCGTGCCGAGATTTACCTCGACTTCGAGTCATGAATTACACGCTGCGACCGGCCCCCGGCGCTCGGGACTACGCCGCCGAGCTGAACCCCGAACAGCATGCCGCCGTCTGCACAGAAGCGCGGCATGCCCTCGTGATAGCCGGTGCCGGCAGCGGCAAAACCCGCACCCTCACCTACAGGGTGGCCCGCCTGCTCGATTGCGGCGTGCCACCCTGGCGCATTTTACTGCTGACCTTCACGAACAAAGCCGCCCGCGAAATGCTCGAACGCGTGGCCCAGCTCACCGGCCAAGGCAGCGGGCAGATATGGGGCGGTACCTTCCACGCCGTCGCCAACCGCCTGCTGCGGCAGCATGCCCAGCGCCTGGGCTACCTGCCCGGGTTCACCATTCTCGACGCCGACGACCAGCGCGCCCTCTTTCGCGCTCTCACCAAGCAATTCTCCGGCAAAACCACCAAAAGTGACCGCTTTCCCAAGCCCGAGGTGCTCATGAGCCTGCACAGCCTCGCCATCAACACCAGCCGCAGCTGGCAGCAGACACTCAGCGACGACTACGACCACCTCGAACGATTCGAAGAAACCATCGGCAAAATATACGCTGCTTACGCCACCCGAAAAATGGAGAGCAACGCCATGGACTTCGATGACCTGCTCACCAATCTCGTGCGCCTGCTGAGGGAACACCCCGACCTGCGCACCGACCTGCAGCAGCGCTTCCTGCATGTGCTGGTAGATGAGTACCAGGACACCAACACCCTGCAGGCCGAGCTTATTTCCCTGCTGTCCGGCGGTAGCGCCACCTCGCTCATGGTCGTGGGGGATGACGCCCAAAGCATCTACTCCTGGCGCGGAGCAAATGTAGACCACATCTTCGACTTCACCCACACCTACCCCGATGCCCAGGTCTATAAAATCGAGACAAACTACCGCAGTGTGCCCGCCATTCTCGACATCTCCAACGCCGCCATCGCACAAAACAGCCGCCAGTTCGTCAAAACCCTGCGCCCCGCTCGCGACGACGGCAAACTCAAACCGGCTATCGTCCCCGCACCCGACAACCGCACCGAGGCTCGCTTCGTCGCCCAACGTATCGACGAGTTGCTTGCCGGCGGCATACCCGGCAAAGATATCGCCGTGCTCTACCGCGCCCACTTCCACAGCATGGATGTGCAGATGGAGCTCACGCGCAACCACATCCCCTTCCGCATCACCAGCGGGCTGCGCTTCTTCGAGCAGGCTCACATCAAAGACATCGTGGCCTGGCTGCGCCTGCTCACCAACCCAAGGGATGAAGTAGCCTTCCGCCGCATTGTCGCCACCTTCCCCCGTGTGGGAGATGCCACCGCCGCCAAACTCTGGCAGAGCTGGCTGAGTACCGTGGAGAGCTGGTTTGCCGCCCACCCCGGAGAAACCGCCATCACCGCCCCTCACACCGAGGTCATGGGCAAGATTAAGCCCCCGGCAGCGGCCGCTCTGCACTGGCGCGGGTTCCTGAGCTCGATGGACAGCCTGCACCCCGCCGACCGCGAGCTCACCCCCACCGAGCTGGTCAAGCTCGTGCAGAACTACATGGCCCCCTACATGCGCAGCGCGTACGACAACTACGAAGAGCGAATGGAAGACATCGGCCAGCTCACGAAATCACTGGCCGACATGCCTGATTTGGACACCTTCCTGAGCCAGGTAGCCCTGCTGAGCGAGGTGGACAACGACAGCATGAGCGATGCCGACTGCGTAACACTTTCCACCATCCACCAGGCCAAGGGGCTGGAATGGAAGGTCGTATTCGTTATCTTCCTGGGTGAAGGGCTATTCCCCCACTACAAGGTTATCAGCAGCGGTGACCCTGATGATATGGAAGAAGAAACACGCCTGTTCTACGTAGCCGTCACCCGCGCCGAAGACCAGCTCTACCTCAGCTTCCCCCGCTACAACGGTCACAGCTACGACAGCCAGTTCTGCCCGCCCTCGCGCTTTCTCACCACCCTGCCGGAGGAACTCTTCGAGCTGTGGAACCTGTAACATATCATGCCGGAATGGATAATCAGCGGGGCGGGAGTGTTACTACTGCTTTATGGGGCGCTCACCGGCATTGCCAACTGGTGTATTTTCTTCTACAACATTGCACACTGTTACATTATTCGCGACGGGAAACACTCCTCGTTTATACCGCTGATTCCGGCGGTCTGCCTTGTGAGTGGCGGCATTCTGGCAGAACCTCTTATTCCCGGAGCCGGAATACTGATTCTGCTGGATGGTGAGCTTGCTCTGCTACTCTACCTCATCCCCGTGGTGATATTCCGGGCGCTGCGGTGGATATTCCGGGCGCTGCGGTGGGTGCTCCGCAAAGTCGGGGAATAAATGAATTTATGGCAGATTGTGCGCTTGCATTGAGCACACACATATAGTATGCTGCAAGGCATGAAGAAACTGCTGTGCCTCATTGTGTTGTGTTTATTCGCCGCCCTGCAGGGCGCTGCCTGGCAACAGGTGAATGAGGGCGCCCCCGAACCGCCCCGGGAATTCCGCGCCGTGTGGGTTTCCACCGTCTACAACCTCGACTGGCCCTCCCGCGCCGGTCTGAGCGCTGCTCAGCAGAAACAAGAGCTGCTCACTATCCTCAACAAAGCCGTGCAGCTGAAGCTCAACGCCATCATCTTGCAGGTGCGCCCGAATGGAGATGCCCTCTACCGCTCCAACCTGGAACCCTGGAGCGCCTGGCTGAGCGGCCCCGGCGTCAATCCCGGCTACGATCCGCTCGCCTTCGCCATTACCGAGGCCCACAAGCGCGGGCTGGAGCTGCACGCCTGGTTCAACCCCTTCCGCGCCACCATCAGCGGTCGCCCCGTCGGGCGCAACCACATCTCGCGCCGCAGCCCCGGTCTGCTGAAAAAAGCCGGTTCCACCACCATACTCAATCCCTCCAGCAGTGCCGCTCAGCAGCACGTGCTCAGTGTCATCATGGACGTTGTGCGGCGCTACGACATCGACGGCGTACACCTGGATGACTACTTCTACCCCTACCCGCCTAACAACAATATCTCAGACGGCAAAACCCCCGCCCAGCGCCGCGCCGCCATTGACTCTTTCGTGCAGCGACTCTACTCCGGCGTAAAACAGCTCAAACCCTGGGTGCGCGTGGGTATCAGCCCCTTCGGCATCTGGCAACCCGGCTACCCCAGCGGTGTGCAGGCCGGGGTGAACGCCTACGAACACCTCGCCTGCGATGCCCGCAAATGGCTCTCTCGCGGGTGGGTTGACTACCTCGCCCCCCAGCTCTACTGGAGAATCGACAGCGACCAGAGCTTCCCGGACCTCATGCGCTGGTGGAGCGCCATCAACCCCGCTCGCCCCGTGTGGCCCGGCATTGCCAGCGCCCGTATCAACAGCAAGGAAGACCCCGGCCGCCCCGCTTCAGAAATCGATGCCCAGATTGACCTCTCTCGCCGCCTGGCTCGCCAGAGCGCCGGTCAGCTCTTCTGGAGCTGGCGCTCCATCGGCGGAAATGCCGGCGGTATACAGAGCTACCTGGCCCGCCGCTACACCTCGTACGCCATCCCCCCGGCCATGCCCTGGTGCGGCAGCGGGCGCCCCGCCCGCCCCACTGCTCAGGCCCACGCACGCGGCAATGCCATACAACTTTCCTGGGTCCCCATTGACAACTCATCGCGCAAATGGGTTATTCAGGCAGGCAGCGGGCGCACCTGGCGCACCATCTGTGTGTTGCCCGGCGGTCAACGCAAAGTAACCTTACCCGCCAGACTCATCGGCTCGGCTAACCGCATCGCCATACGCCCCATATCCGCCTGCGGTAACAGCGGCACCCCGGCAGTGCTCGCTCGTTGATTTACCCCCACCATATCAGAATAACATTATGAACAACTCCATATCACCCCTGAGCCGCTCAACAGCTCTTCTCCTCTCCCTGCTCAGCTTCTTCGGCATCTGCGGTATTCACCGCTTCTACGCCGGTCGCCCCATCACAGGCATCCTGCAACTGATTACCGTCGGCTTCTTCGGTCTCTGGCAGCTTATCGACATCATCTGCCTCATCTTCGGCTGCTTCCGCGATGGTGACGGCAGAGTCATGAAATAATTACAAGTTACAAACGATAAAACCGCCGAATTCCCAACGTGGAAATTCGGCGGTTGTTTTTTGGTACAAAGCTTATCAGGCCTCGAGCTCTTTGAGCACAGGGTTGATTTTGGCCATAGTCTCTATAATTCGGTCGTTCACGCTGTTGCGGAACATACCGGCAGCCATGCGGCAGGCATTGAGTATGGCAGTGGCATTCGCCGAGCCGTGGGCAATGATAGAGACGCCGTTCACACCCATGAGGGGGCAGCCGCCAATGGCATCTGCACTCATACGCTCCTTGAGGTTTTTGAAGACGGAACGCATGCAGAGCGCACCCATCTTAGCCAGAGTGCTGCTCATGATACCGGCCTTAATCCAATTGGTATATGCGTGTGCCGTGGCTTCTACACTCTTGAGCAAAATATTACCGGTAAAGCCATCTGTCACGGCGACATCAAGCTCAGTCTCGAAAAGGTCGTGCCCCTCACAATTTCCCGTGAAGTTAAACGGCAACAACTCCCGGTTAGCCAGAGCACGCAGCAGAGCATACGTCTTCAGAGAGAACTCACTGCCCTTACAATCCTCTGTCCCGTTGCTCATCACACCGACATTCGGCAACTCACGATTGTAGACGTAGCGAGCCATCATGGCCGACATCACGGCATAACCCACCAGGTGGCGGGGCTTGGCGTCGGGATTCGCCCCGGTATCACTCACAAGCACATAGCCGTGTATACTGGGCAGAGGGGAAACGATACCTGCACGCTCCACCCCCTGCAGCAGTCGCAGCTTAATTGTGCTGGCCGCCACTGCCGCGCCGGTATTACCGGCTGATACCACAGCATCGGCATCGCCTTTCTTCACCATATCGACCGATATGCTCATGGAAGAGTTCTTCTTCTGGCGAACAGCTGCAAGGCCACTCTCGTCCATCCCCACCACTTCGGGAGCATGCACGATTTCAAGCCGTTTATCAGAACCGATGCCCGCTGCATCACACTGTTTCTTCAAAACAGCTTCGTCGCCAACGAGAAACAACTTCTTGAGAAAATCCATCTTCGAAAGCGCCTGCACGGCGCCGTCGACATTCACCTGCGGCGCATTGTCGCCGCCCATAGCATCCAAAGCTAATTTCATACGAGATTGTGCGGTATGTACAGGTATACTCTAACACACTCACCCCACCCCTGTCAACACAAAAACCGCCCGGCAGTAAAATCTGCAGGGCGATTGAAGTATTTCAGCAGGGGTTCTGTTCGAAAACCGATAGTTTAGTCTACCAGCTTAACGATCACCTCAGCCCCACTCTGGGTCTTGTAAGTACCACACTGGGCACAAGCTGTGTGACCGGGAACGGCTGCACCGCACTTGGGGCACTTGCCGAGTTTGGGGGCCTTCCAGGCCTGAGCGGCCAGGCGGGAGCGCTGCTTCATCTTGGACGTTCTGCGTTTCGGAGCTGCCATAGTTCTGTATTCTGGTTAAGATTTACTGTGAGTGAGAGTGAGGCCTTCGCGTCACTTACGCGGGAAATCATCTAAGGCATCCCAGACGCTCTTGCCACTCGGGGTGGCAGAGTTTACACCCGAATGGGGGTCTTTGTCCAGCCTAAAATCACAAATTGTGTCATTTATTTCACATTCAAGGCCTGAAATTTCACATTTAGGGTACCCTGGGAGCTCAAGAAGCACCTCTTCGCGCAATTCTTCAGTAACATCTGCCACTGCCTTTCCACGCACATCACACGAAATCGCCAGTTCTTCCACAACCACTGTATATTCAAATTCGCGCAAGCAGCGATCACAACGCAAGCGGAAAGGAGCAGCCACCCGCCCACGCAACACCAGCTCCGTTTCAAACAACTGAGCTTCGAGACGGTAACTGAGCGGCCCCACACTGGCAGCGCCGGTATCATCCGTGCCAAAAAGAGCCCCATCAGCCTCTCCCTGCACAACCAACCCCTCCTCGGGGAACTCTTCAAGCGGTATAGTAACTCTTGCCTGCATGGCGATATTGTGCCTGTGGAGCGTTCGCCTGTCAAGCCCGAAATGAAAAGGGCCTGCTCACAATTTTTATTTTGCATCTTTGCAAAAATTACCGGCGATTCTGACGCAGTGGCTGATTTTTTGGGGTTGCCACGAAAGGCATGAAGCGTTACAATAGCCCCCATGCAGAGCACCAACAGGCAGGGAATTACACGGCGCGCATTTCTGAAGGGGCTGGGAGCATTGGCTCTCACAGCGCTGCCTGCCTGTCGCAGAGCGCAGCAGTTCGCCATCGTTCCCGAAGCCTGCCCGGAATGGCAGCTACCCGGTCAGGCCACCGCCTTTGCCACCGCCATGCCCTGGGCGGGGGGCGCTCTACCCATGCTGGCCGTATGTCACGACGGTTTGCCGACCATGTTGCAACCGAACCCACACTACGAAGAATTGCGGCGAGGTCTGCCGGCCTTCGCCCAAGCCACACTCACAGACCTCTACAGTCCCCAACGCCCCGTGTCTGCCACCTTCAACAGCACCCCCTACCCCGAGCGAGCCTTGCAGGGAGCATGGCGTGCCTGGTGCACCGCCCTGCGCGAAGGGCGCAAGGTCGCCTTTCTGTTCCCCGCAGGTTACAGCCCGGTGCGCGCAGCACAGGCAAAAGCACTGCAACAACACAGCGGCGTAACCTTCTACGAATACGACCCTGTGGCCGAGACCCGGGATTGCACCTTTGCCGAACTGGATACTTTGATAGATGCCACCCTGGGACCAGCCGTGCGCTACAATACCGGTTTCGGTACCCTGGCAGAACTGACAGCTGCACTACCGGAGCAGGAATTGCTCTTCATCTTCACCCCGGCCGACCCCGCCGCCCTGAACCCGGATTTTGCCGCTGCGCTGCAAAACACCGGAGCGGAGACCGTGCGATTCTGCCCCCCGGGAGCCCCCACGCCCGACTACACAGCCGAACTGAGCCACTATACAATACCGCTCACTCACTTCCTCGAGGAATGGGGAGCCGAGGCCGACGCCGGCGGCAATCTCTGCCTACGCCAACCGGTCACCCACCCTCTGCGCCCGGCAGTGAGCGAAGCCGAAGCACTGCACGCACTGTTGCAGGGCGAGGCTCTGCCCCTGAGCGAACGCCCAGAGATATCACCCGCCCGTGAATGGCTACTGCAGGCAGTACCACAGGCAGAGCAGATACTACGCCGGGGCGTGAAAATCGGTTCAGCGCCCCGACCTGAGCAACTTGCCCGGCGGCACCCCAATGACCAGGCTCACTACCTGCACCCCTTCTATATCGACGGCCGCTACGCCCACAACCCATGGCTGCGCGAAACCTGGTTCCCACTCACCGGTTACGTCGGTGCCGCCGAAAGCTTTGTACCGCAGAACAACGACTCCACACCCGGTGCCACCTGCGCCATCCCCGGTCTGGCATACCCCTGCCTGCCACTGGGGCACCCCACCACCCCGCCGATTTCACTGCCCCACCGCGAATCAAAGCCACTCCCTGCCCCGGTTTTTGCTCCGGCTCCACCATGCCGCAACACCTCCACCCCACAGTGGGCACTCATTATCGACCACTCCCGCTGCGATGGCTGCTCAGCCTGCACCCTGGCCTGTCGGGCAGAAAACAACATCCCCCCCGTCGGCCCGGATGATCTGGCTCATGACCGTGATCTGCAATGGCTGAGAATCGACCGCTACCGGCAAGCCGACGGTCAGTCCGTTTACCTGCCCCAGGCCTGTCGACAGTGCGAACAAGCTCCCTGCGAGGCTGTGTGCCCCGTCCATGCCACAGTACATACGGATGAGGGGCTCAACGCCATGGTCTACCCCCGCTGCTGGGGCACCCGTTACTGCGCCGCAGCCTGCCCCTACGGAGCCCGGCACTTCAACTACAGGGACTACTGCGCCACCGCGCAGAGCACTACTGCCACCCCCGCCAACCCACAGGTCAGCCTGCGCCCACGTGGGGTCATGGAAAAGTGCACCTACTGTGTGCAACGCCTCAACGCCTCACGGCGCGACGGTTCCACCCCACAAACAGCTTGCCAACAAGCATGCCCCCGAGGCGCCATTCGCCTGGTCGACCTGCGGCAGGCCCCCCCGGAGCGGGTGCTCACCAGTTTCGACGCCCCCTCTACCCGTCCACGCACACTTTATCTGTAAAAATCAGCCCCGCCAGCAAACATCAGGGCTCAAAAAAAACGAGCAAAAAGCTGCCCGTTTTTTTGTCAGATTATCGCCGGAAGAGCTGTTACTCCTTCTTGCCGCCGGAGCAAAGCTGTATAATACCCCAGATGATAAAGCCCACACCAATCACCACCAGAGCCGTAGAACTCTCTGTACCAATCAGCACAAAACGGCCGCTGGCACCGGCGATTATCATAAGAATACCCCAGATTATATTTCCCATATTTTCAATATGTGTTAGTTTTTTACGTCAGATAGAAGCAGTTGCTCCCACCACCTGAAACACATTGTAACAGTTATCGTTATCTTTGCAAGATATTTTTAGTGCTCCCGCACTAATTTCCCATCATTTTTCTCACAAAAATAACATCATTCATGCGGCAGTCGGCATGCCGACCATTCAGAAGAAGCGCAACGTCATCATTTTTTTCAAAAAAAGGCTTTTCAAAAAGAAAGTTTTTTGCTATAGTGCGCGCGTCTGACCCGCAGAGAGCAGACGCAAGCCTGCCGGAGCGGAACCCAGACTTTCCACAAATATGTCTGATTATACAACACGAGTACTGGAGCAGGTGCGCGCCAAAAACGCCGCCGAGCCCGAGTTCCTGCAAGCGGTGCAAGAGGTATTCTCAACCATTACCCCTGTGCTGAATGCGAACAAAAAGTACGAGGATAATTGCATTCTCGAGCGTATCGTAGAGCCTGAGCGCACCATCATCTTCCGTGTGCCCTGGGCAGATGACAACGGTAAGGTGCACATCAACCGTGGTTACCGCGTGGAATACAACAGCGCCATAGGTCCGTACAAGGGCGGCCTGCGTTTCCACCCCTCCGTAAACCTGGGCATACTGAAATTCCTGGGCTTCGAGCAGATTTTCAAAAACTCGCTCACCACACTGCCCATGGGCGGTGGCAAAGGTGGTGCAGACTTCGACCCCAAGGGTAAGAGCAATGCTGAGGTAATGCGCTTCTGCCAGAGCTTCATGACCGAGTTGCAGCGCCACATCGGGCCCGACACGGACGTTCCCGCCGGCGATATCGGCGTGGGAGCCCGAGAAATCGGTTACATGTTCGGTCAGTACAGGCGCCTGCGCAACGAATTCACCGGCGTGCTTACCGGTAAATCGCTCAACTGGGGTGGTTCACTCATCCGCCCCGAGGCTACCGGCTTCGGCACCGTATACTTTGCACAGAATATGCTTGCCACTAGGGGGGACGACCTGCAGGGCAAAGTCTGCGTCGTGTCCGGTAGCGGCAATGTGGCACAGTTCCTGGTGAAGAAACTCAACCAGCTGGGAGCCAAGCCCGTGACCATGAGCGACTCCAACGGTTACGTCTTCGACCCCGAGGGTATCTCCCTCGAGAAACTCGCATGGATTCAGGAGCTCAAAAACGTGCGCCGAGGGAGAATCAAGGAGTATGCAGACGCTTTCCCGGGCGTGCAGTACTTCGAGGGTCAGCGCCCCTGGAGCGTGCCTTGCGACTGCGCCTTCCCCTGCGCCACGCAGAACGAAATCAACGGCGCCGAAGCGGCAACCCTTATCAAGAACGGCTGTAAACTCGTGGCCGAAGGCGCTAACATGCCCACCGACCTCGACGGCATCAACGCCTACCTGCAGGCTAAGATTCTCTACGGTCCGGCAAAGGCTGCCAACGCTGGCGGTGTTGCCACATCTGGTCTCGAAATGAGCCAGAACAGCATGCGCCTGAAGTGGAGCGCCGAGGAGGTAGACACAAAACTCTTCGACATCATGAAAAACATTCATGAGAACGCCTACAGCCATGCCCGCGAATTCTCCCCTGACTCCCAGGGCGACTTCACCAACTACGTGGCCGGTGCCAATATTGCCGGTTTCGTGAAGGTGGCCGACTCCATGATTGACCAGGGTCTGGTGTAAAAGAAACTTCACCGCATTATTTCAAAGCCGCTGTTCCAAGGTAGGAACAGCGGCTTTTTCCATCCCCTCACCACAAAAAACGAACTTCCGTTAGCAGTTATTTCAGGCTCTGATTGACCTTTTTATCATCTGACACCAATTCAGACTTTACAATAACAGGCATCAGGAGTATAGTTCAGCCTGAGAACAATATATCCATATGCACGCTCCGAGTCTCATCAAATCGCTGAAGACGTACGACAGGAAAACATTCTTTGCCGATCTGACCGCTGGTCTCACCGTAGGTGTGGTTGCTCTGCCTCTGGCCATGGCATTTGCCATAGCCTGCGGAATACAGGAAATCACCCCATCAACCGGCCTCATCACCGCCGTAGTAGCCGGGTTCATGATTTCACTGTTCGGTGGTAGCAAACACCAGATAGGAGGACCGACGGGAGCCTTCGTCGTCCTCATTGCCGGTGTGGCAGGCAGCTTCGGCATGTCAGGGCTTATCCTCTGTACCCTGTTAGCCGGCCTGTTCCTCATCCTCTTCGGCATATTCCGCATGGGTGCCCTCATCAAGTTCATTCCCTATCCGGTAACCACGGGGTTCACATCAGGTATAGCCGTGACCATCTTCTGCACCCAGGTAAAAGACCTGCTGGGGCTGAATATCCCCGTGGCCGTACCGGCTGAATTCATCGAAAAATGGGCCTGCTACTTCCGTTATTTCGATACAGTGAACTACTGGGCACTGGGCATATCAGTACTCACGCTGGCCGTCATCATCACCACCAAACGCCTGCTGCCCAAAGCCCCCTTCATGCTGGTAGGCATGCTGGTGAGCACCATCGTGTGCGCAGTTTTTGACCTTCCGGTAGAAACGATTGGTTCGCGTTTCGGCGAATTGCCCCAGGGACTGCCCATGCCGGAAATTCCCAAGTTTGACTGGCTGCAGCTGCCCTCGCTCATCAAACCAGCCTTCGTCATCGCGCTGCTTGCTGCCATCGAGAGCCTGCTGAGTGCCAGTGTGGCCGATGGTATGACCGGCTCTCGCCACCACCCGAACACTGAGCTGATTGGCCAGGGCGTGGGCAACATCGCCAGTGCCCTCTTCGGCGGCATACCCGCTACCGGCGCCATTGCCCGCACTGCCACCAACATACGCGCCGGTGCCAAGACCCCGGTATCCGGGCTCATTCACGCCATCACCCTGCTGCTTATCCTCATGCTTGCCGGGCAATACGCGGCTATCGTCCCCCTGCCCGCCCTGGCCGGCATACTGGTGCTGGTCTGCTGGAACATGGCAGAGGTCAGCACCTTCACCCACCTGCTGCGCGGGCCGAGGCAAGATGCCGCCGTGCTCATCATCACCTTCATACTCACCGTGCTAATCGACCTCGTCGTAGCCGTAGAAGTTGGTGTTGTGCTCGCCGCTCTGCTCTTCATCGGTCGCATGGCCAAAATCAGCAATGTCGAGTCAATTTCGCGCGAAATCGAAGGCGAAGACCCCGAGGAACAACCAGCCCGCTCACGCTACCTGCGGCATATTCCCGAGAATGTTGAAGTTTTCGACGTACAGGGACCGTTCTTCTTCGGCGCTGTTGAAAAATTCAAAGACAACGTCTTCCGCACCATGGAGGACAACATAGAATACGTGCTGCTGCGCATGCGCCTGGTACCGGCGCTCGACGCCTCCGGGCTTCACGTGCTCGAAGACTTCCTCGCATACTGCGAACGCCACGGCATCACCCTGCTGCTCTGCGGTGTACAGCACCAACCGCTCAAAGTCATCCGTCGCGATGCTCCCTTCATCACCCGGCTCCACACCGAAAACATCTGCGAAAACATCGACGCAGCTCTCCAGCGTATACAGGAGCTCGAGGCGCAGAAATCTCCTGCTACGGCCGACAACATGTGACCCTCTCCCCACAAGCGTAATTCCAACAGTCCCCGCCGCCACACGCAGCAGGGATTTTTGTCATCTCATCCGAGAGCAGCAAACCCGAGTCAGCTCATCGACCGCCCCGGGGTTGCGGCCAAACAAAGCTACCTCATGTTCGGCTTTTGCCAGATAATATACCACCACAATACCGGAAAGTCCACCAACCACAATCGCAGCATCCAACACCAAATTACTCTGCAACTTTCTGAAATACGACTCTATAATTCCGCTCGATACAAGAGTTTCCATACTTCCCGGCATAATAACAACCGCTCCTACCTGCAAGTCATTACTACGTCATGCTCCCACTCCGGCGCCGTCACGACTGCACATGCACTACACCGTTACCGGAACACAGCAGCTTAACGAGAAAAGACTTGACGTCCGGGTATAGCTGTGCTACAAGAGGCACATGAATCGGTATCAGTATACAATTCCTGCAGCAATTGCTACCTTGGTAGCCCCTGTCATGGCACAGGAAGAGCAGTTCACGGTGTCAGCTTACATCCAGACTCAGCAGGCGCTGCTCAGCGGCGTGACAGAGTTGCTCAATCTGTCGCACATTGCAGAGCAACCGGATGATGTAGCCGAAGGAATCGAATATCTCACAAAATACGCCGCAGCACTGGTATACCTCAAAGGGCAGCTGAATGCTGATGAACTGGCTACTGCGCAGGGTAATCTTGAGTCCGACCCCTCGGCTCAAACCATAGGCGCCGCTTTTATAGCCGCTGTGAACAAACTCAACGACAACCAATTCTACAACAGCCCCCGTCTGGCATCCGCCCTGCAGGACTTCACAGCCCTACTGGCTCAGATGTAATCAGTTATCACAACTTTCCCTCACTAACTATCCCGGCAAATTGAAATTTGCCGGGATATAATTTTTTCTGAGTTTCCCGCCCCTGAAATGGTTTGGAGGATATTACCTGTGGCAGCGGTCGCAGTTAGTGGGTACAGCCCGGGTTCTGTGGCAATCAAGACATGAGCTCATGGTGTGAGCGGGCTGACTATCAGGGTCTGGGTGACAGTCGGCGCAGGTATGGCCGGCGGCGGTGTGTTGCCCGTGGTGGAAGTTGATATAGTGCGGCAGGGGAGCCTTGCGCACCCAGCGCAGGGGCTCGGCCGTATGGGCGGGGTGGTCTGGATTGGCAGCGGCGTGCAGGGGCAGCAGGCGCGCATCGTCAGCTAATATATGGCGGTGGCAGTCCAGGCAGGTGGTGGCAGCGGGGCGCCCGGCACCCTGGGCGTGGTGGGCAGCGGCATGGCAGGCCCGGCAATCCATGGCTGTGCCGCTTGAGGCGGTATGGGTGGCGTGGCTGAAGGGCAGAGGTTGCACCGGCTCGTGCGGGCGGCGGGTGCAGGCGTACAGGTAGCAGAGGCCGAGCAACAGCAGCGTGAGTATACAAAGCCCCCACACGGTCGCCGGGGCGAGGTGTGGGGGCCTGGTCATGTGTTAATATGATTATGTGAGTTGGCTGTGTCTTATTTCTTCGTGATGGTGATACGGCCGTACGAGTCGCGCTTGGCTCCCATGTTGAAGATGAAGTACACATGCGGTTTTTTCAGAGCAGCGGGAACCTTTACGGTGTAGGTGTTGTTGCTGTTCTTGTGCCCGGTGGAGCCGGCGTGCATGTCCTCCGCAATGGTGGTGTCACCGTCGCAGATACGTACACCGGCGATTTTCAGAGCCTCGGTACCTTTGGTGTAGGCAAAGGTAATCTCATACGTGCCGGCTTCCTTGATGGGGTGCTGGCCTTCGAGCTCCACGGGGGTAGCGTCATCGGGAAGGATGGAGGGGCTCCAGCCTTCGATGAGGTTGAGGTTGCTTACCCACATACGCTCGGCATCTATGGCGGATTTCCCCAGCAGGCTGTCGGGGTCGAGTTCACGCAACGTCTTAAGCATCTGCTTAAGCTCCGCTTTGCGTGCCAGACCACCGTGGCGGCGCAGCAGACCGATAGCTATGCAGCAGGCTTGCTGTTTCTGGAAGGTGGTGAGCAGCGGGTTGGCCATGAGTTTTTTCATGCGTGCCAAATCGGCTTCCCAATCCTTCGTGCCGGCGCTTTCGATAGCGGTGTCGAACAGGTTGAGGGTTGCCACTTCGTACAGGCCGCTCTCATTATTCGGGTCGAGCTGTTTAAGCTGTTTGGCGACATCGTTCGGGCTGTTTACTCCGGGCACAGCGGCAGCCTGGCCGATGAGTCGGGCTTTGTCTACGCCACTGGCACTCTCGGCCTGGGCCAGAAGCTTGGCCTGCTTGCGGGCGGCATCCATGGCTGTCTGCACCTTTTTCGCCACGGCGGCGGGATCTTTACGCTCGGTAAAGGGTATGCAGATGTCGGTGAGACGGCGGTTGTTCTTATCGTAGAGGACAATGGCCGGGTAGACGTTCGGGAAGGAGAGATCGAGATTACCGAATCGTTTTTTGTTCTCCTCGTGTTCCTCCTTGGTTGTGACGTTGGGCACATCCATCCGGATGACGACGACCTGGCCGAGTGCCTTGGTTACGGCGGGGTCGGCGAGCATGAGCTCGGCTGTCTTCTTGCTGTATTTGTCCCAGTCGCGGGCATACATGACCACGGCAATGCCGTCATCTGTCACCTTGGTTTTGGCCTCTTCGATGTTTTGAGCCGTCTGATAGGCGGTTGCGGTAAGCGGAGCCAGAGCCAGTGCGAGGGCGAGTAAGCTGTCGGTAACTTTCATGATTTTGTAAATGGGTTATGCAGCCTGATTGCCGTAGATGTAGATACCATTGAGGTGGAAGAATTCGGGGCCGCCTTCACGAACGATTCGCACATACTTGGCGACGGGCAGTTTGCCGCCCAGGTCGCTGCGCATGACACGCTGGTTACAGGGGCCTAATTTCTCGACGTCGGTCCAGTCCTGACCGTTCTCTGATACCTGAATCTTCATATTGTTCAGGCGGTTCATGTTACCGGGGGAGGCCACGATGACGATACCGGTCACACTTACCTGGCGGGGCAGCTCGACGGCGATATAGGCATCTTTATCCTTGTCGGTGTGGAAGGTGCCGCCGCCGGGGCTCAGAAGCCCGGCGTGTTCGTGCGGGCGGTCCCATTGCGAGGTAGAGCTCATCCATACCAAACCGCCTTCGGAGGCAAGTTTTCCGGGGAACGGTTCAAACTTCGGCATATTGATGTCGGGGTTGGTGTGGCCCATATCTGCAATCATCTTGCCGATGGATTGGAAGGAGACGCGGTCGCGGCTCTTTTCAGCTGCCAGCACAGCGGGAGCGAGTAGCTTGATTCGTTCCTCCATGGTCAGGTCGCTGTTTTTGCTGATGCTGCCAATCATGGTCTGGGTCATGCGGCTCTGGTCTTTCTTGTCGAGCTTACCGCTGAGGGTATTGCCCCAGTTGAGGATGGCGGGACCGTATTTCTCATCACCAACCAGCAGGGAAAGTATTGCGCTGTAGTAGTTGCAGAGCTCTTCAGGTTTCTTGGCATCTATACCCATGGCGGCGAGCTGTTTATCGGCCAGAGTTTCGATGTGCCAGCGGTCGGGCCCCATCGTCTTAATGCTCTGCCAGAACTTCAGGTAGGCGCTGCGCAGACGCTCGGGGGTGGCTTTCAGCGCACCGGCCAGACCGTCTACCATGCCTTTCTGCATCATTTCGAAGGCCATTTCCGGGTAGATGGGAACGAGTTGTTCACAGAGGGTGTCGTTCATCTTCTCCCAGTCTGCACCTGTGGCGGAGTCGCTCTTGTTGAGGGTTTCCATCCACTCACGCCAGATCATCCAGTTACGGGGCTGGCTCTTAACGGCCTGTTCGTAGATGGCGGTGGCAGCGGCCAGGTCGCCGGCGTTGGCTTTTATACCGGCCAGCACTCGCAGGGTGTTCGAGACATCAGTCTGCGATTTCTGTTCATCGGAGTAGAGCTCAGAGGCCGAGTGCAGGGAAGAGTAGGAGTACACATCGCGGAACACCTGCCAGTGCAGGCCGCGCTGCCAGCTCAGTGAGTAAGCGGGGGTCCAGGTATCACCCACCAGCACGATGAAGGCACAGTGGCCAGGCTCGCCGGCGGTCATAGCCGGTACACCGTTTGCCAGGGCGGCGAAAGCACCGAAGTGCGAGAGACTGCCGCACACACCACCGATGTGGTAGGTCATGGCCTCACGGTTATCACCCAGTTCGCTTTCGAAGGGGGCGTAGTAGAGCGGGCCGTGGATGGAGTCGCCGTAGATATTGTTGAGGCGGTAGGCGCAGCGCCAGCAGGAGCCGCTGTAGCGGTCGGCGGGCAGGCGCATGTTATCCTGTGCCCAGCGAAGACTGGCTATGGAGCCGTAGGGGTTATCGCCCTTGCAACCGCAGACCATTCGGCGCTGCCACATGGGCAGGGTGTCGAAAACGGTGTTCAGACGGTCATCTTTCCAGGATTCGATATAGAAGTTGGCGCGCTCTACGGCATCCTGCTGGTTCCAGTTCGACTTGGCGTATTCGAGCGCCGTGGCGGTAGCGATATCGCGTACCATGGGGTCGGTTACCATGTCGGGGTTATCTTTCGAGATTTTCTTCAGGATGGAGAGAGCAATACCGGGGCGCACACACTCACCGGTGAAGGCAAACTGCCAGGCCCAGTCAGGGGAGCCGCCGATAATGCCCATGAGTTTGGCGCCACCCTTCCCGGCGGCACTTTCGCTCAGCAGGCGGGCGCTCTTTACTTCTTTCTCCAGGCGGTCAATGTTTTTCTCAATTTTCTTGATATCCCAGGCTATGGCCGCAGGAATCTCTGCACCTTCGGGAATGATAGCCTTCTTGTCGGCAAGTTGTTTTTTCTGCTTCTCGAGGTCCTCGCTGAGGGTGGCGGAGCGTTTCTGCATTTCCTCCTGGCTGCGCAGGTCGGCATCGGCAATCACCCACTGGGCAAGCAGCAGGCGGTTCTCGGGCGATTTGATGAACTCGGCTACGCTTTCCGGTGTCGGATTGGGAAGCTTTTCGGCAATGGCGGCGCCCACTTTATCGCGCACTTTCGCACAATCAGTCCATTCGGCACCCTTTACGATACCGATAGTCTTGATGGCGGGTTTGGTTTTTCCGGTCAGGCTCTCGGGCAGATAGTCCTTGAAGAGCTCGGGTGTGCCGGCGTAGGTGACACCTGCTGCCACGAGCAGTGCCAACGCCGGTTTTACTACGGTTCCTGCTTTCATATTGAATAAAAGGTTTATTCCCCTCCGAAAAAGGCTTGCCCTATTCTACCATTTCATCTTATGGTTCTGCAAGAAAAAAGAACCGCGCCGGCGAAAATCGCACGGCGCGGCATATTCTTATGTTGTCTGTCGTAATTTACTTTTTCTCCATGCGGATGTAGCCGCTGGACTCCATCCACCCGTTGTTGCACTTGGCGGTGAGCCATACCTCGAGGGTGGCCCCTTCGGGGAGAGTGGGTACTTCCAGTTCAACGGTTTTAGTGTTTTCGGTTTCGGGGATGGCGGCTTTGGCCACTACCTTGCCGTTGATAGCCACGCGGTAGTTGCGGGATACCATGCTGCCGTTTTCAACCGGGTCAAGCGTGAAGGTGTAGGTGCCCGGGCCTTTATAAGAGTCCGTCACATCCACATGCCAGTCTTTTTCGAAACCGAGAGTCTGGTGACCGCGGGTGTAGTAACCGCCCTTCACGGTGTTGAAGGTTGCGGGATCCCAGTAGTGCAGGAACTTGGTTGCACCTACAGCATACTGGCTCTCGGGGTCGAGCTTCACGATTTCACGGAACACGTCGAGCAGCGCGGTGACGTCTCGATTTTCGGGCGTGGTGGTGGAGAGTATACGCTCGCGGATGACGTAGGAGAGACCGGCCAGCCATTGCTGGCGGCGCTCGGCGCCTTTCAGTACAGGGCTGCTGAGCACAGCTCGCACATAGGCCTCTGCTTCGTCAAACTTGCGCTCTTTGCCATTAAGTTTTCCTTCTTTGCCACCCTTCAGAATACCGCGGATTTCGCCGTACATGCCCAGGTGATCCAGGCAGAATTGGGCGCGATAACCGCTCTTGTCCTCGGGGTCGTTTTTGTTGATGATACCGCAGAGCTCTCGGTGGCGCATGGCGTCTTTTATCGGCAGCATGCTGAGAGCCTCTGCTGCAGCCTTAACGGCTTCTGTTCCCTGAGCGCTGCGGGCTTTTTTCGTCAATTGGGCGAATTGATCGGCCTTGGCGGCTAAGGGGGCGAGCTTTTTGACGGCACTCTCGGCGTTACCGAGCTCTTTGCCGCTCAGTTCTGCCATGTAGGAACCGTTCGGGGCCAGCAGCACCACGGCCGGCAGGTTGAAGTGCTCGATGGGTAATACCTTGTTGCGGTCGCGTTCCTGGCCGACTTTTTCGTCGAACTGGCCGAACACGTAGGTAGCTCCGTGAGCAGCACCGGCGGCCTGCCAGTCCTTCACGAACTTATCTGCGTTCGGTTGCCAGTCTGAACCGTACCATACAATCAAGGCAGGTTTCCCGGCCTGTTGGGCCTGCTCTTTCGCTGCATCTACATCGGGGTAGGTCAGCGCAGCAGCCTGCACGCACAGCGCAGCCGCAGGTAACAGCATGCTTGTCAGTAGGATTTTTTTCAGCATAGTGTGAGAAAGTGTTGGAGGTTATTTACCGTAGATGACGAAGTGGGAGATATGGGCGAAATCTTTGCCCTTGCTGTTATCGAACTCGACCTTGACCCATTTGGCACGAGTGCCTTCGGGGAAGGTGACGGCCCATTCCTTGGGTGTTTTGTCGATGTTTTCGCGGGCAACCCAGGTGGCGCCGTCTTCACTGGTGTAGACGGTGGCCGCGTTCATGCGGGCCTCATTTCCATCAACCTTGCGGATGATACAGCCGGAGATGTAGCGATGCTCCGGCAGTTCGACCACGAAGCTAGGCTTATCTTCTTTGCCGGTGTGGCACTTGCCACCGGTGGGGGTGGTGACGGCAGCATGCCAGCTCGGTGTGTCCCACTGACTGGTGGAAGAGATGCGGAACATGGCCGCAGGCAGCGGCTTGCCCGGCACCGTGCTCTTGAGCGCGATATTGACCGGGCACTTGCCACAGACTTTCTCTGCAGCAGCGTTCAGGCTGCGGAACGCTGTCGCTGAGCGGGCCTGCTCAGCGGCGACGATGGCTTTGCCGTAGGCTCTCGACAACTTGTTGATGCGCTCTGCCTCGGCCTTGTCATCCCCGCTGCCGCTGTTGGTTTCAGCCCGGGCAGCGGCGGTGGTGAAGGCACGACCGAAGATTTCCTCCTGCCCCTTTTCCACATAGTTCTTGAGCGCCCACTCCAGCAGCTGACCGAACGTAGTGGGGTCAGTGGCATTCATGTGAATAGCCAGCGAGTTGCCCAGGTACTGCTCTTTCGCTTCAGCGGAGCTGAGGGTATCGGACTGCTTCTGGATGATATCCTCGCACTTCACGGCCCACGAGGAGCGAGTGACGGAAATCACCTTGTGGCAGAGGGTGTAGAGCTTGACTTTCTGCTCATCGCTCATGGCGGCAATTTCTTCCTTAAGGTCGGTCATCATATTGACGGCTGCAAACCCATTGCCTTCATAGAGCGGGATGGTTTTGGTCAGATAGTCGTATGCTGCATCGGCGGTCAGCCCTTGTGCTTTCATCTGCTCACAGAGGGCCGTGCGGAAGAAGGGGTGCAGCGGTGAGAGCTCCAGCGCTTTCTGCCACATGGCAACGGCGCCCGCCGTGTCACCCGTGGCGGCCAGGGCACGTGCGCAGAAGGCATGGCGATAGGCCTTCGCTATACTTTCATCATCGGCGAAGACGGCCTCCATGAGCATGTATGAGGTCGGAGCCTGATTGCCGAAGATGCGGTTGTGCATGCCACCATCGGGACCGCCGAACCCGCCTACCCAGTTACCGCGCTCGGGGCGCACGGCGTATGCGCAGTGGCCGGGTTGCCCCACGGTGTAGGCCGGTATACCGTGCGCCTGTGCGGCCACGCAGCCCAGGTGCGACATAGCGCCGCACACGCCGCCGTTGCGGTGGCAGGCTTCTGCCTGGCTTTGCTCGGTGTAGGGCAGGTTGTACATGCCGCCCTGCACGCTGTCACCGAATTTGGAGGGGTCGGTATAGGTGGCAGCCCAGCATGAGGAGTGGTATTTATCCCACGGCACGTTGATGTTTTCGAGTGCCCACTCGAAAGAGCGATCGTCCCAATCCTGCCAGGGATTACCGGTTACGAAACGTAGTTCCCAGGGTTTAAGGTTCTTGAAGTTCGGGTGCAGTACGCCTCGCTCAGCATTTTTTATGAAGAATTTGTAGCGCCATACGGGGTCAAAGCGGTTTGGGTCGCGGGTGGCTTTGCGGGGTTGCGGGTCGGTTTCGCCACCGCCCCAAGCGCTGGCCAGTGCTACAGCCAGGCCTTTGTTTTTCACATCACCCTTGTCGCTTCGCCATATCCGGTAGAGCACGTCGATACCCACATCCGTCTGATAGGGTACCAAGCCGCAGCCCAGGTAGAGTTCTTGCCAAGCCGCATCGAGCGCAAACCTTTCCAGGAACGACTTGTGTTTTTTGTTCGCTGCTGCAAATTTTGTCATGACGTCTGCTCCGGTTTCGCGGATGACTTCGAGCAGCATGCACATCTCAAGAACTTCTACATTGTCGGGGCTGATGGTTTTGCCCTTCAGTGAGCTGACGATAACCTCCTGCACCTTGGCGTAATCTGCCGTTTTAATGGCATCTTTTACTTCTTTCGGAAGGTTTGATTTGGGTAGAGCTTTCTTCACTTTCTTCTTGCCGCCTTTTGCGTGCTGCGCGACAGGTATGAAATTGTTGAAGAGCTCCGGTTTTATGGCGTAGGTTGCACCGCCTGCCAAAAGCAGCGCTATCGCCAGTTTTATTACAGTTCCTGCTTTCATATTGACTTAAAAGGCTTACTGTCATTCTAGACATATCTTACCGAAACTGCAAGCAAAAAAATCCTTCTTGCATGAAAAAAACGACTTTGTGGACAAATGAAACTGCTGGTTCTTTTGCCGATTTTGTTTTTCAGGGGGCAGTCATGGTCGCGTGTTGAGAAAACGCCGCCGGCGTCTCTGAACTCCAGGCCCGGCCATTTTTTTCCTTTACTTTGCACCGTCAGTTTGGCACAATAATCGGCAAGATGAAACTCCCGTATATCATTGGTCTTACTTTCGCTGTGTTGCCTTGTGTCGCTGAGCCGCCGGTTGCGCCGACCGCTGCCGAGCGCCGCTCCATTGACGTGGAACTGCTCACCCGCTTGCTGCAGGAGGAACTCACCCACTTGCGATCCATACGCGACACCGCCACGGCAGATGCTGCTCCGGCCCTGCTGACGGAGCGCCGCAAGCAGATTTCGCCCCTGCTGGATGCGGCAGATTTTGACTCGATGCAGAGAGCGGATCTCCTGGCCGGCATGTGGAGTGAGCAGTGGAATGCCGAGGTGGAGCGCCTGCAGTGGGAGGGCTTCTACGGCTCCGCCGCTCTGGCCGAGAACTTAACAGGTGACCCCGCCGCCGCGACCCCTCTGAAAGACTTCCCTGCCGAGATACTGGAACGTGCCGCAAGCCAATCACTCAAACGGCGCGATACTCACTACGATAAGCAAATCAGGCTCAGCAGCGGTGGCCCCGGTTTCTCACAGGCAACAGCCTGGGTGCTGCCGGCCCCGCTCCCGCAGCCATACGACATCAATGTCGTCTTCGCCTGCGAGGGGTTCCTGGCCGATGTTATAGATGAAGCCCCGCTGCACTCCACCAACACGGTGCCGGTGAAAGACTACGTGCACAAAATCATCTCCGACGGCAAGCCCTATGTGCGCCTGTCCATTGACAGCATAGGCCATAGCCCCGCCCCGGTGCGCTACCGCCTGCAACAATGGTGCGATGTGAGTGCACTCACCCCCTACCGCAGCCAGGAACAAGTAGAAGCCGATATCGCGGCAACCGCCGCCTGCCTGCCGAAACTGCACACCGCCCTGCAGGGCGTGCATGATACCGCCACGGCAGATGCCGCCGCCCCGGCCATCGCCGGCATCCTGAGTGAATACGCCACCACCGCCAGGCGGCTTGCTACCTGGATTACGGACGACGAGGTCGAGCTTCACCACCTTAAACCCTCCCCCGAACTGGCCGAGGTGATTCAATCTCTCATACAGGAACATGACTTCTACCATTCCGCTGCCCTCAAGGCGACCTTTGAGAATAACCTGTAAAAAAATAAGATATTGAAACCATACTGAGCAAACTCAAAGATAAAGCCCTGCTGGCTACCTCGATGATTGGTCGGCTGGCTATCAATAAAGGGCTGGAGCTCCTGGCAGGAAAAAACGCTTTACCTATCACCGGCGAGTATTGCCCGGAGAATGAGTGCTGGCATATCACCGTGGGTGACCCCGGAGCCCCCATGCAGACCGGGCTCCATGTGAGCAACGATTCGCTGTCCGCGCTGATTGAGGAACTTACCCCCTATCTCCTTAACAAACAAGAGATACCCGCCGACAAGATTCTCGACCTCATCCGCCCCCACCTCCGTTGCTGACCCACCCCCGATGATATCTCCCGGAAGTCCCCCCGGCTCAGCAGTACTACCCCTTATTTTCTCCTGCACTGCCGGGGCTGCCTAGTTTTGGCTTGACTAATTGCCCTGAGCAGGTTATGCTGGACAACGCAAGATTATGTTGGAAACGATAGATACATTTTTAAGCGAGGCGAGTGGTTTTCTGTGGGGGTACATACTGCTTTTCTGCCTGCTGGGCACGCACCTGTACCTCACCATCATCCTGCGGTTCCCGCAGCTCTACTTCTTCCGCGCCCTCAAGTACTACTTCGGCAAGGGGCAGCGCGATAAAGAGGGGCAGATATCGAACTTCAGCTCGCTGATGGTCTCGTTGGCGGCCAATGTCGGCACCGGCAATATCGTGGGTGTGGCCGTGGCCGTGGCAACGGGTGGCCCCGGTGCCGTGTTCTGGTGCATGATGACCGGTGTGCTCGGTATGGCCACGCGCTATGCCGAAAGCCTGCTGGCCATCCGTTACCGCGTGCAGGACAGCGCCGGCAATATACTCGGCGGGCCCATGTATGCCCTGGAGCGCGGGCTGAAATGCCGCTGGCTGGCTGTTCTCTTCGCCCTGTTCACGGCTGTGGCGGCTTTCGGCATCGGCAACGTGACACAGGCGAACGCCGTCTCCGGCGTGCTGGCCGAAAGCGCGCTGCATGTCCCCGGCTGGCTCACCGGCGTGTTGCTGGCCGGTCTGGTCGGGGCAGTGCTCATCGGCGGTATTCAGAGCATATCCCGTGTGTGCTCCGCCTGTGTGCCCACCATGGCCGTAATCTATATGGTAGGCTGTGTGATTCTGCTCTGCACGCACGCGGACTACGTGTGGCCGGCCATCTGCCGGATTTTTGACAGCGCTTTCAGCAATCAGGCCGTGGGCGGCGGCTTTATCGGCTCCACCATCATGCTCGCCATGCAGAACGGCGTGCGCCGTGGCCTTTTCTCCAACGAGGCCGGTATGGGCTCCTCGCCCATCATCTCTGCCCCCGCACGCACGGACAACGCCGTGCAGCAGGCTCTCGTGGCAGGTACCGGCCCGTTCTGGGACACCGTGGTCATCTGCTCCCTCACCGGCGTGACCCTCACCACCACCATCATGGCCGTGCCCGAAGTTACCTCCGACAGCGGGGAACTGCTCACCTACCACTCCTTCGCCAGCATCGGCACCATCGGCTCCACCATGCTGACCATCTCCCTGACCGCCTTCGTCATCTCCACCGTACTGGGCTGGTCCTATTTCGGTGAAAAAGCCCTGCAATACCTCGGCGGCACCCGCCTGGTGCTCCCCTACCGCGTGCTCTGGGTCATCATGGTCTTCGTCGGCTGCATCATCCCCAAGAGCTCCATCGTCTGGAACTTCGCCGACCTCGCCAACGGGCTCATGGCCGTCCCCAACCTCATCTGCATGGTCGGTCTCTCGGGTGTGCTCATCTCACAGACTCGATACTACCTGTGGCAGAACAGGTTGGATGAGGTGGACGAGACCCCCATCCCCACCATCGGCAACGACGATGAAGCCTCAAAAGAATGTTAATTCCATTTTTACCGTTGTTTAAACTGCATCAGTTCCACCGATAGCCGGTGAAGGAGAGAGCGCCGGCTGTCACTCCAAAGGAGGAATCGAGTTTCATAGGTAGCAAGTAGGAGAAAGCCCCGTCGGATGACAGGGCTTTCTTTATTATGTACGACCGACGCGATATGCGCACTGCGGTGAAAGTCCGCGAGGAGCCGCGATGATGCGGAATCCCAGACCTGAAGAACAACTGCGGGGAGGTAACGAACCGTGGGAAAGGAAGTTCGAGGGGAAATCCCGACTGTA
>JAZNVF010000091.1:0-15965 GCA_045592685.1 Akkermansia sp. | reverse complement strand
ACATCCGCGAGAATGCGCAGGTGCTCTATGGTTTTGCGACGGATGCAGAGCGCGATATCTTCCGTCTGCTTATCGAACGGGTGTCGGGCATAGGCCCGGCGACGGCTATTTCGATACTCAGCGGCCTGAACGTCAGCGCGTTTAAGACGGCAGTGGCCGGTGGAGATGTGCAGTCTATTGCCCGGGCCAAGGGGGTGGGCAAGAAGACTGCTGAGCGAATCGTACTGGAGTTGAAGGATAAGGTGGGCCTGGCCGCTACCTGGGAGGCTCAGCAACAGGGTACCACCAGCCCCGCTGCGGCAGATGCCGAGCTGGCTCTGGTGGCGCTCGGTTTCAAACAGGTCGAGGCCCGCAAGGCGCTCAAGGAGCTGCTGAAGAACAACCCCGGCGCCGATACGGACGAACTTATACGTGGCGCGCTGCGCCTGATGACCCGCTGAGATGCTCCGCCGCCTGCTCTACCCTATATTGCCAGAGCGCCGTGTGTGGGTGACTCACGTTGCGGCGCTGACGACTGCCGGCTTTGTGACACTATGTGCCTTCATGATGAATGCTCGCGCTTTGTTGGAACAGTCGCGACTTCGTGTGGATGAGCAGGTACACAGTCTGCCGTCAGAGTCCGTCTGCCTGGCGCCCCATACGGCTGAGTATCATGCTCCGGCGGCTCTTGCGTCCCGCCGCCCGGTTCTGCGCTTGCGGGAATATGCGCCGCACCGCTATGAGTTGCTGTATTGGGGGAACCCGGTGCGGCCACGTTATGCTTTTTCTGTGATGAGCCTGGCAACCGGCAGCAGCGCTTTGCTCGGTGCAGATGGGCGACCGCAGCGCCTGCAATCGCTGCCGGTCAGTGTACCGGCTCGCAAAGACCGCAAGCTACCCCTGCAGCCAGTGGTGCGTCTTGATTCGCTGGCCGGCAGGGAAGGGGATCTCTACGCTGCCCGCATATCGGTGCACGATGCCGATAAGGGTACGGTGCTCTGTACCGAGTTATACGTCATCAGCGGTACTCAGCCCCGCTGAAAATTGACAAGCAGAAAGCCCGGCCTCTTTCGAGGTCGGGCTTTGAAATGATATGCTGAAGGTAGCGTTTAATAGACGGGCAGGAACATGAGCGGTTCCGTACCCAGCCAGATGAGGGCAATGGCGCAGCCTGTCAGCACGGCAGCTGTCACGACCGGCACCTGCAGGGGCTTGTCGCCTTCCTGCGGTTTCTCCCAGTACATCTCACGCAGTACCTTGAAGTAGTAGTAGAAACCGGCGGCAGCACCCACAATCATGAAGGGCAGCAGCCAGATAAGACCGCTCTGGTACTCCATGGCCTGGACAAATGCCTCGAAAGAATAGTACTTCACCAGGAAGCCGTAGGTCAGCGGTACGCCGGCCAGAGAGGCGAAGGCGACCGTGATGAGGAAAGCCGTGCGCGGGTTGGTCTTGCCAAGCCCGCGGAAGGCGGAAATCTCCTCGCTGCCACGCTGTGTACGCACCATGGCAATGGCGAAGAATGCCGCAACCGTAGCGAGCATGTAGGCGGTGAGGTAAGAGGTTACGCAGTAGATGGTATTGGGGGCGGCGATGTGGGTGAAGAACACCAGAATGAACCCGGCTTGACCGATGGAGGAATAACCGAGCAGGCGCTTGGCGTTGTTCTGGCAGATAGCACCCAGGTTACCCACCAGCAGTGTGGCGGCGGCTACCACGGCAATAGCACTGGCAATCACGCCCACCTTGGCGGGGAAGGCGGGGTACAGACGTGCCAGGGGCATGACAATGGCTGCCAGTACGGCAAAGCCGGCGGCTTTCGAGGCGACGGCCAGGAAGGCGCTCACCGGGGTCGGAGAACCCTGGTATACATCGGGAATCCAAATCTGCATGGGGGCGGCACCGGCTTTAAAGAAAGCACCGAGCAGCAGCAGACCCACAGAGAGGTAGAAGCCCGTGAGCAGCTCCGGTCCCTGGCGGCTGAACAAATCAGCAATCAGGGCTGAGTTCAGGGCAAAGGTGCCGGTAGTGCCGTAGTACCAGGCTGCACCGAACACCAGCAGACCGGTGCTCAGGGCTCCGAGCACCAGGTATTTCACACCGGCTTCGATGGAACCCTGGTTGCGGCGGAAGTAGCCGGCCATTACGTACGAAGACAGGGTTACGACCTCCAGGCTCACGAAGAGCATGATGATGTCGCGAGCCTTGACCAAGCTGCAGATGCCGGCACAGGCAATCAGTAGCAGGGAGTAGAGTTCTGTGGTGCCTTCTTCCACATCTGCTCCGCCAATGGAGGCACAGGCTACCTTGTGGTAGTCGTATGCCAGCAGCAGTACCAGTGCCGTGGCAAGGCATGCAATCATGCCGAATGTGCTGTTGTAGGGGGCAGCATTCATGAAGTAGGCTCCGATGGTGGCGCCCACTGCTGCCACTATGGCATACACACGCTTGGGAAGCCGAGTGAAGCAGTCTGCCATCAGGATGAGAACGGCCAGGGCCACCAGCGCGAATGCCGGGGCAAACTGTCCCCAGCTGTAGAGGACTGAAACGTTATCGTTAGTCATGGTATTTCAGTGATTGGGGATATGGTTCAGAAGAGGAGGAACGGCGCTACACCGAAGAGGATGATGAAGAAAGCCAGGAAAGCTGCGGAGAATTTGTCTGCGCGGCTCAGTCCCGTGGCTCGCTCGGAAGCCAGACCTACGTTGCCCTCAAACACGCGGCGGAATGCACGCAGCATGTAGATGGCGCTGATGACCAGCCCCCACAGGGCGAACAACGTGGCAAGCTGTACGGCTCCCAGACCGCCGAACCAACCGGCAATGGTCGAAAGTGCGCAGCTGATGGCACCGAATATCCAGCCGAATACCGGCCCGATGAGCCAGATGCTCTCCAGACCGCTGATGATGCCGCTGAGGGCATCGGGCGTGGCGGCAGGGGCAGCAGCACCGGGCTGCCAGCCTACGAAGGATGACACGAACACTGTGAATTCTCCCACGAAGTTGGCCAGCAGGGGCAGGCCGATGCTGGCCAGGCCAGCCAGGGCAAACATGAAGCCCAGCCCGGGCAGACGACGGGCAAGACCGCCCATGGAGTCGAGCTCCAGCGTGCGGGTCTGGCTCTCAATCTGACCGGTGAGCAGGAACAGCAGCGCAATCGTCAGACCGTGGGCGAGCATGAGAGCCGCAGCACCATTGATGGCCAGTTCGTTGTCACCGGCGGAGTTCACATACACGGCAAAAGCCAGGAAGATGTAGCCCATGTGCATGACGGAGGAGTTACCCAGCATGTCATCCAGGCGGGTCTGAGCCACGGTTACATAACCTACCCACAGCACGTTACCCAGCAGCAGGAGCAGCAGCAGGTTGTTCCAGTAACCGAAGAAGTCTTTGCACACGGGACCCATGAGCCAGGCCAGCGTGAAAAGACCGTACAAGCCGAACTTCTTGAGCACACCGGCATGCAGCATGGCAATCGGTGTGGGGGCACTGGCATAGGCAGGCGCTGCCCAGGCGTGGAAGGGGAAGAGCGATACCAGCGTGCCGAAGCCTACAAGCAGCAGACCGGGAATGAGCCCCGTGGACGGTACGGCGCCGCCCATGATAGCTGCATGAACACCCGTGAAGGTGAAGGTCTTCAGCTCGTGGCAGAGCATCAGCAGACCGACCAGTAGCACCATCGACGCCAGACCCAGGTAAACCGTGGCGGTCCAGGCGGTGGTACGGCGGTCGCCGCGACCATAGAAGCCAATCATCACGAAAGTCGGGATGAGTGCCAGCTCGTGGAACGCGTAGAAGGAGATGATGTTGTCGGATATGAATGCACCGATGGCACCGGTGGAGAGCAGCAGGGTCGAGATGGCCCAGCTGCGTTCGGCGTCTTTGTTCGGCGCTTTCAGGCCGACAATGGCGGCGAAGGTGACGATGGAGGCCAGCAGCAGCATGATGGGGCTGAGCGGCAGTTGCAGCGAGAACCACAGCTCGCGACCTGCTACCTGAGACCAGCAGTCAATGCTGCACTCAGGGCAGAATGTCGCGCAGATGAACGCCCACACACCCATAATCAGCGTGAAGGTGGCGCTTACCAGCGCCGTGGCACGGCCCGGCGCTTTCAGCAGCCCGATGAGGGCAGCTGCTATCACAGGTACGATAATAAGCCAGATAAGCATGGTAGTGATTTTGTGTTAGTGTGTGAATGTTGCAGAGACAATGAGGAACAGGAATACAAGCGCTCCCAGAGCGGCTACAACAGCGTAGCGGCGCAGCACACCACCCTGGAACCAGGTGAGCAGCTTGCCGAACTTGCCGATGAGCCAAGCGGTACCCAGCGTGCCGATTCCGCGCACGCCGGCGTTGTCCGTCAAATCGATGGCACGGGCCAGGTTACCCTGCACAAAGCCGATGAGCCCCCGGTCGTAGATGTCGTCGATATAGAGACGTTTGCGCAGGGCGGTGCTCAGGGCATTGCCGGCCAGCGGATCCTGAGTGCGCTTACCAAGGCCGTAGATAAGGTAGGCCAGCAGCAGACCTCCCACCAGTGAGCCCATGCTCACATAGAAAGGCAGCCCCAGCTCGAAACCATGGGCGTGGAAACCCTCAAACGGTACCAATCCGTCAGCAATGAAGCCATAGCCGGATACAATGGCCATCACAGCCAGAATCAGCAGCGGCAGCAGCATGGTAGGACCGGCTTCCTTCGCCTCGGCCGCGCCATGTGCGCGAGCTGTGCCCCAGAAGGCTACCAGGCACAGGCGAGCCATGTAGAATGTCGTCAGGGCAGCCACTCCTGCACCCACCCAGAAGAAGATCGGGTTCTTGGCCAGAGCGGCGTCGAGAATAGCCTCTTTCGAGAAGAAACCGGAGAATCCGGGAACTGCGATAAGCGCGGCGGTACCCATCAGGAAGCAGATGACCGTCAGCGGCATTCGCTTGCTCAGTCCACCCATCTTCCAGATATCCTGCTCGTGATGGCAGCGCACGATGATGGCACCGGCACCCAGGAAGAGCAGAGCTTTGAACCAGGCGTGAGTGTAGAGGTGGAACATGGCAGCCTCTCCGGCCAGCAGGCCAACGGCCATGACCATGTAGCCCAGCTGAGAAAGGGTGGAGTAGGCGAGCACTCGCTTGATATCATCCTGCTGAATGGCCATGAGAGCAGCCAATACGGCGGTAATGGCACCCACTGTGGCTATGACTGTGCAGGCGGTGTCGGTGAAAGCGGCTTCCCCCATGCTGACCTGCAGGCGCACCATCATGTACACACCGGCGGCCACCATGGTGGCGGCGTGAATGAGAGCTGAAACAGGCGTGGGACCCTCCATGGCGTCGGGCAGCCACACATGCAGCGGGAACTGAGCAGATTTACCGACTGCACCGCAGAAGAGGCAGATGACCGTAGCCGTGAGCACCGCAGGGGCAATGGCTGCGGCTTTGCCGCCCATTTCACCAAAACTCAGTGTGCCGAATACGGCGAGGGTAAGCAGAATGCCGATGAGGAACCCGAAGTCACCCACACGGTTGGTGATGAAAGCCTTCTTGGCGGCATCGGCTGCGCTTTCTTTATTGAACCAGTGGCCGATGAGCAGGTAGGACGAGAAGCCCACCATTTCCCAGCCGATGAAGGTCATGGCCAGGTTGTCAGCCAGCACAATCATGGTCATGCTGAACATGAAGATGCTCAGACCGGCGAAGTAGCGGCTCAGGTTTGAGCTGTCGCCTTTCATGTAACCGATGGAGAAGATATGCACCAGCATGCCGATGCCGGTTACCACGAGCATCATGCGCATGGCGAGCGGATCCATCAGCAGCCCCACGCTCAGAGAGGGGAGCCCCTCCATGACGGCGGGCATCCAGGTGTAGGTTTCGGGGGTGCCGGTCTGCCAGCCCATGAGGTAGGCTACGCACAGGCCGAAAGTGGCCATTGCGGACAGGGTGGACAGAGTAGCCGCCGTGCGCGGGCACTTGCTGAAGCAAAGCCAGTCAATAGCGGCCACTACCAGCGGCAGCAACAGGAATAACCAGGGAAGATTCTGAATCATAATTCGTAAGCCGTGGGGTTAATCTTCTTTGAGTGTGTTGAGCGCCGCGCTCGATACCGTACGGCGGGCGCGGAACATGGCAACGATAAGGGCCAGGCCGATGGCGACTTCCGCCGCGGCTATGGCTACGACAAACAGGGCAAGAACCTGCGGATCATACACCGGCACGCCGTTCACCCCGTTCGCACGGGAGAACGCCACCAGCGAGAGGTTAGCGGCACTGAGCATCATCTCCAGGCACATGAAGACCACGATGATGTTCTTGCGAATCAGCACACCGGCAAGCCCGATGGAGAAGAGCAGACCGGAGAGTATGAGGTAATGAGCTAAGGGAATATCCATGGTGATGTACCGGGGTTAGTCTTTGCGGATTTTGCGGCTCAGAGCGACGGCACCCACTGTGCCGGCCAGCAGCGCAAAGCTGAGGATGACGAATGCTACGTTGTAGTCGGTGAACAGGCGCTGACCGAGCAGTTTTACGTCGGGCATGCTGGTGGCGGCAGCGGCCTCTTCATCGCTGATGGCGGGGTTGAGAGCCTTTGCGGCAGCAGCGGGGTTGAGCTTGGGCAGGGCTGCGCCGTACTTGCCGCTCTGCTGCACCTGAGTGGGCTCTTGCTGGCCGACGGCGAGCTCGCCGACGGCGTTGCAGGCGGTGCAGAGCGGGTTGTTCCACTCGGTGGCACCGGGCAGTTTAAGGGCGGCAATGCAAATCATCGACCCGAACACACCGGCTACGAGAGCACCGGGGGCCATGCGGACCAGGCTGCGCAAGACGGAGAAGCTGTTGTCTTCTTCCTCTGTGCGGATGTCGAGCATCATCACCACGAAGAGGAACAGCACCAGAATGGCACCGGCGTAGACGATTATCTGCACAATGCCCAGGAACTGGGCTCCCATGCCGAAGAGCAGGGCGGCTGTGCCGGCAAAGCACAGTGCCATGTTCATGGCTGAGGTTACCGGGTTGCGGGAGAATATCACTGCGCAGGCGCAGATGAGGGTCATCGCCGCAAAGACGTAGAACAGAATGGAGGAAATGGCGAAATCCATAGTCGTGATTTATTTGTATTGATTCCACTTGTTAACCAGCCCCTTACGGGTGCCGCCGAGCTTGTAGAGTGTGGCCTTGTCACGCACGGCCTGCTTGCGGTCGGTGACGGTGATGAGGTACTCTTTGGAGAGGAAGATTGCCTGCTCGGGGCAGACCTCCTGGCACATGCCGCAGTAGATGCAGCGCAGCATGTCGATTTCGAACTCGGCAGGTGCCTTCTCCTGCTTCTGGCAGGCTGCCTCGGGGCTGACGGCGCCGGGAGTAATCTTAATGGCACGAGCCGGGCAGATGAACTCGCAGAGCTGGCAGCTTACGCAGCGTTCGCGGCCGTCCTCACCGCGCACCAGGGTGGGTGCGCCACGGTAGTAGGAGGGCAGGTGGGAGTCCCAGCGCTGCTCAGGGAAGGGCATACAGGCGCCCACGCCCTTGCCGTTGAAGTCCTTTTTAGCGGGGGATTTACCCAGCAGGGAGAGCACCAGGTGCTTCAGGGTGATGGCGAGCCCCTTCACCAGCTCAACAATATAAATCTTGTCGAGCAGGGAGAACTTGGGTCGCTTTACAGGTGTGTATGACATAGCGTGAAATTCTCAGGTGTGGCTTATTTGACGAAATAGAGAACAGCTGCCGTCAGGAATATGTTGGCTACGGCAAGCTCCAGGAATACCAGCCAGCCCAGTTTCATCACCTGATCCCAGCGGAAGCGCGGCAGGGTCCAGCGCACCCACACGAAGAAGAAGATGAAGGCGACAAGCTTGATGAGGAACATGATGAACTGGCAGAACACAGCCAGCCAGCTGCATACGGAGTGCAGGGCGGCATCCGCCCCGAAACCGATGGACCAGCCACCCAGGAACAGGGTGACAACCAGCGCGGAACCAATGACCATGGCGGCGTATTCACCCATGAAGAAGGAGGCAAACTTCATCGACGAGTACTCGGAGTGGTAACCACCCACGAGGTCGGTCTCACATTCAGCCATATCGAAGGGGGTACGGTTGGCCTCGGCAAAGACACAGGTCACGAAGATGATGAAGCTCAGGCCCAGCGGCAGCATGAGTGCCCAGCGTTGCCAGCTCAGACCCTCACCCCACAGGGGCAGCAGGGTCCAGCCATTGTCAGCCTGGTACTGCACAATGTCCTGCATGTTGAGCGTGCTGAACATCATGAGCAGCGGGATGATGGAAAGCCCCATGGCAACCTCATACGAAATGAGCTGAGCCGTGGCGCGCAGACCGCCCAGGAAGGGGTACTTGGAGTTTGAGGACCAGCCGGCCAGGGTCAGACCGTAGACGGAGAGCCCGGAGATGGCGAAAATCCACAGCGGGCCGATGCCGATATTGGCCACCACCATGTCGATGGTGCCGAATTTGGTGGCTACGCTTGAGGCAAAGGGAATCACCGCGGCTGCCACCATGGGTGGCCCCAGCACCAGCATGGGGGCGATTGTGAAGTACACCTTGCGCACATAGCTGGGGGTGAGTTCCTGCTTCAGGAAGAGCTTACCGCCGTCCAGGCAGGGCTGCATGAGACCGAAGGTCGGAATTTCGCGGTCGAGTCGCAGCCAAGTGCACAGCTTGGCAATCCAGCAGGTCTCGGGGATGCCGAAGAAGTGCAGCCACTCTTTCAGGGGCTGTTTCTCCTTGCTGCCGAAGCGCTGGAAGAGCTGCAGCGGTATACCGGCGCGGTTGGGGCCGGGGCGGTCCTGAATCCAGCCGGCTACTCGGCGCTCAATCCAAACGGAAAGAACGACGAATGCCAGAATCACGGCAAACATGAGTACCAGCTTCACAACCGTTGTAATCAGGTAGAACCAGATATCGTTGTGCAGCAGGTCCTCGCACCAGTTCCAGATGGTATCGATTAGGGACATGATGTGGTTATGGTGTTAAGTTATTTCTTGCCTTTCTCTCGCTCGATGAGCGGGATGGTTACGCCGGTGTCCATGATGACAACACCGCCGTTGCCGATATTCCCCCAGGTCAGCCCCTTCATGGGCTCGAACTCCTGGGCCATTTCTTCCAGTATAATCATCGGGCTGGGGCAGGCAATCACGCGCGGGCAGTCGCAGCCCAGCAGCTCGGTGAGCTGGCGCAGAATGTCCCAGTCGGGGCGGGCATCGCCCTGCGGCTCGATGGCTTTGTTCAGGCGCTGAATACGACCGGCTACGTTAATCATGGTGCCGTATTTCTCCGCGAAAGTCACGCTGGGCAGCACGACGTCGGCTACCTTGGTGGTGGCGTTCTCGCTGTGGCTCATGGCGAGGATGTAGTCGAGCCCTTCGAGGTCTTCGGCTTCGATACCGGCCTCTTCGGTCACGTCTTCACCCAGGGCGATGAGGAAGCGGATGCTGTTGTTCTTGATACCACGGCGGATAGCAGCCAGACCGCTGCCGTTCTTACCGAGGATGAGCTTGGCGCCGTTGGTGTTCGGGTTGCGGTCATCGCTCACGAGCATGCCGTCGTTCTCTCCCTTGCGGGGCACGATGTCGAGCTTGGTTACGCCGAGCTGGCGAGCCAGCGCGCGCACCATGTAGAGCTCTTCATTCGTCATGCGGGCGGAGCAGATGATGGCCGTCTCGGTCGGGGCGCAGGAGTGCAGCTGCTCAACCACCATGTTGAGGGTGGCATCCCATGTGCTGGGGCGCTGGGGTGCACCGTGGTCAGTTTTCACCAGCGGGGAGGTCAGGCGCTCGGGAGCATTGATGTACTTGTAGTTCAGGCGGTGGCTGTCGGGCATCCAGCAGCTGTTCACCTCGTCATTCTGACGGGGGGTGATACGGTAGACCTGCTGCTCGCGGGTCCAGATGTTGATGTTGGTGCCGGTGCCGCAGTTTACGTCGATGGTGGGTGTGCTCTTGAGGAACCACACGCGCATCTTGAAGCGGAAATCCTTACTGGTCATGGCTCCCACGGGGCAGATGTCCACGACGTTCATGGAGTAATTGCTGTCCAGGCTGGTGCCGGGGTAACAGGCGATGGCATTGTGCGTGCCGCGACCCACAACACCAAGTACCTCCTCACCCACGATTTCTTTCATGAAACGCACGCAGCGACGGCAGAGCACGCAGCGCTCCTGGTCGAGGTTCACGCGCGGGCCGATGGAGAGGTTTTTGCCCTTCTTGGTCTTATCTTCGGTGAAGCGGTGTGTGCCGCTGCCGTAGTCGGTGGTGTACTCCTGCAGTTTGCACTCACCGGCCTGGTCGCAAATGGGGCAGTCAAGCGGGTGGTTGGTGAGCAGGAATTCGAGCACGCCTCGGCGTGCTTCGTTGCAGAGCTTGCCGTCAGTGCGTATACCCATGTTCTCGGCCACGGTGTTGGCGCAGGCGATGACGGCACGCGGCATCCACTGGATGGGCAGGTAGCCGTCCTCACCATAGGTGGGGGTGGCACCGGGAGCCAGGCGCGGGGGCATGCCTTGTTCCACCAGGCACATGCGGCAGGAACCTGCTACCGACAGCTTGGGGTGGTAGCAGAAACAGGGGACGTGTACACCCACAGAGTTGCAGGCGTCGGCAATGCGGGTTCCCTTGGGGAAGCGGTACCATTTGCCGTTAATCTGGACGTTCACCTTGCCCTCGGCAGCGGCGGCGTCTTTCGGCAGTATTGTAGGAATATTACTCATGCTGGTTTCAAAAGGGGTCAGTCTTCACGTGTCAGGAACTTGCGAGCCTCGGCGGTCTCGGCAGAGTGGGCTTTGAGGGCGTTGATGGGCTTGGTGAGCGCCAGGAACTCCTCGCGGAACTTGGTGGTGAATGCCTGTGTGGGCCAGGAGCAGGCCTCGCCGAAAGCACAGACAGTGCGACCGCAGATGTTGTCTGCCACGGATTTGAGCAGGTCGACATCCTCGGGAGAGCCCTTGCCCTCGCAGATACGGGTGGAGAGCTTGTACATCCACGGGTTACCTTCGCGGCAGGGGGAGCACTGTCCGCAGGATTCCCAGGCAAAGAAGCGGTTGAGGTTGTTGAGCACCTTGGGCATGCTGCGGGTGTCATCCATCACGATGACGCCGCCCGAACCGCTCATGGAACCGAACTTGGCGATGCTGTCCAAATCCATCGGTACGTCGAAGATGGTCATCTCACGCACCGTGCCATCGGGGTTGCGGTCTTTGAGGATTTCGTCACAGCGCATGACCTTGGCAGAGGCACCACCGGGAATGATGGCCTTGAACTTTCGGCCGATTCGGGGACCGCCGCAGATATCGTAGAGCAGCTCACCATAGGTGATGGAGCCGGAGATGATTTCGTACACGCCCGGGCGCTTCACGTCGCCGGAAACACCGATGATGCGTGTGCCGGGGCTGCGCTGGGCACCCTCGGCAGCGTAGGCCTCGCCACCCATCAGCATGACCTGGCGCACCTGGCAGAGAGATTCCACGTTGTTCACAATCGTGGGGCAACCATACAGACCGATGGCCGCAGGGAAGAAGGGGGGCTTAATGCGGGGGTAGGGGCGCACGCCTTCGATGGAGTTGATGAGGCCGGTTTCCTCACCGCAGATGTAGGCGCCGGCACCGCGGTGCAGCACAATCTGCAGGTCGAAACCGCTGCCCTGAATGTTCTTGCCGAGGAAATTCTTTGCCTCGGCTTCCTTCAGGGCGTTCTGCATGATTTTGGCCGCCTCGGGGAACTCCTCACGCATGTAGATAACGGCGTAGTGAGCCTGCACGGCATAGCAGGCAATAATCATGCCCTCGATGAGCTGGTGCGGGTCCTGGTGGACGATGAAGCGGTCCTTGAAGGTGCCGGGTTCGGATTCGTCGCAGTTGCAGACAAGGTAGACAGGCTTAGTGTTACCCTTGGGGATGAAGGTCCACTTCACGCCGGTGGGGAAACCTGCGCCGCCGCGGCCGCGCAGACCGCTCTTCTTCACCTCGTTGGTGATATCGGCGGGCTCCATCTTCAGGCACTTTTTCAGGGTCTCGTAGCCGCCGTCTTTCATGAAGCACTTGATGGAAGGGTCATAACCCTCGCGATCAATGTTTCGGAAAATACGGCGGGTTTCCCGCGGGTGCGGTTCCTTGCCGGGTTTGTAAGTGATGTCGCTCATGATTCGCTAAAAGGGTTACTTCTTCTTGGGAGCTGCTTTTTTGGTCGTGGCCTTTTTGGCAGCGGGTTTCTTGGTCTCGGGCACGGGGACAGGGGCGGGAGCGGGGGCCTCCTCGGCAGCAGCGGCGGCGGCCTTGGCCTCCTTGCGGGCGGCGGCGGCTTCCTTCTTGGCAGCGGCGGCCTCCTTGCGCTCGGCGGCGAGCTCCTTCTTGCAGGCGGCCATGATTTCGTCAATCTTGCCGCGGGTTACCTGAGAGTGCAGGGTGTCGTTCACCATCACATTCGGGCCGAAGCCACAGTTGGCCAGGCACTCCACAGCCTCCAGGCTCCACAGACCATCGGGGCTTACCACCATGGGTTCCTCGTCGGTCATCTCGGCGGGGTCCACACCCATCTTGCTGCAGATGTAGGGCAGCAGTTCTTCGCCGCCGGACAGGGCGCAGGCGATGGTGCGGCATACGCGGAAATGGAACTTGCCCGGGCACTTGCGGTGAATGCCGGGGTAGAAGGTGACGATGCCGGCCACGTGGATGGGCGTGCTCTTGCACATCTCGGCAATCCAGGGCATGGCTTCAGGGCTTACGTAGCCGAATTCTTCCTGCACGTGGTGGATGATGGGCAGCACGGCAGATTGCTCTTTCCCCTCGGGGTAGAGGGCAACCAGCTCCTGTGCTTTGGCGGTCAGTTCGGGCGTAACCTCAAACTTGGGAAAGAACTTCTCGCCGGGGGAGGAAACGGGGGCCGTGATGGCGTCTATCGCGTTCGGTGTTTCGGACATGGTATAAGTTTCTGTTTAAGGTTTTAGCGGTCACACTCACCCTGCACGAAGTCGAAGGAACCCAGAATGGCACCAACGTCGCTCACCAGGTGACCCGGCATGAGCTCAGGCAGGATGGAAAGGGTGCAGAAGGAGGGGCTGCGCATCTTCAGACGATTGGCGATGCCGCCGCCCTTGGAATCGAGGAAGAAGCCAAGTTCACCCTTGGGGTTCTCTGCTGCAAAGTATACCTGGCCGGCGGGAGCATTCACACACTCAGTGCTCACCATGAACTGGCGGATGAGCTCTTCGATGCCCTGCATGGCGTCCTGCTTGCGGGGGAGTATACCCTTGTCGAGCTGCACGCAGATGGGGCCGCCGGGCATGGTGGCCAGTACCTGGCGAATGATGCGCACGGACTGGCGAATCTCCTCCATACGCACCTGGAAGCGGGCGTAACAGTCGCCTTCGTAGGCTACGGGTACGTCGAACTCGTATTTCTCGTAACCCAGGTAGGGGTTAGTCTTGCGCAGGTCACGCTGCACGCCGCTGGCGCGCAGGTTGTTGCCGGTCATGCCGCAGTTGAGGGCCATCTCTTTGCTGATGACACCCACACCTACCAGACGGTCGATGAAAATCTTGTTGTGCAGCAGCAGCTTCTCCATTTCGTCCACCGTGCGCAGGGCGCTGTCGCAGAACTCGAGTATCTGCTTGTCAATGCCCTTGGGCAGGTCGCGGGTCATGCCGCCGATGCGGGTGTAGCTCGAAGTAAAGCGGGCACCGCAAATCTGCTCGTAGAGGTTGTGCACCTTTTCCTTTTCCTCGAAGGCGTACAGGAAGGCGGTCATGGCGCCGGTGTCCATAGCGTACACACCCGTGCCCAGGAAACAGGAGGATATGCGAGAGAGCTCGCAGCACAGTACACGGATGGCCTGACCTCGCTCCGGCAGCTCCCAGCCCAGCAGTTTTTCCACCGCGCAGGCATAGGCAATGTTGTTGCTCATCGGTGCCAGGTAGTCAAAACGGTCGGTGTAGGCCACGTACTGGTTGTAGTGGCAGTTTTCCGCTATTTTTTCCATGCCGCGGTGCAGGTAGCCAATCACAGGATCGCAGGACACAATCACCTCACCATCAATCACCAGCTTCAGGCGAAGTACGCCGTGTGTAGCCGGGTGCGAGGGGCCTACATTCAGTGTCATCAGCTCGCCGTGATCGTCGGCATCATTCTTCAGATAATCCGATGCAGTGCTCAAAGCATCAGGCACTTGTAAAAATTTGGTCGTGTTCATAATCTCGAGATTTATGGCCACCTCAGGCCACATTGGTGCCCAGTTATTAAACACCCTTTTTGCCCGAATTTCAAGCCTAAAGTGTAAGCTTTCCTTATTATTTCCGCTTTTTGGAAGTTAGGAACGGCTAATTGCAGGGGAAGGAGAAAGCCCGATGCACGGTGGAGCATCGGGCTATAAATTGAAGTTGCGGTGTTGTTCCCGGGGGTGGTGGAATTACATCGGAGCGTCGATAAGCACCTCGCGCGGTCGGGATGTGTTGCCGGAGGCCGGGCCGATGACGCCGCGAGCCTCCATCATATCCATCATTTTGGCGGCTCTACCATAGCCGATGGAGAATCGACGTTGCAGCATGGAGGTGCTGGCCTTGCGCTCAGTAACCACGAGGTTGACGCAGCGGGTGTAGAGTTCGGCGTCTTCGTCGTTCATGCCGTTGCCACCCAGTCGGCCGCCGCCGTCACCGCCATCAACGGTGCCCTCGGCGTTGTTCATTTCGGCGGCCACGCCCTGCACGAAGTTCTGCTTGGCGTGCGAGGCGCAGAATTTGACGATGGAGGCAATCTCGGGGTCGCTCACGAAAGCACCCTGAGCGCGGGTGAGCTTGGTGATGCCACCCGGGGGCAGGAAGAGGAAGTCACCCTTGCCGAGCAGGTTTTCGGCGCCCTTGCTGTCGAGGATGATGCGGCTGTCGAGCGGGCTGGCTACCTTGAAGGCGAGTCGGCTGGGGATGTTGGCCTTGATGAGACCGGTCAGTACATCCGCGCGCGGGGTCTGAGTGGCGGCCACCAGGTGAATGCCGGCGGCACGGGCTTTCTGGGTCAGGCGGGCGATGTTGTTTTCCAGGTCTTCCTTCACGACCATCATCAGGTCAGCGAGCTCGTCGATGATGATGACGATATAGGGCAGCTTGGCGGGGATGGGCTCATCTGCCTCGAAGTCGAACTCTCCCTGTTCCTCCTCGCCGGGCAGGTATTCCTCGCCCTGAGAATCTTCGATATCCCGTACAATGGCATCTGCCGCATCGTAACCATCGGGCAGCTGTACGTAGTCGTTCACTTCTTCCTCCTCCGGTTCGGGTTCAAAATCCTCGGGGCGGTTGTTGAAGTCTTCGAAATTACGCACGCCTATTTTGGCGAAGAGCTTGTAGCGGTGCTCCATTTCGTTCACAGCCCAGCGCAGCGCGCCGATGACTCGTGCGGGGTTGGTAACTACGGGGCAGGCCAGGTGGGGGAGTTTCTTGTAAGGCTGCATTTCCACGACCTTGGGGTCGACGAGGATGAGCCGTAGTTCATCCGGGCGGAACTTGTAGAGCATGGAAAGGATGATGCTGTTGACACATACGGATTTACCGGAACCGGTTGTGCCGGCTACGAGTGTGTGGGGCATGGCTGCCAGGTCACCGATGACAGGCGAGCCGTATACATCTTTACCCAGAGCTACGGGTATGCGGTACCGGGGTGAGTGGAAGGCTTCGCTCTGCAGCAGTTCGCGCAGGTAGACCGGCGATTTAACGTCGTTCTCAAGCTCGATGCCTACCGTGTTTTTACCCGGTATGGGGGCAAGTATATTGATGGACTTGCTCTGGGTGGCCATTTTGAGGTTGTCGGCCAGGTTGGTGATGCGGTTGAGTTTGAGGTTTTTCGGCGGGTAGAACTCGTAGCGCGTGATAGACGGGCCACGGGTGATGTCGCCGGCCTCCACTTCAATCTTGAAGTATGAGAATGTCTCGATAATGTTCTGCTGCGTGGCGAACATTTCCTCGCGGGCTGCTGCCGTGTCTTCCTCTGCCGGCGGTCTGTAGTTAAGCA
>JAZNVF010000090.1:0-31580 GCA_045592685.1 Akkermansia sp. | reverse complement strand
CGGGATTTCCCCTCGAACTTCCTTTCCCACGGTTCGTTACCTCCCCGCAGTTGTTCTTCAGGTCTGGGATTCCGCATCATCGCGGCTCCTCGCGGACTTTCACCGCAGTGCGCATATCGCGTCGGTCGTACACAGAAAAGCCGCAGCATTTCTGCTGCGGCTTTTGGTATAAACGGGGTCGCGTTAATCAGAACATCTTGGTGTCGTCGCCGAAAGAGATACCGATTTCCTTGGCGGCTTCGACAAGCTGGCTCTTGCTGTCCACCAGGTGCAGGGTACGCACGGCCTCTTCGATGGGCATGGAAACCATGTCCACGCCGTGCAGAGCAACAGTCTCGCCGAACTTGCCCTCATCGATGAGGTCAATAGCCTTGGCACCGCAGCGCACGCCGAGCACGCGGTCGAAGGGAATGGGGCTGCCACCGCGCTGAATGTGGCCGAGCACGCAGTAACGGGTTTCGATACCGGTGATGGTTTCGAGCTTGGTGGAGAGGAATGAGGCGATGCCGCCCAGGCGAACTTCGCCCTTGGTCTCTTCGTCGAGCGTGAGGAGTTTGCCGCCAATCTTGGCACCCTCACTCACAACGATGATGATTTCACGCTGGCCGAGAGCCTTCATCAGCTCAACCTTACGCACGATTTCTTCGAGTTTGAACTCGATTTCGGGCATGAGGATGACGTCTGCACCACCGGCGATACCGCCGTAGAGGGCAATCCAGCCGGCATGACGCCCCATAACCTCTACTACCATCATGCGCTTGTGCGAATCTGCCGTGGTGCGCAGTCGGTCCAGGTTTTCGCTCACAACGGAGACCGCAGTCCAGAAGCCGAAGGTGTAGTCGGTGGCACCGAGGTCGTTGTCGATGGTCTTGGGCACACCCACGATGGGCAGACCGATGGCGCGCAGTTCGTTGCCGATGGTCTGGGAGCCGTCACCGCCCACGACGATGAGAGCCTTCAGTCCCAGTCTGTCTACAGTGGCTTTGCTGCGGGCGAGTACATCCTCAGCAATCTGCATGCGGCCACCCACACCGCTCTTCACGGTGAAGTTGCCTTTGTTTACAGTGCCGAGTATGGTGCCGCCGCAGGAGCGCACGTTGTGGCAGTTCTCGGGGGTGAGGATTTTCCAACGTTCGTTTTCGGGGGTGGAGAGCAGCCCCTCGAAACCGTCGTAGAAGCCGTAAACTTTCCAGCCGCGGGCGGTAGCAGCACCCACTGCGCCTTCAATCACGGCGTTGAGGCCGGGGCAGTCACCGCCGGCGTTAAGAATACCGATATTCATGTTTGTAAATGTTTAGTGTGGCAGAATGATGAATTTGGAATGATCCGCGAAGTCGTTTGCCCGCTGCCAGTCCTCCCAAGCTCCCCAACCATCACGCAGCAGGTTGGTGGCTGTCTTGTAGCGTTGTTCAGAGCTGTGCTCACCTGCGACAACGACGAGCAGTCGCTGTCCGTATGTGGCGGGTTTTCCGGTACGGGGGTCGGTCATTTTCACCGATGTTCGGGTGCTTGTGGCAATCAGGCAGCTGCCGGCTGTTTGTGAGCGGGCTGCTTTAACGCCATCCACATTGTCGTATGCGAGCATGCGGTTGGTGTTGGTGATGAGGACCTGTCGCACCTGCCCATAGGCGTCTGTAATGGTGGCAGTGTGGTTCTTCTTGGAACTGATTCCCTTGAATGCCGGTTTTTCGATGGCGTACATGCCCATAAGAGCCAAATCTCTGGCAGAGGCCAGCGAAACAACGGCTCCGTTGCTGCCCTTAAATCGGGTCGCATTCATGCCAATGGCGGCTGCCATCTGGTTCATCTGCGCGATGAAAGCACCCTCGGCGTCTATCATGCTCAGCGTGGCTCCGCATGCGTGAGCCAGGGTAGCAGCTGAGGCACTGTCATCCCACATGATGGTGGAGTGCAGGGCATCTCGCAGGCTGATACGATCCCCCGGGCGCAGGCGCAGCAGGTTGGTGCTCGGCCACTGACAGGCTGAAGCGGGTACGATGAGCATGGTGTCCATGCTTACGTTCTGGGAGTTCACCCAGTCGAGCACGACGATGGCGTTGGCCACATTGGCAAGCATGCCGATGGGGCGGCGCTCATTCGGATTGGCTGCGTAGAGGATACGACCGGAGTTCGTTTCCATAGCCACGTAACTGGGGCGCATGTTGGCCGCAGTCGGACCGCTGAACATTTGTGTGCACGAACTGAGCAGGGTTGCCCCCGCACAGGCTAAAACGGCAATTCTGGATGTCAGTTTTTTCATTCCTTTGTTTTTGATTTCTTGCAGGGCTTTGCTGCGGGGACTGTTTCTGTAGCAGCCGGAGCAACAACAGGGGAACTGCCGAATATATCCTCAGGGCGTCGGTCACCGAAGATGATACCGAGGTCACGTGCCGTACGCACAATCTGGCTGTCTGCCGACACCATACGCGGCTTGGCAATGGCTTGCGAGATGGGCACGCTGTCTACATTGAGACCATTGAGCACAACTGTGCGACCGAAATTGCTTTGCTCGATGAGTTTCACGGCTTCCACTCCGAAGCGGATGCCGAGAATGCGGTCGAACGGGCAGGGGCTGCCGCCGCGCTGGGTGTGACCGAGCACGCAGTAGCGAGTTTCGATACCGGTCATCTCTTCGAGCATCTTGGAGAGTCGGTTGCCGATGCCGCCGAGTCGCTCATCACCATTGTCCTTGTTGCGTACAGTCACAAGCTGACCGTTGAGCTTGGCACCCTCTGCCACTACAACGATGATTTCTCGCTGTCCTTTGGCCTTGCGGGCTTTCACGCAGTCAACCACGTTCTGCATGTCAAAGGGAATTTCGGGGATGAGGACGACATCTGCCGCAGAGGAAATGGCGCTGTGCAGGGCAATCCAGCCTGATTGGTCGCCCATGACTTCCACTACCATCATACGCTGGTGAGCGTTGGCCGTGGTGCGTATGCGGTCGATGGATTCGCTCACCACAGACACTGCGCTCTGGAACCCGAAGGTGTAGTCGGAATCGGGGCAGAGGTCGTTGTTAATGGTTTTGGGAATAGAGATAACGGGCAGACCTTCTTCGGAAAGAAGGTTAGCCGTGCGTGCCGAGCCGTTACCGCCGATAACGGCCAGAGCCTGCAGACCAAGAGCCGAGATGGTCTTGGTGGCTTTTGCCATAATATCCGGTTCAACGCGGGGGATACCCAGTTTGTTAATTATCACCTGGAAGTTGCCGGTGTTGGTCGTACCCAGAATGGTGCCGCCGTGAGAGCGTATCTTGTGGGTTTTCATGGGGGTTAACATCTCGTAGCGGCGACCGCCTTCCACGGGGAGCAGGCCTTCGAAGCCATCGTGGAACCCAATCACACGCCAGCCGCGACTGTAGGCTGCTGAGACATAACCCTCAATAACTGCGTTGATGCCGGGGCAATCACCGCCTGAATTGAGGATGCCGATAATCATGTGTTTATGTTTGTGTTAGTAAATTAAATAGAAGATGTAGCGTCGGGAATGGCTCCCAGGTAGCGCGCACAGCACCACAGTGCCCGGGGATGATGGAAGAACGATTTCCACATGGAGCCCTTCAGACCGTTGGTTGTGGAGCCGTCCTGATTGCAGTAACCGAACCATTCACCGTGTTCTTTGTCCTGCAGGTGCTCGAATGACCAATCATGTATCTTCTGGTGCCAATCGGCGTATTTTTCATCACCTGTCATAACGTAGGCCAGGCATGTGCCGATGAGTGCCTCATCGTGCGGCCACCAGAACTTCATGTTGTGCCAATATTCCTGCACGGGTTTGTTGTAGACGTCTGTGTAGTAGAGCAGACCGCCGTATTTTTTGTCCCAGCCGCGTTCGAGAGCCCAGTCTATCATCTTGCAGCCGATTTCGATGAGTTTCTTATCGCTCCCTCGGTAGCGGGCTTCTTCCAGTACGAACCATCCGCCTTCGATGTCGTGGCCGGGATTGAGCACGCGCTCATCGAAGTGGTCGATAACCGAGCCGTCAGGTGCTACGTTCTCGAGCACGGCTTTGATGTCCTCATGCAGGAAGAGGCGTTGCAGGTCGTCGATGCAGCGGTCAATCCAGGCGGTGTAAATCCCGCCTTCGTCACCCAGGTAGCGGCGCATTTCCTGTGCTGTCACCAGCATAATCATGCGGCAGCCCAGGTTTTCTCCGGGGCGGTTACCGGTACCTTTGGGGGTCATCTTGCCGGGGGTGAAGAAGATATCTGCATACACGCTGAACCAGTTGCGTGCCCGCTCTGCACTGCGAGCATCACCTGTGGCGCCGTAGTGCGCAGCCCAGGCAATGGCCGCAAAACATTCGCTGTAGGCGTAGCGGCGCATGCGAATGGGAGTGCCGTCTGCTGTTACGTGGAAATACAGTCGGTTGAGCTTGTGGTCGGCGCATTTTTCCTCCAGGAAGGTGAGGGCGCTTTCTGCGTACCTGAGCCAGTCAGGGTTTTTCTCAATGCTGTTGTAGCAGGTCAGGAGCATCCATGCCATGCGTCCCTGGGCCCACACGTTCTTATCGGTGTCTACAAGCTCGCCGTCAGCGGCATAGCAATGGTAGAGCCCCCCGTTCTCTGTGTCCAGGGAACGGGGGAACCAGAACGGCACTACCTCATTGAGCAGCTTGTCTTTGTAGAATTCGCCAAGTGCTTTTGTGTCCATGGTGAGGTAGGCTCGGGGTTATTTGTAGATTGCCCAATCGTAGAATCCGATGGCTTTCAGCTCGCTCTTGAGAGCATCGAGGGTGGCTTTGTCCTGCTTGCCCATGGGCAGACGGGCCGGCCCGAAGTCCACGCCGGTCCATTCGCTCATGAGGTATTTGCAGCAGCCCATGTAGCCCTTGCCGGCGATGATGTTAATCATGGTCACGGAAAGCTGCTGCAGACGACGGGCTTCCGCGAGGTCGCCGGCATCCACCGCTGCCATGATGTCATTGTAAAGCTTGGGAGCGTAGTTGAACGAGGACCCCACTCCGCCCTTGGCGCCGGTGGCGTATGCACCGAGGAACCATTCATCGACACCCCAGGGAATGTCGTACTTGCCGCCATCATAATTGAGGGCATCCATGTAGAGGGCAAGGTCGGGGTTGGTGAATTTCACGCCCGCAAAGTTGGGGATGGCTGCGGCGCAGGCGGCAATCATTTTGCAGGGGTTGAAGTTTACGTGGGTCAGCACGGGGATGTCGTAGAAGTAGAAGGGGAGCTCAGGTGCGCCGGAGGCGGCAACGGCCAGGCTCTGAGTGAGCAGTTCCACGCTGCCCGGCTTAAAGTAGCAGGGGGCATTGCAGGCGGTTGCCGTCGCACCGCACTTAACCGCGTAGGCGGCAAGTTCGCGACCGTCATACACGCAGTTGCCGCCGGTGTGTACCACTACATCGATACCATACTTCTTGCCGGCTTCTCCCCAGGCTGCCATGTTTTCTTTGCGTTCGGTGAGCTGCATGTGGGCAGATTCACCTGTGGAACCAGTGATGAATACCGACTTGATGCCCTGGCTGGCGAGGAATTTTGCCTGCGGGTCAACGGCATTCGGGTTGCAGGAGCCGTCGTCGTTCATGGGGGTATGCGTAGCGGCGCAGAGTCCGTGAATTCTGAAAGTTGTTTCCATATTAAGATGTAGGGGGGGGTTAGCTCGTCCCTGTGGTTTTTTTACCCTTTTTTGGCTCGGTTTTCAAGATAAATCTGTTGTTTGGAGGAAAATGTCGTCTCTTTTTATGTCTGAAAGGCTCTTTTTTTTGTTTTTGAGGGCTTTTTTTTGTTGCAGCGGTCAGGTGCGTGTGTTACACTAGCGGGTGTTAAGTTATCTCTCTACATAAAGCCATGACCACAGATCATACCATTCGCGGTAAAAAAGTATTTGAAGATGAAATTGCTGCCCTGCAGGCTATCTGCGCGCGGCTCGATGATTCGTTTGTGCAGGCTGTGAATGCCATGCGCAAGGCGATTGAGACCGGCCACAAGATTATAGTGGTGGGTGTGGGTAAGAGCGGTCTTATCGGCAACAAGATTGCTGCTACCCTTACCTCAACCGGTGCTCCCTCCGTGGTGCTCGATTCGATGAACGCCATGCATGGTGACTTGGGTATTGTGCAGGATGGCGATGCCTGTATTGCCATGTCCTTTTCGGGGGAGACGTCGGAGCTGCTGACTCTTATGCCGTTCCTTAAGCGTTTCGATATGACCATCATCAGCATGACCGGCAAATGTTCCTCTACGCTGGCTGAGCTTTCCGATGTGGTGCTTGATACCGCCGTGGAGCGCGAGGCTGATCCGCTGAACCTGGCTCCCACATCGTCATCGACCGCTATGCTGGTGATGGGGGATGCTCTCGCCATGGCTTTGCTCGAAGCCCGCAACTTCACCAAGGAGGATTTTGCCCGCAGTCACCCCGGTGGTTCGCTTGGTCGCGCTTTGCTTATGCGCATAGCCGATATCATGCGCAAGGAGTTCGCCAGTTGTCCCGAGAGTGCAACCGTGGCTGATTGTATCATCGCCATGACGCGCGCCCGTGCCGGTGCCTGTGTGCTCACGCATGAGGATGGTACACTGGCCGGTGTGTTCACTCACGGTGACTTTGCCCGCGCTTACCAGGCAGATAACTCTTGTGGTTCCCAGCCTGTAGCCTCGCTCATGACTAAGAACCCGGTGTTTGTGGAAGCCGACAAGCTGGCTATCACTGCGGTGAAGACTCTGCGTGACCGCCGTATTGATGATCTTGTTGTGCTCGATGCCGACCACAAACCCGTAGGGCTCATCGATACTCAGGATTTGGTGCGACTCAAGCTGATTTGAGCCGGAAATGCAAAAAAATTAACGTAAAACGCACTTTAGGCTTGCAATTTGTTTAAAAAAGGTGCATTCTTTGCCGACGCTTTTTGCGAAAGCAAGACATCTTACTAAAATACAAGTTATGAGAAAGTACGACGCACTGATCGTTTTTAACATGAAGGGTTCTGCCACCCTCGATGAGCTGACCGCAGACATCAAGGCTCAGCTCGAGGCTGCCGGCGCAAAGGTTACCGACGTCACCAACGTGGGCCGTCGCGAGTTCGCCTACGAGTCTCAGCACCTGAGCCATGGCCAGTACATGCTCTTCGCCTTCGAGGCTGAACCCACCGTCATCCGCACCGTTCGCGAGGCTCTCGCTATCGACGAGCGCGTACACTACCAGTACTATCGCGCCAAGTAAGCAATACTGCTCACTTGCTGCACGCATAAAGCTTGTTATTTGCCGACAGGTTTTCCCGAAAAGGGAGAACCTGTCGGTTTTTTATACAACGGCACAGTTGAGCACAGAGAATCTGTGCCGGGGCGGAGCTGTGGGGGGGGAAGGGGGGGGTTAGCGCACCAGCGGGAATCGGGCAGAGAGCGGGTAGTCCGGTACTTGAATGAGTTCTACCCCGTACATTGCTGCGATTACAGGAGCCTGTGAGTTTGGGTAGGATTCACCGTAGTAAATGGTTTTCACTCCGTGTGCACAAAGAGCCTGCATGCATGAGGTGCATGGCATGGTTGTGCAGGCTACGACACGTGCTTCACCTCGTCTGAAGAGGCTGCAGAGGTTGATTTCGGCGTGTAGCATGAACGTCTGGCGCTCCTCGCGCGAGTTCCAGAAGCCTTCCGGAGCTGTAAAGCCGGGGAACAGTCCGTTGTACGCTGTGCCGATGACTCGATTGTCTTTGTCCAGAGCGGCGGCTCCAACCTTGCGGAAGGGGTCTTCGGAGCGCAGCGCTGCAACGTGAGCCAGAGCCATGACGTACTGCGGTATGGGAAGGCGGTTCATAGACAACATGATAGCTCAAATGTGCGTATTTGCAAGTGTAAAGCAGCTCTTCTGGTCAGTTTTTTTTTGTTTGCGTCGTAAAAACGGGCCAAGAATGCCGGATTTTTTTCGGAATAGAGCAGAGCTGCCAGTTCATCTGCCGTGTGGATGAATAGCTTTTCTGAACAACAGAGGAAGGGTGAAACTTCATTTAGTTTACCTGAGGCCGCGTGGTTGGTGCAGCCGCATGAGTTCAGGCAGCGATCGCGCAGGTCGCACAGTTTGCAGGCGGGGGTGGCACAGCCCCGCATGGAAATGATGTACTGCTGCCGCGCACGGTTGATGCCTTCGGCAACATTGCCGAAATTAAGTTCGGGGTTGTCGCCCTCTCCCACCAGGCGAGAGCAGGGGAAAAAGTTGCCGTCTGCGCTTACGGCGATTTCCCGCTCCCCGATGCGGCAGCGCAGGCAGTTGCCTGAGGTTGAGTGCAAGTGCGTGTTGATTTTGTCATCTATGTTGCGCAGGTGAATAGGTGCCCCGCTGCGGTATGATTGCAGTACGGTGTGAGCTACTTTGCTGTATTGTTCGCGGAGCAGTTCAAAATCAGAATCACTCCACTCGCTCCAGTAATCGATGTTGAAGGCGATATTGCCGCTATAGTGAGAGGAGAGCCAATCGAGCCCCTCGCTGAGATATTTCACGTTGTTCGGAGTGACTACGCAGATGGCCTGTGAGCGTACAGTGGGGTGATTTTCGATGAGATTCAGGGCTTTGGCTACCTCGTTGTGGCTACCGCTTCCGTCAGGGCGGCAGCGATTGGTATTGTGCATGGCGGCTGAACCATCGATTGAGATACCGATGAGGAAATCTCGCTCTGCGAGCCAGGCGAGCCGTTCTTCGCTCAGCAGGGTGCCATTTGTTGTCAGGCTGAAGCGGGGTGGGGTGATAAGCCCTTGCGCGTGGTTTTGGGCGTAATGGTGGCACCACTGCAGCAGTTCCCACTCCATCAACGGTTCTCCGCCGAAAAAGCTGATATCGGCACTCTTGCCGGTGCTGCGTGCCTCGTCGAACACGATGTCGATGGCACGTTGGGCAATATCTCTGCTCATGGCGTGTCTGTATTTTCGCCCTGCGTAGCAATATTTGCAACGCAGGGTGCAGTTGTGGGTCAGGCAGAGAGTGCAGGTGATAACTTGAATCATGTTCGGTGCGGTTTATGGGGCAGTCTAGCAGAAAACCTTGCCCGAATGCAAGAAGAAATGCCCGTGACTGGCTTTTTTTGATTGATAGTAGGCAGTCGGTCTGCTAGAATGGTGGTGTTATATATGAGTGACAAGAAAAAGGCTTCGTTATATGTTCAGGCCAGGCCTTTGGTGCTGAAGTATCTGCCCCCGTACAAAAGCTGTGTGGTCTGGGGAATTCTTTTTGGTGTTCTGGCTGCTGCGGCCTCCGGTTTCGGGTTACCTGTGATTGTGCAGAAGGTTTGTCCGGTTGTATTTGGCGAGACTCCGGCTCCGGAGTGGTTCACACAGTTTCTATCTCGCTTTGTAGAGCCGGAAAATATGGGCACGGTGACACTGATAGGTGCTGCGTGTATCATACCGATTGTGATGGCTGTGCGAGGACTGGCTACGTATTTCAATTCTTACCTTCTTACCCGGGTTGGTGTAGGGTTGCTCAGAGGGTTGCGTAATGATGTCTTTGCCCGCTTGCAGTGGTTGTCTTTCTCATTTCATGACCGCGAGAGCAGGGGCAGTCTTATGACTGCTGTTATTCAGTACACGCAGGGGCTTCAGCAGCAGCTGATTCAGGTGCTGAATGATTTGGTGGTTCAGCCGCTTACGCTTGTCGCGGCGCTATCGTACCTGGTGTATGCTGCACTCACGAGCCACCAGAGCGCAGTTCTGCTGGGGAATCTGCTCATATCCTGTCTTTGTGTTCCGGTGGTGCGTTTCGTGGGTAAGTCCGTGCTCAAGAAGATGCGCGCTGCTCTGACGGGGATGAATGTTATCACCTCCAACGTCGAGGAATCGCTGACGGCGCAGCGTGAGGTGCGCGCTTTTAATCTTGAGACCCGGCAGGAGAGTATTCTCGCTCGCAATATCAGAAGCCTTAATATCCTGCGTGTTAAAATCGCCGCCTGGCAGTCGGCGCTTTCTCCGGCTATCGAGGTGGTCAGTGCTCTTGCTCTGGCGTATGCTCTTTATCGCGGGTGCAGTGATGGCCTGACCCTGGAGGAGTTCACGGCCATTGCCACGGCTTTCTATTTCTGTTATGATCCCATAAAGCGCCTGGGGATCATCGAAAATCAGTGCCGTATGATGTCAGTCATGCTGGAGGCTCTTAACAGGATATTGCTGGCCAGGGATGAAACCCCCGAACCGAAGAACCCGATTTCTCTGCCCGATCCGGTGAAGGGGGCTGTGGATTTTGAGAATGTTTCATTCGCTTACAACAGCGAGAAGGTTGTGCTGCGTGATATCACGGTGCATGTACCGGCTGGGGATGTTGTGGCGCTTGTGGGCCCCAGCGGCTCAGGGAAGACCACCTTCATCAACCTGATTTGTCGTTTTTATGACGTGCAGAAAGGCTCCGTAAAAATTGACGGGGTGGATGTTCGCCATATTTCCCGTGCCGAAAGAACCCGCAATATCGGTCTGGTTTCACAGTTTGCAGCTCTGTTTCGTGAAACTATCGCGGAGAATATACGCGTGGGGCGTCCCGGGGCAGATGATGCTGCCGTGCGTCGCGCCGGGGACCTGGCCTGTGTGAGTGAGTTTGCCGACCTCAAACCCGAGGGCTACAATCTCATGTTGGCAGAGGGTGGCGGCGGGCTTTCCGGCGGTCAGCGGCAGCGAGTTTCCATTGCTCGTGCCATTTTGAAAGATGCCCCCATCCTCATACTTGACGAGGCTACCTCGGCTCTGGATATGCGAAGTGAAGCCGTTATTCAGGAAGCTCTTGACAACATGGCGGAAAATCGCACGACGTTTATCATTGCACATCGTTTCAGCACCATACGTATGGCAAAGCGCATACTGGTGTTCGAAGAAGGTCGTATTATAGCAGATGGTACCCATGAGCAGTTGTACGAAAACTGCATGCTCTACAAATCTCTGTATGATGAACAGATTCGTCAGGACGCACAGGAAAAGAAGGAGACACAGGTATGATTAAAAGAATTTGCAAGTTTGTCAGGTTATTTCTCGTTCCGCATTGGTTCTGGCTTGCTGCATCAATACTGACCGGTGTAGTGGCTGCTGCCGCGAGTGGCATGGGGGTTCCATTTCTGGTGAAGTACGTATTCCCCATTGTTTTCCATCAGGCAGGGCAGGAGGAGCCGCAGCTGCTACAATTTATGCCCTCTCTGAGAGAATTGACGCCCTCCACGCTGCTGTTGCTTGCCTGTCTTTCGCTGCCTGTGATATTTATCATACGCGGGTTGGCTATGTGGCTCAACTCTGTGGTGGTGAATATCCTGGGGCTTCGAATTCTGGAGGGACTTCGCATTACGGTGTTCCATCATGTTCAGCAACTCCCGCTGGCTTTCATCGAAGGAAATCGCAAGGGGGATATCGTAAGTCGTATTGTGGCGGATTCGCAGAATGTGCAAACCGTGCTCTCTCACATTTCCAATGACCTGATAAAGCAGCCTATCACCTGCGTGAGTGCTCTGTTTGCGTTCATTTACCTGCTGTACAGTATCGGTCGGTGGGAGATTTTCCTGGTTATTCTGTTCATTGCCCTGGCAGCCTGGCCGGTGATTACGTTCGGCAAGCGAATATCTCAGAAGGCGCGTATGGCTCAGGATAATCTGGGTGAACTCAATAGTGTGGTTCAACAGAACCTCGAAACTCAGCGTGAGATTCGTGCCTATGCTCTCGAAGAACGACAGATTGCCGACTTTGATGCCGTTTCTGAGGGATTCTGCCGCAACACGATTAAGCTGGTCAAGTATCAGCGCGCTATTATTCCGATTATGGAAGCCGTAACGGCTCTGGCTCTCTCTTTCCTGTTGGTCTGCGGCAGTTTGTGCGGTATGCAGCTTTCGGATTTCATGGCTCTGGCCGCAGCCCTGTTTTTTACCTTCGATTCCATGAAACGTGCCGGTATGGCGTACAATCGACTCAACGAGGCGCAGGGCTCCATGACCCGACTTGCCGAGATACTGGATACCCCCAACTCTATAGACGATCCGGCTAATCCGGTTGCGTTTCCGAACCGAGTGAAGGGTGATATTACTTTCCGCAACGTCACTTTTGCTTATGGGGATGATAAACCGGTGCTCCGTGAAATCGATGTTCATATACCGGCCGGACAGATTGTCGGCCTGGTGGGACCCAGTGGAGCCGGCAAGACAACCTTTGCCAGCCTTCTGCCGCGATTTTATGAGGTAACGGAAGGTGCAGTGCTTGTGGATGGCGTGGATGTGCGCGATGTGACCCGCCACGATTTGCGCGAGCAACTTTCGATAGTGGGGCAGCAGGCTCTGCTCTTTGCCGGCTCTATTCGTGAGAATATAGAGCTGGGGCGACAGGGCGCGACGGAGGAAGAGATAAATGCTGCTGCCGAGGCTGCTCGCGTGAGTGTATTCCTGCCGAGCCAACCCCAGGGTATGGATACGATGCTGGGGCAGGGTGGCGCCGGTTTATCCGGTGGTCAGCGCCAGCGTGTTGCTATTGCCCGGGCTTTTGTGAAAGATGCCCCCATTCTCATACTAGATGAGGCTACAGCTTCGCTCGATGCTGAAAGTGAGCGTGAAATTCAGCAGGAACTTGATCGCCTGGCCGAGGGAAGGACGACTCTGGTAGTAGCGCATCGTTTCAGCACATTGCGCAATGCTCATCGCATATTGGTGTTCGACCATGGTCGCATTGTGGGTGACGGTCCGCATGAAGAGCTCTACAAGACCTGCCCGCTTTACAAGGAACTCTACGACCGACAGGGTGCTGTGACCCCCGCAGACAATGCAAGCTGAGTATACCATCATCAGTCGGGGCGAGGGCGAACCTGCCGTAGCGCATCTGCGCAGTCGCTCGGCGGAACTGCTGCTGGCCGAGTGTGAAGTCGAGCTTGCGGCTCACCTGCGTGCCTGTGGGTTTGTGCATGTTCGTCGGTTTTCGGGTGGGGGTGGCGGTGCTCATTTCTCGGCAGAAACGAAAGGCAGGAAAGTATTTATTTATGTTCTGAGTGTGAGCTGTATGGCTGCACATGCTGCTCTTACGGTCGAACAGATGCATTATTGTGACCGCGAGACCCCCGAGCAGGTTGTGGTTTTGCCTTGTATTGTGCAGCGCCTGGGGGCTGAGCGTGCCCGATGTGTGGCATTGCCACCGGTAATAGTGGGCGTGCATGGTACTTGGGGCGGGTCGGCCGAGGCTTTGCAGTACCTGCCTGCAACGTACCGCCGTGGTACGGCTGCTGACTTGCCGTGTGATGCATGGTTGCTAAAGAAACATAACCTTACTCGGGAAGTGGCTAACAATGGCATGCCGCTTTTCCCCGTTGTTGAGGGGTTCGCGCATGCCGGGCATTTGTCGCCCGGGGTGAAAATTAAAGGTTCTGGAACGGAGAGTCCGCTGATGTTGGTAGTTCTTCAGGGGCTCTGTGAAGGTAAACTGCAACTGGAATATGCTGATTTTTATGCAGCAGAACATGCGGTGAATGAATTGACCCTTGCGGAAACGGTGCCATCTGTGCCCGGGCTGGTGAAGTTGCGTGCGGATGATGGGGCTGAGTACAGCGCCAGGTGTGCCGAGGCTGTGATGTTCCCTGAGCGTATGGTGTCAGGCCTGCGTTTCCGGTGGTCTCTCAGTTTGCTGTGCAGCCACTATTCCCCTCTGTCCGGCGAGGGGGAGAGTTGTTCACCCGGGGCTGTGTGTGGGGTGGTTCAGCGTGTTTGTCGCTGTGATTTCTGCGGGTTGCCGTTGTGCCATATAGTAGCGCGTGTCGGTGAGCAGATTGTCAATGTGTACGCTCCTGTGTACGGTGCTGATTCACCTCTGCCGCCGGAAGGGGAGAAGTTCTGCGCGAGGGGAACCATGTACGCCGTGCCGGATGCCCTTGTGTCGCTGCCGGACAAACCTGAATCTCGGCCTGAGCCGGTGTTGTCCGCCGAGCTGTTGCCTGTAAGCGTAGCACTGGCAGTTGCTGCCGGGGGACTGCTGGCGGCCGGGTGCAAGTGGCGAGTACCGTTCAAACCTCTGTTCCGCTGTGGGGTGCCTGAGTTCCGTATGTATTCCCCGCAGGGGAAAAACCTGGTGGTATTAATCGATACCGTGATGAACAGTCAGGTTGACCGTCGAGGGTACGTACGCTACGCGCCCGATTCGTACCCCTCGACGGCGGGGGCTGTTGCGCCGGAAAATCAACCGGTTGAGGTGTTGTTCCTTACCGTGAATCTGATTGAAGCTCCCGGCGGATATACTGTGGCAGTAGAGCAGCATGGTGCGCTGCAGCAGGGGCTCCGATTCTGTTCTCATGCGGAACTTCCTGTTGCTCCGGCTTTGACGGAGGAGCAAGCTGCCCGCACCTTTGGTGAGATGATGGTGACACATGATTTCCGCGAAATGGCTCCCCTGGTGGCGGAGGGGGTGCACTATGAGTCGGAAACTGCAGGTCTGAGTTTTAACAGCAAGCTCGATTTGCTGCGCCACCTGCGCTCCTGTTTTGATAATTGGCAGCGGCGAGGTGAGCGAGCTAATCTCATGTTCCTGCTTTCGAGTGTGGTGTGGCAAGGTCGGCGTCGCCCCTGTACCGTGGCTTGTCAGCGGGGGGAAATTATATCGGCCACGATTTTTGAATTGGCAGAGAATAGGGTGACCGCCATTACCTCGCTGGCTGGGGATGTGCTCGATACCCTGCAACCATTAAAAGGAGAACAGACATGAGAATACCCGCTTATTGGGTGCGAGAGAAACGCGTGATTGCCGGGCGCTCGGTACGTTTGCGCGGTATGTCCGCCCATTCTCAGCAAGAGGCGGTAGAGCGACTGGAGCAGCGAGCTCAACTATGGCAGGCATATCTGAGTAGGGGTGACATACCGCTGGAGCAGTTCTGTGCCGGGCTGCGCGAGCTGGATGACGGTACATCTCCCTACAGAGCTGCCATACTTGAACCGATTGAGCAGCGACCTGACCCGGCAAATATCATTACGCGTAATCGCTATGGGTGCCTGGTTCTCAACTCTGTGAGCCTGTGTTTTGCTGATGTTGATCGCTATCGCTGCGGGCTATGGGCTCACTTGTTCCCCAGCCCTGCCAGGGAACAGCGCCAGCTTATCGGGGCTATTCGGCACCTGTGCGAAAAATCTCCGCTCCTTTCAGCCAGGTTGTACCGCACTGCGCACGGTTGGCGGGTTATTCTGCGAGAACCGGGGTTGAGTGTAGGCTCGTTTCGCGAATCTGAGCTTTTTGTGGCTCTGCAGGCCGACCCCCTGTATGTCAATCTGTGCCGCCGTCAGTTGTGCTGGCGTGCCAGACTGTCGCCCAAGCCATTTTACCGGGGACTGAAGCGCTATCCGTTACCGGATTCTGCTCAGCAACGGGCAGATGAGTGGATTGCTGCGTATGAAGCTGCGACTCGCGGAGTTGCCGTTTGCCGATTGGTCGAAACCTTCGGCCCGCCGCTGCGTGACCCCATGGTTGAGTTGCATGATTCCGCAACCCTGGCACTCAAGCCCGACCTTGAACTGGCCTGATTCTGCCGGAGAATCAGTGGAGCGGAGCCAGTATGTCCTGCAACTCTGACAGAGAGCTCACCCGAGCCAGGGCAGAGCGCAGGGGCTTGCTGCCGGGGATTCCTTTGGCATAGGCCAGTAGTCGAGCCCGCATGGCCCGCATGGTGACCAGCTCATCGCCATAGTGTCTGCTCTCGATAGCCATTCGCGTGTGTCGCAGCATGAAATCCAGTTTCTGTGCGGGGGGGGGTTCCGGGGGAATATCGCCGGTGAGCAGGTAATGCCTGGCCCGACTGAAAAGCCAGGGGGCATTCATCGCGGCGCGCCCAATCATAACCCCGGCCACGGCCGTCGTTTCTCTGGCTCGCTGTACATCTTCCGGGCTTGCTATATCACCATTGCCTATAACCGGTACCTGCACCAACCGTGCGCAGTAATCAATCATGTCCCAATCGGCTTTCCCGCCATATTGTTGTGAGCGCGTGCGCCCGTGTATGGCGATAGCCTGCACCCCGGCATCCTGCAACCTCACCACAGCTTCCGGCGCGCAGATGCTCTGAGCATCCCATCCCAGCCGTATTTTTGTTGTTACCGGGCAGTCTGCTCCCAGTTCGTTGACTACGGCTGCGGCAATTCGTTGCAGCAGCGGCAAATCCCGCAGCAGAGAGGACCCGCCATTTTTACCCACTATTTTCGGTACGGGACAACCGGCGTTTATGTCGAGGAAATCCGGGTGCATGGCATCTACGATGATTCGGGCAGCGGCAGCTGCATGTTCGGGGACGGAGCCGAAAATCTGAATGCCGAGAGGTCGGTGTGTCTGCTCAAACTCCACATAGCGGCGGTTGCGCTGCCATGCTTGCAACACCCCCTCCGCCGAGACAAACTCTGTTTCCATCACATCTGCCCCGGCTTCTTTACACAGGGTACGGAAGATGGGATCTGTTACTCCGGCCATCGGAGCCAGATACAGCGGAAATTGACTATCAAACCATGGCAGCGACATGTGTGCATGCTACCATAGTATGCCGATACGGGCAAGTGTTTATGCCGTATTTTTGCGTTACCGCATTATTTTTTTAGAGAGATTTCTCTTGCCAATGCAGAGCAATTGTGTTACCATCTGCGCGCTTCTGTGACAGAAGCACTCGGATTTTTCACCAAACAGAAATAAAACTGACATGAAGATTAAGGTATCTCTTATCGCTCTTGCCCTTTCCCCCATTGTTTCGGCTAGTACTGCGTATTCCACTGGCGCAGAGAGCAAGTACTCTTGGGAGGTGGCTGCTGTATACAATCACGCCATCACTGACATCTGCAAAAACTACCCCTCTCCCACCATCAACACCTGGGGTTTTGACGTGACTGGTCTTTATAACGTAAAGGGTAATCACTACGCTACGCTGCGTTTCAGCTATGCTTTCGGTGAAGACAGCGGTTTTGAGCTCAGTAACTTCGCAGTGATGCCCGGTTATCGTTACGTTCGCCCCGTTTCTGAGAAGTGGACCGTCTTTGCCGGTGCTAACATTGGTCTGGGCATTTCCATGCTCGACTATCCCGGCATGAAGGGCAATGACTATGCCTGGAGCTCCGGTGATGATATGGCCAATGTCGTTTATTCCGTTGAGCTCGGAGCTTCCTATGCCATAACCCCGAAAATCAATGTTGTGGGTGCTGTGATGCTGCAGGGTGGCACATCTCCTTTCGATGGCGCTGCGTACGAGGCCGCTTCTGAAGAGCAGACCTCCGTCGGCCTTCGCCTGGGGCTGGGTGGCAAGTTCTGATAACTTTTTGCCTGATATCTGATTTTATCATAACCGGGGTGTGTTCGCTCATCCCGGTGTTTTTTTTTGCAGAGCATCATGACTTCAAAAGAGGTTGCCAAAAGCCGATGGCGTGAGTACAATAAACACACGAGAGATTCCATGATGACTGTACGCAGACTAATTATTTCGCTTGTTACATTGGCTGTCGCGGCCTGTACTCAGATGCAGGAGGGCCCGAGTGTGTTGCCACCCGGCGGGGAATCCCCGACAGAGCCTTCGCAGCACTCCCAACCAACCACGAAACCGGTGAAGAAGCCCACGACGCAAAAGCCGGCGATATCAGATACCCCCGCACGGCCTGACAGGCCATTTGTGCCTGAGAAACCCGGGCACCGTGTAGCGCGTGTAAATGTGCCCGGTAAATATGTGGCGCTTACGTTCGACGACGGACCTAGCTCCGCATATACTCCGCAAGTGCTGGATATATTGCGTCGCAATGGCGCCAGAGCCACTTTCTTTGTGCTGGGGCAGAATGCCGCCCGCAATAAATCATTGCTGGCCCGTGCTGTTGCAGAGGGGCATGAAATTGCCAATCATACCTACAGCCACATCAAAATGACAACCGCCGGCAGTCAAACCGTCGCGCGTGAAATTGAGCGGACCAACGAAATCATTAAATCCGCCACCGGATATTATCCCACGACCATGCGTCCTCCGTATGGCTCTATCAATTCGAGCCTGGTAGATAAGATGTACAACAACTATGGCATGCATGCCGTGCTGTGGGATGTTGACACCCGCGACTGGCAGCACCCGGGAGTGAGTACGGTGGTGCGGCGTGCCGTCGGCAACGCTCAATCCGGGTCCATCATTCTTCTGCACGACATTCACGCATCGACTCTGAGTGCGGTGGAAGATATTGTAACCGGTCTGCAGGCCAGGGGATTTAAGCTGGTGACAGTATCTCAGCTGATTGAAATCGGGCGTCGCGCTGCCGGTGAAAGCAGTACAGCTCCTGCGCCCCTGCAGCCTGAAGTCGCCCCCTCGCCGTCGACCGGCGCCGGTGCCGGAGAGGCTGTTATCGGTACGGTGACACCTGTTGCTGAGGAGGCAGCCGGTGAAGCACCTGCAGCTGAGGAGCCAGCTGGTGAATCACCAGTTGCTGTAACCGAACCTGAGTCGACATTATGAGTGAGAGAAAGATAGGTACTGTATATCTGGTAGGAGCCGGCCCCGGCGATCCGGAATTGATAACGGTAAAAGCTCTGCGTTTGCTGGAGCAGGCTGACTGTGTGGTTTATGATGCCTTGGCAGATTCTGCCCTGCTGTGCCACTGTCGGACGGGCTGTGAGAAAATTTATGTTGGCAAGCGGGCCGGGAACCATGCTTTGCCGCAAGAGCAGATTAATAGTCTGCTGATAGATTGTGCTGCACGTTACCCCCGGACAGTACGCCTGAAAGGTGGAGATCCTTTTGTGTTCGGGCGCGGTAGTGAAGAGGGGCTAGCCCTTGCAAATGCTGATATCCCCTTTGAGGTAGTACCGGGTGTAACATCTGCTGTGGCAGGTCCGGCTGCTGCCGGTATACCGCTGACTCATCGCGGGGTGAGTTCTCAGTTTACAGTGTTCACCGGTCATGAGATGCCCGGTAAATCTGAAAGCAGCCTGGATATTCAGGCCATAGCTCACGCGGGCGGAACACGTGTGATTCTCATGGGAATGAGCCGCTTGGGGGAAACCCTGCAACAATTGGTAGCAGCCGGTCTCGATCCTCGCACTCCATCGGCGGCTGTGCAATGGGCCACTACCCCGCAGCAGCGTAGCGTGCAGGCTCCCGTGGGTGAGCTGGCTGCGGCTGTGAATCGAGCTGGGCTGGCATCTCCTGCCGTGGTGGTGATAGGTGAGGTCGTGAACCTGGCCGACAAACTGGCTGCGGCCGTGCAACCCGGACCTCTGGTTGGTAAGCGAGTTGTGGTGACCCGCACTCGTGAGCAGGCCGGTGCTCTCTCTGCCACCCTGCGTCAGCAGGGGGCGGATGTGTTGGAACTGCCCACCATACGCATCGTGCCGCCCTCTGACCGCAATGACTTTGCCGCTGCAGTCGTCGACAGTCCGCACTATGACTGGCTCATCTTTTCCAGCCCGAACGGGGTGAAAAAATTCTTCGAGGCCTTTTTTGCCGTCTATGAAGATATCCGCGAACTGGGGGGAGCCCGCATTGCCGCCGTTGGCCCCGGAACTGCCGCCGAGTTGAAGAAAATCGGTCTCATGGTTGACATCATGCCACAGAAAGCAGTGGCGGAGGAGCTGATAGCGGAGTTTGACCGCAAGGCTGATGAGTTCGGTGGTGTTGCAAATGTGACCATGCTCTGGGTACACAGTGAAAAAGGACGTGATATCGTTTACAAGGAGCTTATGAAACGCCAGGCTATCGTGGATGAGTGTATCGCATACAACACTGTGCCAGAGACGGAAGACCCTACCGGTGCCCGCTGCAGATTGGTGAGCGAAGGTGCTGACCTTATCACCTTCACCAGTTCCAGCACCGTGCGACATTTCATGGCTCTTGGCATTCCCCTGCCGGCAAATTGTCGTATCGCCAGCATAGGTCCGGTGACCAGTGCTACGCTGCGAGAGTACGGCCTGGAACCTCACATCGAAAGCCCGAAGCACAATATCCCCGATTTTCTGCAATCCATACTTGCCGCTTTTGCCGATGAGCACTGATTGTCAGTCTGAGTTCTGCTGCCTGGGCTTGAATTACCGTACGGCACCATTGGAGGTGCGGGAGCGTTTTTCTGTGTCTCGCAGTGCTCTCGCTCAGGCCAATGTTGCAATCTGTGCTTTACCCGGGGTCTGCGAATGTGTGCTCCTTTCTACCTGCAATCGCACGGAGATATATTACTGGAGTTCGGAACCTGAGTTGGCGCGTCTCAGCATCATGCGCCATTTTTTCGGCTCCGGTGCTGCTATGGAGCATCTTTCTGCCTGTTTTTACAATTTCAGCAGTGAGTCCGCTCTCGAACATCTTGCAGTTGTCGCCGCAGGTCTCGATTCCATGGTAGTGGGTGAAACCGAAATCTTCGGTCAGTTGAAAGATGCCTATCGCTCGGCGCTGGAGGCCGGTACTACGGCCACTTCTGCCAATCGTACCTTTCAGCGCATTTTTACCATCGGCAAGAAAGTCAGAACTGAAACTCATATAACCAGCGGGCCTACCTCTATGGGGGCTGTCGCTGTTCAGCTTGCCTGCCGCTCACTCGGTGAACTCAGCGGGGTCAATGTTCTCGTGGTCGGTGCCGGTGAAATTGCTCGCAGCACTGCCCGCAGTCTGCGCTCTCGTGGCGCTGAGAGCATTTTCGTGGCTAACAGATCCTACGACAGAGCTGTCGCTCTCGCTGAGCAGGTGGGGGGACGTGTTATCCGTTTTGCAGAGTGGGTTCCTTATCTGGAGCAGATAGACATTGTGATTGTTTCTACCGCGTCTCCCGTTTACGTCGTTTCTCCCGAGGTGCTGCGCTCGGTACAGACTGCCAGAAATGGTCGCATGCTCTTCCTTATCGATCTTTCCGTGCCGCGAAATGTAGATCCCGCTTGCGGAGCTGTACCCGGAGTAACGCTGTACGATGTGGATGATATGCAGGCAATAGTGGCGGATACTCGAACTCGCCGCTCAGCCCAGATTGCGCAGGGGCAGGCTCTGATTCGGGCCTGGTTGGTCGAAAATGCCCTCGATATCCTATATAGGGAAAAAGCCCCGGAAGAGATTATTTCTGGTAAAATCTGATTTTTTTTAATTTTTTTTGAACATATACTTACACAAAATCGTCCATACTAACGAACGCTCACAAGCTCACAGTTATGCACAAAAGAGGAAATGACATCACACCTGAGGAAGAGGAGAAAATTATAAAACTGCTATCCTCGCTCAGGGTGGAGCCTGCTCCAGAGGCCGATTTTGAGGGGCGTTTTCTTGCTGAATTTAAAAACCGCATGGCGCGTGATTCCGTCATCAAGCCTGCCCGTGCGCTCTTGTGGGAGCACATACGCCAGTTTATTGATAATGTGGGCGGTGTCAGGCGTTGGGCTATGGTATCGACATCACTTGTTGCCGTATTGCTTGTAGCGGTCGGACTTGTGAATATTCAGTCTGAAGGTGTGCCGAAAGCTGTGGCTTCTGTCAACTCTTCTGTTGCCGAACATCCAGTTCCTATGCTCGGTAGGAAATGTGATTATTCAGCCGCAGTTGTTGCCGAGATTACCTGCGAATCGCTTTGTCCGGAACAGAAAGATGAGAAGGAAGAAGAGCAGGGGAAGCAACCTGAGCCGGTGGTGCAGCCTGCGGAGTGATTTTGTTAAAGTGTATTTGTTGCGAGCCTGTATTTGCCGGTATTTTTGATTGCTCGGCATTACAGGCTTGCTTTGTGCCTTCATTTCTGCTATATACTTCGGTGTGGAAAAAGAGTGTACCAGGTGTAAAACACGGTTCTATGCAACTACTGAGTCTCAGAGTATTTGCCCGGAGTGTATTGCTGCTGAGTTCGGTGAGGCTGTAAATGCTGCTCCCGAGGAGGTTAAACCCGAGGTGGTCTTTCACCGGCGGCTGAAGAAGCGCCAGGAGGCTAGGGCCGAGCGAATGCAGCGTCAGTTAGCATCCGGGGCTATGTTCAGCAGTAAGCAGAAAGTGCTTGGCTGTCTGGCAGGCGTTCTGTTTTGTGTTAGTTCCTTTGTGTTCATGCTGGGGGATAGTGAGTCGTATAAAACCCCCATTAGTCAGCTCGAAATTGAATATCAGCTTATGGTTTCCATTGGCTGCGGCCTCGTTTCCGTGCTGTGCCTGTTGCCCTCTTTCCGCTCCAACAGAGTTGTGGTGTCTGCGCTGATGGTGCTTATACTGGCCTGGTCTGTGGCTGTGCCTTTCGTGTGGCACATCAGGGTTCCCGAGTCGGCTGAAATTTCGGTTCCCGTTTCGGTTGGCACGGCAGATGACAAGGAGAAGCCGGTTATTGGGAAAGGTGGTGCTACCTTGAGCGAGGGGGATTTGGAGGTTTTTCGCTCGGTTTGCGCAGAGTCGCCTCGACAGGTGCATTTTGCCATTTACATGGACAATCAGACCTCGTCTTCCCGCACGTTAATCCGGGAATCTCTTACCCGTTTGTTGCAGGCTGAGTACACGCGTGCCTATACGCGAGGTCGCGGAGCATTGTTTGTGGTGGTGAATGCGCGTGTTTCCCGCTCGAAGTTACCGCTGATACTGGCTCGATACGGACAGCTCAGTTATTCCCGGGCTGATTCCGGTATATATGAATTGCACTTCAGTGCAGAGCGTGCCAAGCTGGTGAGTCGTTACTCCTCCGATGTGCTGGAAACGCCCAATAACCCCAACTTCGTAGCCGCGAACATCAGTGAACTGATGTGCCTGGATCCCATGCGAGTACGTGCCGCAGCGTCGCTGCTGGCCAATGCTGACGTGCAGGTGTTGCGGGTGGATATCAGGCACGCGTTGCTGCGTGTACTGCAAGACCCCTGGTTAACGGAAACAGATACATACCAGGCTCTTGTCGAGGCACTTGTGGTATATGCTCCGGCACGTGATGCTGAAGCACTGCGCCAGTTCCGGCAATATTTTGACAGTTGCCGCCTTGCGACGCGTGGTCTCTCGTCGGTTGTCGTGCGACGGCTTGTTGCCGAAGACCCCGACGGTATGGTCGAGCCGATTATCCAGATGTGGATAGCCAACCCCGTGGCCTGGTCTGACATTATCCCCCTGCTGGGCAATAAAGTAGAAAGTGCGCTGCTGGCGCGCGTAACCCCCCAGTCTGACTTGCAGATACTGGATGGCTCCCTTAAATTCTTTGCCGATTTTGGCAGTGAGCGGGCCATTCCGCTGGTGGAGTCGCTCACTTCGCACGGCGATGCTCTCATCAGTCACAAGGCAATCCAGACGCTCGCCGAAATCAGAAAACGCCTCCCCAACTGATATAATTTCCCTTTATCTGATATGTCAACAAATCTTGTAAAATTACTATCCTATGCATTGGCCGCTATGGTCGGCGGCTACTTGGTTTCCTGGGTATATGAGATGGCGACAACCCCACCTGCGCAAGGTGGCTCGCAGATTGCTGTACAGCCGACGGCTCCCGATACCCCGGCTGACACAACAGAACAAACTGAGCCGGTTAAGGGCGTGGTCATTGACGAAGGCGGCGATGTGAGTACCAATGACTCTGACATGGCCGGAATGGAGGCCGAAGAGGAGGATGAAACTGCGTGGGAGGGTTCTGATGACGGTTCGTCACTCGTGGAGCGAGACCCCGATTCTTTCATGCCGAAAGAGTCTACACCCGCTCCGTTGAAAGAGATTGCGGAGGCCGATATTCCCGTATTGCCCGGGCAGGATGTTGTACCCGGAGTGTGTGATTCCAAGCGCAACGGCGAGGCTGAACGCAACGCTAAAAAACTGGCGGCGGCCTACGAGAAGCTCGAAAAGAAAAATGAAGGCCGGACCAATTACAACAGTGAGGATCTTGCGCCTGATATGTGGAAAACGCCCGACGTAATCTATAAAGATTTGCTCGAACGCGTGCTGACCAAAATAAAAAACGGCGATGATGAGGCAATATGGCAGTTCCTGGAAGATCCGGCCAATCGCCTTGATTTGGCGCGTATCACACTCATTCGTAAGGTAGGCTATGAGGGTATTCGCAAGGTGACGGAGCAGAAGATGGGCTCTGCCCTCCTTTTTGCCCTGAGCAGCGATCTCGACTGGATTAACGGAGTCGTATTCTCCGGTCCCACTGATCGGTTGGGGCAGGGGTTAATATACCTGTCCAAGATATATTCCCTGTATTCGGAAGATATGCAGGATCCCGTCGCACGCCGGATTGCCGCCACAACTGCAACCGAGTTTGCGCGTGAGCACTATTCCGAAAAGGATATGATAGCGCGTTTCGCCTACTACTTCAGCAGTTATCAGGAGGGCAAGCTCAACGTCATATTCGATGACCTGCAGTACTGGGAAACCCGCTTGGTAACTGGCTGTAAGGAACCCGGCGGTTGGGGGAGCCCTCAGTCGCTCGCCTGGCAGCGCGATAATGTACGCCTGCCGGCCGAGGGGTACCTGGGAGCCTGCAACCAGCTCGTCTACCGTCTGCGCAACGTAGCCGGCGACTCCGTGTTCTCAGCAGATTATCTTGCTCCCATTCTCAAGTACACCAAAAACACCACAGCCTGGGCGCACCGCGAAATCGGCGGCGTGTGCGGCGCCTGCTCCCACTATGGCGCGTATGGAGCCCTCGCAGCCGGTATTCCGGCCATGACCATGGGTGAACCCGGTCACTGTGCTTATGCCGTGCGCGTGGGAACGGAGTGGAAGATGAGCTACTCCATCTACTGGCAGCACGGCATGCACAAGGTATTCTGGGGGCTGCACGATTGGGATTTCCTCATCCTTATGCAGGATTTGTACACCGACCGTCACAGAACCATGGTGTCTGACGAGCTGGTGGCGCTTGCGGAGCTGCTGGCCTCCCGCCGCATGATGAAGAGTGCCGTTAATTGTTACGATGCTGCCGTGGTCGCCCAGCCGCTCAACTGGCCGGCCTGGGTGTCGTATGCCGGGTACCTTAAACAGAAGGCTCCCCAGAACAAAGAAAAGTGGAAAGAAATGCACGATCGTGTGGTTGATACCATGGCTGTCAAATTCCACAACTGTGCCGCCACTCTGCTCAGCCGCTATGTATACCCGCACCTACTGCCGCTTGAACCCAACCGGCGCGAACGCAATAAGATGTTCGCTGCCTTCTTCAAACAGTGCAAGGGCTTCGGTACAAATCGCTGGGATATTGCCCCTCTGCTTTCTGCTCACATGGCCGGTTGCCCCAACCCCGACGAGCAGCTCGCTTATATGAAAGAAGCCCTCAACGTCCTGATGGACAAACCTGACTATGCCGGCGCCGTGCTGGCCTGGGGGCTTGATTTCATTGCGTCCGTACCCGGTTCAGATGCCGAGAATGAGAAGTTGCAGGAGGAGTTCAGCGAAATCGTGGTCAAGACCATGAGCCGCGCTCGCACAACGAAGAAAACCATTGATGCCACCTGGGGCGCCTTGGGAGAGGCTATCTACACCGCTGCCACCAATGGCGATAAGCGTACTTTCCAGGCTATTGGTAAACTGGCGCACCGCAAATGCAAAAAAATGTTCCCCAAGAACAAGTTTAAGTTCCGGGCATTCCCCGGCAAGTGTGTTTCCGCCAAGGGCTTGATACGCACTGCTACCACCCTTGACCCGGGGCAGATGCCGCAGTGTTGCTTGCACTGGGCGGTGCTGCAGAAGACCGGTGGGCAGATACCTGCCAAGTTTGAAGGTACCTCCGGCATGACAATTGAGCTCGAGAATAATGCCCGGCTCAGTGGTCTGGTGTGCTTATTCGGCGAGAATGCACGCCGCGACCGTGACTTCAAGGTAGAGGTTTCAGATGATGGGCAGAACTGGGAACCCGCGCGCGCCAAGTGCGAGATATCCGGTGCCGTGATTCGCTGTGATTTGCGGGACTCCGCACCTTGCGCACGCTTCGTGCGTCTGCTGCGTGATGGCGATAAATGGGAATCCTCCATCGTTGGATTCTATGTTTATGGTAAACTTCTCAAGGAGAAGAAAGAAGATAAAAAATCCTGACCTTACCTTTTTTAACAAATCATGTTGAAGAACATTTTTTCCATTCTGATGATGCTCGGGCTTGCTGTGAGCCCGTTGCTCAACGCTGCAGAGTATCAGAATGCTCTGTCCAAGGCATCTGACCGCAAGCCGGTGGTTCTGTTCTGCTACGGCGCGAATTATGACAAGGTGAGTGCTGAGATTCGTGAGCGTTTTGTGCGCAAACGCGAAATCATGCGCTATGCTCGCGGAGCTGTGTTTCTTGAGGTTCCTGTCTACCAGTTGCCGAATGAAAAAGAGCAACGCGAGTATAAGAAGGTGATGGGGGATGCCGGATTGCCCGGCGGTATATGGAGCTACCCTTGTTTGGCGGTGGTCGATTCGAGCGGTTCCCTGCGCGGTATTGTGCAGGGCGCGGAGCAAATGAAGGATGCCGAAACAGCCGGCGCTTACCTGGAGCGCATTATCGATGATTACGTGGAGCAGGAAAAACTGCTCAAGAAAGCTCGTGGAGCCAAGGGTAAACGGCAGATAAACTTCTTGGCCGAGGCCGCAGACATGAAAGATGTCCGTATGCCCGGTAATCCCCTGGGTGAAGGGGTGCAGACCGGTCTGGGGTCCCTTTCGACGAATGCTACCGGTATGCTCGAGGTGGGGCAGAAAATGCAAACCATGAGCCTAGAGGCCGCTCATAAGTATGTGCGCGCACTCATAGCTGATGGCTATTACTCCCGTCGCCAGCGCCAGGAAATTATGGCTGCCTATGCCGGGCACGTGCGCCGCAGCGGCGGCTCCGCAGCCCGTATGCGTGCTATTTATACCGAAATGCGCAATATCGACCCCACTTCCATCTACGGTGCGTATGCTGAGGGCGCCATCGAGCGCTGGGTGTTGCCCAAGGAGCAGGCGGAGGCCGCAGCCCCCGCACCTGCGGCTACTCTGTCCGCCGGCGGTAAAGGTAAGAACACAGCCATGGGCTCAACAGAAAAGAATTGACAATTACAATCATGATAGGACTTGTCGCATTCATCACCTGTGCGTTGGTTCTGGTGCTCGGCTACTTCGTCTATGGTAAGGTGGCTGAACGTGTATACGGGGTGGATTTCAAACTGCTCATGCCCTGCATGAGACGGGCAGATGGTGTGGATTATGTAGCCATGCCGACCTGGCGCATATTCATGGTGCAGTTGCTCAATATAGCCGGGCTCGGTCCCGTGTTCGGCGCTTTTGCCGGCTGCCTGTTCGGGCCGGTTGCTCTGCTGTGGATAGTGCTGGGGTGCCTGCTTGCCGGTGCCGTGCATGATTTCATGGCCGCTGCGGCCTCCGCCGACCATGACGGGGAGAACCTGCCTGAGCTGGTGGGGCGCTATCTGGGGGCACCTGCGCATGTGGTGATGCGGGGGCTGTGTATAGTGCTAATGCTGCTGGTCGGTGTTGTTTTCACCACTGGGCCGGCGGGTATGTTGCATGCGCTGGTGAGTGGTATCTCGGTTACCGGGTGGTGTGTTATCATCCTGGGTTACTATTTCCTGGCGACTGTTATGCCCATCGATGTCATCATCGGGCGTGTTTATCCCCTTTTCGGCGCGCTGTTTATTTTTATGGCCGTGGGACTTGCGGTCATGCTGCCGCTCTCGCCCGAGGTCACAGTGCTGCCTGACCTTGATATGACAGTTAATTGTCACCCCGACTCCCTGAGCGTGTGGCCCATGATATTCGTAACCATTGCCTGCGGTGCTATCTCGGGCTTTCATGCCACGCAAAGCCCCCTGATGGTGCGTTGCCTGCAGCAGTCCCGCAACTTGCGGCCCGTGTTTTACGGCGCCATGGTGATGGAAGGGCTTGTGGCGCTGGTATGGTGTGCGGTGGGACTTAGCCTGCGTGATTTCTGCACGGATTACGCACTCGTGGCCGATAGTACCGGTAAACTGGTGCCGCAACTCGTTGCCGAAGGCGGGCAGGGAGTTCCGTTCTGGCAGTTAATTAAGGCCAGCCCGGCCATTGCTGTCAATCAGGCCTGCACCACGTTGCTGGGGCCGGTTGGTGCTGTCATAGCGGTGCTGGGGGTAGTGGTATTACCTATCACCAGCGGCGATACTGCCATGCGCTGCTGCCGCCTGATGGTGGCGGATATGTTCCGCATGGGGCAGGCAAGCATACCTCTCCGCTTGTTGATAGCTGTACCTCTTTTCGTCTGCGTGATTCTGATTGCCAATCTCGATTTCAGCGTTATATGGCGCTATTTCGGGTGGGCGAACCAGACCCTGGCCTGCTTCACCCTGTGGAGCCTGGCTGTTTTGCTGCGCGTGCGCAGGCGCTGTCACTGGTTTGTGACCCTGCCGGCGCTCTTCATGACCTCCGTGAGCACTACTTACCTGCTGCATGCTCCCGATTGCGGTATTGGCCTGTCAGTAACAGTAGCCACTTTGGTGGGGGTGGTCGTGGCAGCTGTTTGCCTGCTGGGGATTATCGGCGTGCGAGCGCGCCGCCTCTCAGCCGAAAATTGATGCTTTTGCCGTATTTGTGCCTTGAAAAGCACAGGGGCTTGTGCTATCCTATCCACACAGAGCATGGACGACCTCGATGAATACCAGAACCGGCGCAAGGAAGCCGAAAGCCGCAGGCGCAGTCTCAGCCCGCGCAGGGAGACTGTGACCCGCACCGGCAGTCGTTGGCGGCGATTCCTGCTGCGGTTCTTCATTGTCTGCGGTGTGTTTGTGTTATTCTGCGGTGTAGCCGGCTACGTCGGGTTCAACATTTTTACCGCAAAATACCAGAAGTGGGCCGCAGATTTCAATCTTGAGGATATCAATAACCTCGACCATCCCTGCATTATTTACGATCGCAACGGCCATGAAATCGGTCGTATTTTCGATGAAAATCGCAGCTACGTCACCTACGATAAAATCTCGCGCAGCATGGTAGATGCTCTTGTCGCCCAGGAAGACAAGACCTTCTGGACTCACAAGGGCTATGACCCGGTCGGTATTCTTCGTGCTGCTATCGAGGCTTTCCGTGCCGGTGGTACCAATCAGGGCGCTTCGACCATCACCCAGCAGCTTGCCCGCAATGCCTACGACCTCGAGCACCGTACCCTTGCACGTGGCGGCAGCCGTTACGAACGTAAGATTGTAGAAATCTTCCTGGCCATGCGTATTGAAGAGAAATACGACAAGCGCCAGATTATGGAATTTTACCTCAACCGCATTTACTTCGGTCGCGGTTATTACGGCATACGTGCAGCCTCGCTCGGTTATTTCGGTAAAGAACCGGCTGACCTCACCGTACGCGAAAGTGCCAGTATTGCAGCTCTTATCAAAAACCCTGAAAACTACAACCCCATCCGCAATTTTGACTTGAACTTCAAGTGGCGCAACGATGTGATTGACCGTATGCAGCGCCTCAAATACCTCACGCTGGAAGAAGCCGAGCGCCTCAAAAAACAGCCCATGGAGCTTAATCCCAAGCCCCTGCGCCGTCAGACCAGCCACTTGCATGCCCTGGTGCAGCAACAGGCTATCGATATTTTCCAGAATCCCGAGCGCGGTGAAGAAATAGTGAAGAGCGCCGGGTTGAAAATCTATACAACCATCGACCGCGATATGCAGAAGGCGGCCGAACAGGCCCTTACGGACCAGTTGTTCTCCATAGAGAATCGCAAGGATTACTCCCACGTGCGATTCAGTGATACACAGCACCCTGATGCCGCCAAGCACCGCTACCTTGACGGCGCTGTTTATGCGGTCGACAACAAAACCGGCGCAACCCTCGTCTATGTGGCGGGGCGCAGTTTTGTGCGCGATAACTACGACTTTATTGAGAGTGGTCGTCGCCCCGTGGGTACGGCACTTCTGCCTTTCCTTTACATGTGCGCATTCGACAACGGGTATACCCCGTGTTCGCGACTGGTTGATGATGCGCTTGATAACCGCCTGGCTGGTATCGGCGGCTCCGAGGGTATTCTCGGTGAGTGGGGTATGGAGGTGGAAAAGGGCCGATATCTCGACACCGTGACTGCCAGGCAGGCGCTCTGCTGGTCGAAGATTGCTGCTTCCGCTCGCCTGGGTATTGCCCTGAGTTCCAACCCGAAAGTGGCAGCAAAGCCCTTCGTGACCACGCTTTCCAACGTGGGTATTACGCCTCCTCAGCGTATTCCCCACAGTACCGAGGCTCGCCCCCAGTATTACCCCCGCGTGTACCTGGGCACGGAGCCCATGTCGCTGCGTGAAATGGTGTTGGCCTACACCGTATTCCCGAACTGCGGTAGCCGCCCCATCGTGCCCTATATCGTCACCAAAATTACTGACAGCAACGGACAGGTGCTCTGGCAGAATCCGCACGATGTTTCCCGTAAACTCGTCAACAGCACTTCCCCCTGTACCGCTTTCCGACTGCACTCCATCATGCGCGACAGCCTGACGGATGGTTCAGCCGCGCGGGTGCGCCCCCACCTGCCGGACTCTTTCAAGGGCGCTGTTAAGAGCGGCTCGAATTATGATTTTGCGGATACTACCCTTTTCGGGTACGATGCCGACGTAACCTGCGGCGTGTGGATGGGGTTCCTCAACGACCACTCGGCCATTTATCCCCAGGCATTTGCTGCTGATACCTGCTCCCCTGTGCTTGGTGCTGTGTTTAAGGCAGCACAAGGTAAATTCGGGAATGCTGACCTCAACCCGCCGCCTGATACGGAAGAGGTGGAAATCTGCCTTTCCTCCGGTCATCTTGCCACCAATTTCTGCTTTGAGAGCAATATGAAAGATGGCAAACCCGTTTACGTGCGCCCCACTTACCGTGAGTTTTTCCCAAAGGGAGATGTTACCCTGGGGAACTGTGCTGTGCATGGTGACGGCAGCCCGACACTGGGTGATTTCCTGGAGATGGGGTCCAGCCATGCTGCATCTACACGGGTGTTGCCGGTAGTACCGGTTCTGCCGAAATCCTCTGCTTTGGTGGGCGATGACCCCTACGGCTGCGTCACGACTCTCAATCCCCGTTATAAGAATGCAGAAGACCTTGCGCAGTCTGCCGGCACCGGTACCGGTGATTCGGGACTGGTGATGGATGATGTGGCAGAAGATACTGACCAGCCCGGTATTGACAACGAAATCCCCTTACCACAACCACACCCCATGCAGAGCATACCGGTGTTGCCCCTGCCGTTCTGATTTTAATTTTTTACTCTTAGTTGCACCCCATGTCAACCGATACCCAGACCCTCGCTGCCACTCAGGAAAAGGCTTTCCGCATCAACATGGATAAATGCTTCTATGGCTCATTCGCTGAAATCGGAGCCGGGCAGGAGACCGCCAACTGGTTTTTCCGCTCATCAGGTGCTGCCGGAACCGTGGCGAAAACCATATCAGCCTATGATATGACGGTGAGCGATACGCTCTATGGCCCGGTGCGTCGTTATGTGTCACAGGAGCGCCTGGTGCAGATGATGGATTATGAGTACTCTCAGCTCATCAATCGCTTGGGCGAGAAACGCGGTGCCGAGAGCTGTTTCTTTTCTTTCTGCAACACGGTGAAGTGTAAGGGCTACCGCGACAACGGCCCCTGGAGTGCCTGGATTGGTGTGCGTTTTCAGCTGCGCCCGCAAGCGGAGCCAAGTGATTTTGTCATGCATGTGCGCCTGCTGGTGCCCGACCATGATGTCCAGATGCGCATATTGGGTGTGCTGGGTGTCAATCTGTTGTATGCTCTGTTCTACAAGCGCGAGCACAT
>JAZNVF010000089.1:0-17410 GCA_045592685.1 Akkermansia sp. | reverse complement strand
AGCTGCCACCGTATCGCGCCGTGGCGAATACTGGAAAATAAAGGCATTGTCGAACTGTATGCGCTCCACCGCCGCTTTTGTTTGTTGGTAATCCTCATCCGTTTCCCCCGGAAACCCCACAATGATATCTGTCGTGATAGCCAAATCCGGGCGAGCTTCTCGCATCGCCTCACACAAGCGCAGGTATTTCTCGTTTTTATATGGGCGACGCATCAACTGAAGAATGCGGTCGCTGCCGCTCTGCATGGGGAAATGAATGTGACTGCAGAGCTTTGGCAGGTATGTGTAAGCATTCACCAAATCCTCACGAAATCCAATAGGATGCGGGCTGGTGAAACGGATGCGCTCCAGACCATCCAAATCGTTAAGCTGCTCAAGCAGGCGCACAAAGGCAGAGCGGCCATTGATAATAGGCTCCTCGCGGCCATATCGATTCACAATTTGCCCCAAGAGCGTCACCTCCTTCACGCCGCGTGTCACAAGCTCGCGTGCTTCTTGCAAAATATCCTCAGCTGGTCGGCTGCATTCACTACCTCTTGTACTGGGTACAATGCAGTAGGAACAGCGCATCTCACACCCCTGCATGATAGAAATATAAGCCGTGCAATTCCCGGAAGGTGGGAGATGATCCCGAATAGCATTCTGAAACCCATCTTCCTGCTGAGTGCGGCAAATGTGCGCGCCCTTGCGGAAGGGCTCCGAAATATTTTGTCCCAAGCGGCTGCGCAAAAGGCGATTGCACACTTCATACACATGGTGATATTGCTGCGTACCTGTCACCACGTCAAGGCGCGGCACTTCGCGGAAAAGACCGGCGGCGCGGCTCTGGCTCATACACCCCATAAAACCATACACCACCCAAGGCTTTGCCGTGGGTCGCGAGCAAAGCAACCCCATCTTACCCAGCGCTTTCAATTCGGCTTTCTCTCGCACCGAGCATGTATTAATAAGAATAACATCGGCTTCTGCCTCATCTTTCGTGAGCTCATAGCCCCCGGCCAGAAACATGCTGGCCACTTGTTCGGAGTCTCGCTCATTCATCTGGCAACCATATGTCTTGATAAGTACGCTGGGCATAGGATTTCTTTCTGTCAATGCGTTCTGTTGTGCTTGCAGCAGAGTAACAGCTGGCGAATCTTCTTGCAAGCTTTATTACTATCTGTATGCCGAAAGTAGCCCGCTTACTCTGCCCGGTGAACCTCCTCATAACAGCATGGTTCATATAAAGCGCACATTGGCTTGATGGGGGAGACGCGAAAACACGCTGCAACACATAAAAAACCCCGTAAGTGTTTAACTTACGGGGTTTAAGGCCGGACAGGGAGGGATTCGAACCCTCGGTACGCTTTTGACGTACACACGATTTCCAATCGTGCTCTTTCGACCACTCAGACACCTGCCCAGTCGAACCGTTGTTCTATGTGCGCCCTGTAAGGGTGCGCACCAACTATACGCTAAATCGGCGCGGATTGCAAGCCTAAAATGACAAAAAAAGGATTTTTTTGCAGGAAATCGTGTTCGGTGTGGCAGTTTGCGGCGTTTGTGGCTTACAGATGAAGGTGGTGGATAGTGTTGCCGGGTGGGGGAAGTTGGTGTGATTTGCCCTGGAATTGCACGTGGGGGCCGTTATCCCCTGTTTGAGTGACATGGAGCTTGTCGCCGGCCGTATTATTGGCATGCAAGCAATAGTTCAGAGTATGAATGCCGAAGGGGGAGGCGGTGAAGATAGCAAAAGTGCTGTTATCTTGCCGCTGCGGGTGGCTCAGTTCGAGAGCCAAGAAGATGGAGTCCCATTGGTGTAAACGCACGAGAGTGGGGAGCTCTGTGTGGGTCGGCAGGAGCTTCCGGTGCTCCTGCAGCAGCTTGATGGCGAGGGACTCTGCCTGTTTGCTCGGGAAATCGGTCAGCTTCAATTCCGGCAATTTTTCTGTGCGGAAGGGTACGGTGTAGCCGATTTTATGGGAACGGAGGGCCCGGGGATGTTTTTTGATGAGGGTAGCTGTTCCTTTGTCGGGCGCGGTGAAGTTGAGTTGCCAGCGGGTATAGGCATAACCATCCGGTACGGGATGTTCGGTGTGGGAGATACTGGTTTCTTCGTAAAACTCACCGGTAACAGGGTTGAATAAATGAGTTGTCTCCCGGGATAGAATGCCGTTGCCTGACGGTCTGCGTTCCCGGGTGCGGCGTACTTCGTGCGATGTTACAAAGTCATAGTTCTGTGCACGGTCGGTTTCGAGAATCAGTGATTTGCCGATGAGGTCGGGGGCTTGCTGCACGTCTGCGCAGGAAACAAGCGCGCACCCTGTCAGAAACACAGTCACAATCTTGGTGTGCATGATACGAGGTGGAATGTTTTTCGGTTCGTTGGGGGAGGCTTATATTGGCCTATTATTCAGACGCTGGGCGGCGCGGCTCATGCCCTCGGGTGGCAACAAGCTCATCGTAGCGCACGCCGGTGCCGCCGAAAAGGTCGAGGGCGCTGCCGACGGTGGCGTCGATGCTGCCTCGGGAGAGGGTGTCGATGAGGTCGAAGTCGGCAAGGGTGGAGATGCCGCCGGCGTAGGTCATGGGGCAGCCACGCCAGGTGCCGAGCAGGGTAACGAGTTCGCGGTCGATACCGCGACATTGCCCTTCGACATCGGCGGCATGGATGAGAAACTCATCGCAACAATTCGCAAGTGCAGAGAGGGTGGCGGGGGTGACTGCCAGTTCGGTGAGGGTTTGCCAGCGGTTCATGGCCACTACCCAGCCATCGCGTGTGCGGCGGCAGCTCAAATCAAGCACAATGCGTTCTTTGCCGATGCGTTCCACCAGCTCACGCAGGATTCTGCGGCGAAAGCGCCCCTCGCTGTCGAAGAGAACACTGGTGACGATGATGTGAGAGGCGCCGAACCCCAGCCATTCCTGTGCGTTGTCGGGGGTGATACCGCCGCCAATCTGCAGGCCACCGGGGTAAGCCGCGAGGGCGGCGCGTGCGGCGGCGTCGTTGCCGGGGCCGAGTTTGATGACGTGCCCGCCGCGCAGGCCGTCCTGCCTGTACTTGGCGGCAAACCATTCGGCGGGGTGATCGGCCACGAAGTTTGTGCGCAGGCCGGTTCCGTCATCGGTGAGAGTGCCACCGACGATTTGTTTCACGCAGCCGTGGTGCAGGTCAATACAGGGGCGGAATCGGGTCATGCGCGTTCGAATTTATCGACAACATCTTGCAGGAAACCGTGAGAGACGAGTTGCAGAGCTTCCTCGCGCGGTATACCTCGGCTGAGCAGGTAGAAGAGCTGCTCGTCATCCATGGGGGCACTGGCGCTGCCGTGAGAGCAGCATACTTTGTCTGCCAGAATTTCGAGGCCGGGCAGGGAGTGCACGGTGGCTTTTTCACTCAGCAGCATGTTACGGTTGGTCTGGTAGGCATCCGTTTGGTGTGCTCCGGGGGCTACATAGATGTTGCCGGCGAAAATAGCCGTGGCATCATCGTCTATTACGTTCTTGTAGAGCAGGTTGCTGCAGGCTCCGCCTGCATGGTGAATCTGGCGTGTGTGCTGGTCGAGTACCTGATTCTTGAGGATGCTGTTGGCTGAGAAGAGCTGAATGTCTGCACCGGGAGCGTAGATTTCGGCCACAGTTTCCTCTCTGGCCCAGTCGCAGCCGAAGAAATGCGAGTAATGGGTCACTTTGCCACCCATGTTCTGAATGTTGGTGATGACCATGCAGCGGGCGCAGCCGTAGGGCTCCATCTGCACCTTGAGTTCGGCCCCTTCGGCTACCTGAATGTTGCGGGTGGCGAGGATGGTTCCTTTTTCGCTGCCGTGGTATTGCTCGATGACTTGGGCTTTTACGCCCGGGGCGACCATGATGAAGGTGGAAGGCGTGTAGAGCGAATCTGTTTTGTAGGAAAGGTAAATGGGCTCTTTGGTATCCTCCTCAATGTAGAGAGCATAGCCATCACCGAAGCGCCTGAGGTGCATGCCGAGCAGGGCATCCGAGCCGACGGTGGGCATCAGTTGCTCGGTTTGTCGCAACTCCGGCTCATCGTCGCAGACGCGCACGGCTGCATCGCCTGCATTTTTCACCTCGGCTTCGCCCCGAGAGGGAGTGTCGCTCTGCAGTAGCTCGGCCAGAGCGGTGGCATGTTTGTGAGGGCGACCAAAGCGCCAATCCTCGTTGAGTCGATTGGGCACCACGGCGTTGTCGAAGCGTTCCTTGCTGGCGCTGAGGGCCTGCTCCAGCTTTGCCACTGCCTCGGCGAGAGCGAAGGCTTCTTCCATGCTCATATTCTGCGGGAAATCCATAATTGTGTGTGGTGCAGGGGGTTAGCCGATGGAGTCTTCCATCTCCAGATCGATAAGTCGGCGCAACTCGACGGAGTATTCCATGGGGAATTCTTTGACGAGGTCGTTGATGAAGCCGTTGACGGCCAGGCTCATGGCCTGAGCTCGGGTGAGGCCGCGCTGCTGCATGTAGAAGAGCATCTCTTCGTCCACCTGAGAGACGGACGCCTCGTGCTGCACGGCACTGGCGTTGCCGTTGACGGTGACAGCAGGGTAGGTGTCGGTACGGCTGGCGGGGTTGATGAGCAGGGCATCGCACTCGGTGTTATTCTTGCAGCCTTTCATGCCTTTGAGCACGTTCACCTCGCCGCGATAGCTGGCCCGCCCCTCACCGATGGAGATTGACTTGGCCACGATGTTGGAGGTGGTCTCGGGTGCGGCGTGAATCATGCGCGCTCCGGTGTCCTGCAACTGGCCGCTGTGAGCGAGCGATATGCTCACCACCTCGCCGCGAGCGCGGCGCCCCTGCAGCACGACGGCGGGGTATTTCATGGTAAGACCGGAGCCGATGTTGCAGTCAATCCAGCGGATTTCGGCATCCTCCATGGCCAGACCGCGCTGAATGACGAGGTTGTACACGTTGGTGGCCCAGTTCTGCACGGTGACGTATTGAATTTTGGCTCCTTTGAGTGCCACCAGTTCCACCACGCCGGAGTGCAGGGTGGCGCTGTCATATTTGGGGGCGGTGCAGCCCTCCATGTACATGAGCTCAGCACCTTCATCTGCAATGATGAGCGTGCGCTCGAACTGCCCCATGCTTTCGGAGTTAATGCGGAAGTAGGCCTGCAGCGGTTGCGCTACCTTTACCCCCTTGGGGACATAGATGAACGAACCGCCGGAGAATGCAGCGTGGTTGAGCGCGGAGAATTTGTTGTCGCTGACAGGGATGACTTTGCCGAACCAGGGGCGGAAGATGTGCTCGTATTCGCGCAGACCCTCCGTGGAGTTCACGAAGATGACGCCCTGCTTGCTGAGCTCCTCCCGCATGTTGTTGTAGGCGGTTTCGGAGTCATATTGGGCATCCACACCGGCCAGGAAGGCGCGTTCCTGCTCGGGTACTCCCAGGCGCTCGAAGGTGCGCTTGACGTCATCCGGCACATCCTCCCAGCTTTTGTAGGGCATGGTGCCGTGGGAGAGATAGTAGCGGATTTTGTCGAAGTCGAGGTTATTGATACCCTCCGGTGCCCAGTGGGTGGGCATGGGCATTTCGTTGAACTTTTTGAGCGCGTCTTTACGGAATTGGCGCACCCAGTCGGGCTCGCCCTTGGCATCGCAGATATAGTCGATAGTGGCTTCCGTCAGGCCGAAGCCGGCATCATACTTGTGGTTCTCGGGGAAGGAGAACTCACCGCGCGTGTCTATCTGAAAGGGTGTCTCGTCCATCACTCCTCAGCTTTCAGGAAATCAAAGCCGTTCTGTTCGATGTGCTCCACCAGTTCGTAACCGGCTGTGCGGACAATCTGCCCCTTGTAGAGCACGTGCACCACATCGGGTTTAATGTAGTCGAGCAGGCGCTTGTAGTGGGTGATGACCAGGAAACTGCGGAAGGGGGCGCGCATGGCGTTCACTCCATCAGAGACGATGCGCAGGGCGTCCACATCCAGCCCGCTGTCCGTTTCGTCCAGAATGGCGTAGCTGGGTTCCAGCATCATCATCTGCAACACGTCGTTGCGCTTTTTTTCGCCGCCGGAAAACCCTTCGTTCACGGCGCGGGCGGTGAACTTTGTGTCCATTCCCAGGGCCGTCATCTTACTACGCATGGTTTTGTAGAAACTCACAGCATCGAGTTCTTCCCCCTTGGGCAGTCGAGCCTGCAAGGCGGCGCGCATGAAGTTGGCGTTCGTCACACCGGGCACCTCAACCGGGTACTGAAAGGCCAGGAAGAGCCCGGCACGGCTGCGTTCGTCCACACTCATGGCGAAGAGATCTTGCCCGTCCAGTTCTGCCGAGCCGGAGAGCACCTCATAATCGGGGTGACCACAGAGCACTTTCGAAAGGGTGCTTTTACCGGAACCGTTCGGCCCCATAATAGCATGTACCTCGCCCTTGGGTATTTCGAGATTTATTCCGTTCAATATCTGCGCGCCCTCCTTTACTCGCGCACTCAGGTTTCTGATTATCAGACTCATTGTTTGTTTTCAGCCATGCAGTTCTCGGGAATCTCACCGCGCAGGTAAGCCTCCATGCTCTTAATGTGAACGCCTTGCGGCAATTCGAAGACATCTTCTGGGTTCAGCCCCTCTTTCAGTTGTACGTCGATAACCCGATTGGTCGAGTCGTCCAGCACGTGTGCGTGTGGCTCGACATTGGGGCAGAACCGACTGGGACCGTTGTCAAAATGCAACTGGTTGATGAGCCGTTGCTCCGCCAGTGATTCGATACAGTTGTAGACCGTCGCCAGAGATATGCCGGGCAGTTTTTCTTTCGCTCGCTCATATATCTGCGCAGCGGTCGGGTGGTCGTAGGATTGCAGCAGCACCTCGATGACGGCACGACGCTGGCGTGTCATCCGCACGCCGGCCTTGCGCACCATGAATGCCGCTGTGGCGGTGCTTCGCGTTACTTCTCTGCCGGTGGGGTCTTTTCGCATACTAATTTGGTGGGTGCTTTTCAGCCCGCGCTCATTATAGCGATTCTAAGCAGGCATGGCAAGGCAAAATCACGTCTCAAAGTGCCCCTGATGTCATCTTCCTGCATTTTTATGCTTGCAGAATGAGACAGAGTGTGGCAAATTGGTGTGGTACAGAGTAGAAATCTCTCATAATCACCATGTCAGAATGCTCATTTAAGGAGATTGAGGGTGGCGTGACCGCTGCCAGAGGATTTGTGGCCAATGCGCTCAGCTGCGGCATTAAGAAGCCGACCGCCACACGCCTGGATTTGGCGCTTGTATATTCGACAGAGCCGACCACATCCGCCGGAACTTTTACCACGAATCGCGTGAGAGCCGCCTGTGTGCGTGTGAGTCAGAATCACCTGCGCCGTGGCAATATTCGCGCCATCGTTGCCAATAGCGGCAATGCCAACGCCTGCACCGGTGCTGCCGGCGTAGCTGTCGCGCGCAAAGAATGCACGATTGTAGCCCGGGAGTTGGGGCTCAAACCCTCAGAGGTAGCTGTGTGCTCGACCGGCGTTATTGGGTTGCCTATGCCCATGGTGCGCATTGAACCCCGCCTGCCCGAGCTTTGCCACGACCTTTCTGCCGAAAAAGGGCATGATGTCGCCTCTGCCATCATCACCAGTGACACTCGTGAGAAAGAGGTGGCTGTCGAGGTGAATATCGGTGGCAAGGTAGTTCGTATCGGTTCCTGCTGCAAGGGGGCCGGCATGATTGCCCCCTGCATGGCAACCATGATTTGTCTGGTGTGTACGGATGCTGCCGTGAGCCGCGCTGACCTCGACGCTATCGTTCACCTCGGGGTGGACGAGTCGTTCAATCGTATCACCATCGATGGTGACATGAGCACGAATGACACCTGCCTGGTAATGGCTAACGGGGCATCCGGCGTGGAACTCGCTCCCGGCAAAGAAGGGTGGGATGTTTTCGTGAAAGCTCTTCACTATGTGATGATGGAGCAGGCCAAGCATATTGTGCAGGATGGTGAGCGCGTGACCAAATATGTGACCGTGCGTGTGGTAGGGGCTCCTTCCCACGCAGAGGCTCGCCGCGTGGCCGAGGGTGTGGCCAAATCATCGCTCGTCAAGAGCTCCTGGAACGGTGGTGACCCGAATTGGGGGCGTATCATTCACGCCGTAGGCTACAGCGGTACCCGCGTAAAAGAGGAAAAGGTGGATATCGATATCGCCGGCCTTCCTGCCTGCAGGGGCGGTGAACAGACCGATACCCCCAGCGATGACCTCCGCGAGCGCGTACAGGCACGCGAGTTCGAGGTGCTCATCAACCTTAATCTCGGTGCGGATGAATATGTGGTCTACACCACTGACCTCTCTCCCGAGTATGTGGATTTCAACCGTTCCGAGTATGCCTACTGGAACCAGGCAAAACAGGATGGCCTGACAAAATAAACCTGATTTTTCCCGGCCGCCTGCGCAGGGCGGCCGTTTTTTTGAATATACTCCGCATCTGAGGTAGAATTACCTTGCATGCACGGGGCAAATATGCTATAAAAATCATAGAAGCGATGTCAAGGACTGCTGTTATCAGTGATATTCACGCGAACTATCACGCGCTCTGCGCAGTGATGGCCGACGCGTTTGATAAAGAGCGCTGCACGGAGGTTGTATGCGTGGGCGATATTGTGGGCTACAATGCATATCCGCGCGAGTGTCTGGACTACATTCGCCAGCTTGGGTGTCCGGTGGTGAAAGGAAATCACGATGAAGAAGTGGTCATGCCGTCCAACGCCAAGATGAACCCCATGGCTCGGGAGGCTATGGACTGGACCCGCAATCAGCTCAGCGCAGATCAGTTGGAGTGGCTCGCGCGCTTGCAGTACCAGCGAATCGTGCGCCCCATCGGAGCAGGGAACTCCTCATTCACCATTGTGCATTCCACGCTGGATCAGCCCAAGGTCTGGAGCTATATCGTGAATGCCAATGACGCTGCCGGCAGCTTTTCCCGCCAGTTTTCGCAGTTCTGCTTCAACGGGCATACACACGTACCCAAGGTATATATGTGGAACGGTCGCGCAGCGGGGGAGGATTATGATGCTCAGCACAATCTCATTATGTCCGGCTATGCTGAGGTGCTGCCCGTAGCCGGGTATAAGTACTGCATCAACGTTGGCTCGGTCGGGCAACCCCGGGATAACGACCCTCGTGCCTGTTATGCCGTGTATGATTCTGACGCCAACATGGTCATCATCAAACGCGTAGAGTACGATGTCGCCGCAGCCCAGGCTGCTGTGCTCGGGGTGGGGCTGCCGGCATATCTGGCAGATCGTCTGGCACATGGCTGCTAGAAAGAACAGATAAGATAAACTATTTAATACCAAGAATATCATGCTGAAGGAATTGACACAGAGGGGAATGCCTGCAATTGTGCTGTTTCTGGTGGGAACTCTGCTGGCTCTGTACCTGGTGCCGGCAGAGCTGGAGCAGATGCAGTGGGAAGTCCCCGGCATGCCGGACACATACCCCATCGAACAGATGTGCCGCCCGGTGTTTCTGGCGCTGCTGTGCTACCTGCCTTTCATAGGTGCCCTGGGGTACTCATTCATGGGGACCATGGATCGCTACATGAGCCGCAACTTTGTCAGTTATTTTTTCATGTGTACGGGCATATTGCTGCTCATTTACATACTGGCAGACTTTACGGATAATATGGAGCGCTTCCGCACGCGTTTCGATGACCCGGTAATACAGGCTCTGCGTTTCTATTTCTCGCAGTTACCGATGTTCCTCTACCAGATATTGCCGTATACGCTCATGATGGGAACCATGTGGTGCCTGAGCAAACTTTCCGGTACTTGCGAGATAACAGGTATGATGCAGTCCGGTCGCTCTCTGCTGCGCCTCTGCATGCCCGTGTTCTTCTATTCCGTCATCGTTGCGATGGTCTACGGCATATTCGGCTTCCACTGGGCCCCGAATGGTTCGCTTTACCGCCAGATTATCCTCAAACAAGACCAGTCCGATGATGACTCTGCCGCCTCTATCATATATCGGAGCGAGAACTACAATCGCATCTGGCGCGTGTCAAATCCCCCCACCATCGCCAATCCCGGCGCCCCGCTCCGCAATCTCATTATTGAGCAGTTTGATGAGACCTCTCACCTGAAACTTCAGTACATCGCAGAACAGGCTACCTGGAACAAACAGGCCGCCACTTGGACCCTCAGCAATGTTTATATCCGCGAGATGGCCCCGGCCTACGTACGCCCGAACGACGACCGTTTCGAGGCTGAGCTCGTGTGCGATTTCGGTGAGAAACCCTACCAGATTATCAGCCCCGGCGTCGGTGGGCGTATAGATGCCCTGGGTACCTCCATGCTGTACGAATTTATCAAATCCGGGGCCGGTTCACGTGAAGACCGGGCCAAGAAACGCACCGAGTGGCACGTGCGTATAGCAAGGGTATTCAGCTGTCTGGTATTGGTACTGCTGGCCATACCCAGTTCCGTGACCTTCCAGCGTCGCGGGACGATGAAAGGCATTGGCATAGCCGTAGTGCTGGCGGCATTCATGCTGTTCCTTTACCGAGTGTTCCCCTCCCTGGGCGAAGCCGGTCTGATTCAGGCTTGGATCAGTGCCTGGATTCCCAACGTGCTTTACGTTATTATCTCCATAGGGCTCTTCCGCAAGAACCTGGCTCACCGCTCGTTCAAGGAATGGGCTCAGGCTAAAATGAAGGGCGAGTCATGAGGCGTCCACGTGGCATTATCTTCGACTTCGACGGAGTGCTGGTAGATACCGAGTGGGCTATCTACCAGTCTTGGGTGCAGCTCTATGCTCGCGAAGGTCAGCAAATATCCATCGCCACCTACTCACCCTGCCTGGGTGCCGGGTACTCGCACTGGAATCCGGCTGACCACCTCGAAAAACTGACCGGCAAGAAATATGATTGGGAGGTGGAAACTCCCGCTCGTCAGGCCGTGCTCGAAGCTGACCTGGCACGCAGTGGACTGATGCCCGGTGCGCTTGAGCTGCTCGACTGGTGTGCGGAGCAGGGGATTGCTCTTGCCGTTGCCAGTTCATCCTCTCGTCGCTGGGTGCAGGGCTGGCTGGAGCGCCTTGGAATATACGACCGCTTCGCCGGTGTTTTTACCCGCACGGATGGCTACGCCGTCAAACCTGACCCTGCACTCTTTCTCGCGGCTTGCCATTGCCTGGGACTGCAGAAACAGGACTGCCTCATTATAGAAGATTCCGAGAACGGTACCATCTCAGCCCGCAATGCCGGCATTCCCTGTGTTGCCATACCCAACCGCATGACGGAAAGCTCAGACCTCTCCCGTGCAGCATGGCGTCTGCCCTCCCTGGTGGCTCTCCTGCATACCCTGCAAGAGGAGCGCAACTACACCCGCTAACTTCGCGTAGATAAAGGCTGATGGAGTTGAAACAAAATTGGCTGCATATCCACCAATAATTAAGGCAGCAACAGTCGAGCCAACTACTGTCTATAGACTTATGGCGGGCGTATCGTGGGGACCGCGAGCAAAAATGTCAGCTCTGAACACTTACGAAAGCGCACGGATAAGGAGAGGGATTTTTCTTCTTATTTTCCCGAAGTGCGAATAGGAAATATCACCCCCGCTGATGTGCGCAGCTTCTTCAACACTCGCAAAGGGAGAGTCGGGAAACATGCAGCCTCGGTGCAATCGCGCTTTTTTTGCCCTGATTCCCCGCTGTAGCCTGATGGTGCGTGCCATAGGTGCGACACTTTTTTTGACGCAGTGCCCGCTTTTTCCCATTGTAGTAAAAATGCCCTTGAAAAATCTATTACACTTAAAGCGTAGACTGTAAAGGCTTTATAAAGTTTGTAGTAAATGTAGTAATTTGCATTTGCTACACCTAAAGCGTTACTGTTAAATGGCTTAGGTGCGTTGTAGTAGAAAAAATGCGTACACACTCATACATATATATACACACACATACAGAAAAATATCCTTCCTCCGTTGCTCCCCCGCCGGGGTGCGCTGGCTGCGTTCCTCGATGCCGACATGATACGGGCAGGGGAGAAAATGCTATCTGTGGCAAGTGTCCCCTGAATCCGAAAATAACAAAGCATGTAATTTTCACTTGCGAACGGCTGAAACCCGCCCGCGATGCGGGATTGAGTGCTTTTTATGTGTTCCCCTTTTTGTCCCCTTTTTTGTGTCGTTTTTCTGCGGTTATTAGCCCTGTTTTGTGCCATTTCGGGGTAAATCAAAAGCCCCTTACTTTTTATCGTAAGGGGCTGATTTTGAGCTACTACAGACGGGACTCGAACCCGTACAGACGTTACCGTCCGGGAGATTTTAAGTCTCCTGCGTCTACCATTCCGCCACTGTAGCACAGGTTGCGACGCTATTCAAGCATATCAGGTGGCGCTTGGCAAGCAAAATCGTGAGCGATAGGGTAGACATGGCACAGAAAATCGTTAATCAGCCCATTGCCAGGTAATATTTTTGCGGATGTCGGGGTGGAGTGCTTTGCCGACCGGGCAGCTGCGGGCTGCGGCTTCGATAGCTTTTCGGTCGGTGTGGGTTAGGGCAGTGGGTACGGTAATTTGCAGCTCGATGCCGCAGATTCCATTTTCGCCCTCGGTACAAGCGGCTTTTATGCAGATTCCCTCTGCCTGAACTTGCCGCCTGGCGGCAGTGTAGGCAATCATGCTCAGCATGCAAGATGCTACAGTTGCTGCCAGCATGGCTGCCGGTGTGGGGAACTCACCGCGCCCACCCAGCGCGGTGGGTACGTCTGTAGCAAAGGTGGTACCAGATGGGGTGAAGTTGGAGTAGCAGCGCATGCTGCCCGAGTGCAGGGTAGATGAGGTGAACTTGTTTTCCATGCTCTGCATTATGCGGGTTAAGCCTGCAAGGTGCAATCTATATAGCTATCTGTTTGCAGGAGCGAGAGGCAGAAAGTGTCACATTCTCGGTTTATGTCTCATCTTGTTCTCGACAAACGGGGTGTTTTATGATTTATTAACATCACGTTTTTACGCAAGTCATGAAGTCTTATACCATTTTCCAGAAGTCGGATGACGAGACCGTCAATAATTTCCTTTCTTGGATGCGCGACCAGGAGCGTGGCGTGTACCGTGCAGCACTGCGCGAGCTGAGCGCCCTCAAGAAACTGCGCCCCCAGTTCATGCAGCAGAAGCCCCTTGAGGAGCAGTTCGCCTGGATTAAGAAAATGCTGGCCTGGAAACCTGCTGAGACGATTGCCGACCACCTGTTACAGGTCTGGCTTATCCGCAAGCACGAGGGTATGCTTATCAGTTTCATTGAGGCTCTGGGGATTGAGCACAACGGCCACGGCGTGGTTGATGTGCTGCCCGAAACTCTTGATGCCGATAAGCTGAAGGCCGCCGTGGATGCTCTCTTTGAGAAGTATCCCGCCGGTGCCGTTTCCGTCTACCTGCACATGTTCCAGAACCAGACCGAGCAGGGCTGGCCCGAGCTGCAGGACATTCTGGACAACGATGAGCGCGTCACCATTCGCTGATGCGTTGCTAATGTTGTCCCCCTCGACGGTGGACGAACATTTTATGCTGCTGGCTATGCGCGAGGCTGAAAAGGCTCGCGCGTCCGGCGAGGTGCCCTGCGGCTGCGTGATTGTGAAGGATAATCGCGTGATAGCTCGCGGGTGGAACCAGGTGGAAGCCCTCAAGGATGCTACTGCCCATGCGGAGATGCTGGCGCTGACTGCTGCCGAGACCGCTGTGGGGGATTGGCGCCTGGAGGGCTGCACTGTTTATGTGACCAAGGAGCCGTGCCCCATGTGTGCCGGTGCTATGGTGCATTGCAGGCCGGATCGCGTGGTGTTCGGCATACGCGACCCCAAGGGTGGAGCCTGTGGCGGGTGGATTCACCTGCTGGACTCCAACCCGCCGCTCAACCACAAGTGTGAGTGTGTAGGCGGTGTGCTGGGCGATGCCTGCCTGGAGCAATTTCAGAGTTTTTTCCGTGCCGCACGCGCCGCAGCCAAATTGCGTAAACAACAGCTCAGAGAACAGGGGAGCACTGATGATGACGCCTGAAATAGAACTTTACCTCAATACTGAGCGTGATTGGGTGAGTGATGAGCTGCTCTCCCGCTTTGCAAGAGCCCTGCGCTCACTGCTGCCGGAGCTGCTGGCGACCCCTCCCGGGCCTGACCACGTGCTTAGCGAGCTGCCGCTTGTTGAAATTGCCGTGGTGGACGATGCTGCCATTGCGCAGGTGCATGCAGAGTTTCTGAATGACCCCAGTGAGACGGATGCCATCACATTCCCCTACGGCGAAATCCTGGTGAGTTGCGATACCGCTGCCAGATATGCCGCCGAGCATGGTCTCGATCCTGCGGAGGAGCTTTTCCGCTACATGGTGCATGGACTCACGCACCTGCATGGCTACCTGGATTACGAGCCGGATGACCGCCGGGCTCTCTTTGATGTGCAGGAGCCGCTCGTCGTCCGTTATTTCCCGAGGGGGTAAAGCACTTCATGCACCGTTAGCTCGGCAGATTTGTAAAATCCGAAGACCGAATTCCGACATACGAAGTGTATACTGCGAACAGCAAGGGCGGCAGTTCATAGCTGTGAGCCGAACAGAAAAACTTCGACCCTCGGAATTCGTCCCTCGTACTTCGCTCTCCCTCGGTATCAGAAATCCTGGGCGCGGCGCAGGAAGGTACGCCAGGCATCGACCATGGGGTGAGCCATCAGCCGACCGATAGGGGTGGTGGGAATGGGGGTGCGGGGTATGCAGACTCTCAGGCGGTGGGGCAGGCGGCGCACTGTGGCTGTTTCGCCGGGGTGCAGGGTGCCGGCGTAGTCACCGTCGAGCTGGTAATCGACGGTGCCTTCGGCTGATATTTCGCAACTTTCGAAGGTGCAGAGGTTGGTGAACTGGCTGACGTTGCTGCTGGTGGCGCCTCGCTGGAGCATGCAGCCGAGGATTTCGAAGAGTATGGGCATGCTTTCCTGGTAGATGATGGCGGCGTCGAGCTTGCCGTCGTCGTAACGGGCATTGGCGAAGAGGTGGGCCTCGCCGCCGTAGCGTTTGCCGTTACCCATGATAACTTGTGTGCCCTGGATTTCAGTGCCATTGGGCAGGCTGATGGTGATGACGGGGTGGTGGCGCACGGCCACTTTCAGTCCGGTAACGATGTGTGCAGCCGCGCCCATGTTGCGCTTGAGCTTGGGGGTGATGAGTTTGACGATACTGGCATCGGGGCCGAAGCCGGCCATTTGCAGGAATGGGCGGTCGTTGACGGTGAATATATCGACCTCCTGGCGGGCTCCGTTTTTAATGGCATCGAGCGCGACGTCGAAACGGCGCGAACCGATGCCCAGCTCACGCGAAAAGACATTCATGGTACCGCAGGGCAAGATACCCAGGGCGGCATTTGTGCCTACCAGTCCCTGGGCGGCGTTCATGAGGGTGCCATCACCACCGGCTGCGGCGATGACCGGTTCTCCGGCTTCGGCCAGCTCACGGGCGCGCTCCGTCAGGTCCTCGGCACTGCGAGTGGGCACCAGGGTAAAGTCATCCCGGTGTTCATCGAGCCAGGCTTTCAGACCCGAGCGGAAGAGACTACCGGCTTTCGGGTTGATGAGCAGGGGAACGGTCAGGTGCATGGCGAGGGAAAATCAGAGGCAGAGAATGGGCATGGCCGCTGCGAAGAATGAGACGGTGAAAGCCGGTGAGTCAATGAGGTCGAAGATACCGCCGATACCCGGCAGCAGTGAGCCGCTGTCCTTGATGGCGACACCGCGTTTGATGAGTGAGCCGGCCAGGTCACCGGCTACGCTGAGAATGAAGATGGCCGGCATGAGCACGCAGAAGAAGACAACCGGAGTCTCGGCAAAGCTGAAGGTGGTGATGGGCAGCAGGTACCAACTGCACACGGAGGTGATGATGAAGGAGCCGATGATGCCCTCCCATGTCTTTTTGGGGGATACCGTGGGGCTGAACTTGCGCTTGATGAAGCGCCCACCCAGCAGCACGCCGCTGACGTAGGCCCAGATATCGCTCATCTTGGTGGCCAATACCAGCCAGAGCAGGTTATTGATAGCGGCCGGTTCGCCCAGGGTGCTCAGAGCAAAGGCAAAGAGCCACACGGGGTAGACAAATGAAAGGATGGTGATACCGGCACTGCTCAGAGCCTGTGCGCCGGTACTGCCCTTGTAGTCCATACGGTAGAGCTCGCAGATGAAAGTTGCCAGTACAAAGAGCACCAGCAGGCTCAGGGCATTCGCCCCGAAGTCAAAACTGCTTGCCAGGAAGAGGGAAGTGGGGCCATCTTCCCCGCCGATGATGGCGATGGGCTGCTCACTGTTGAGCAGCAGCATGCCCGCAGCCATGTACCAGGGGTATATCAGCCCGGCAATCAATGACAGACCTCGGTTCGATTCCTTGCCGCGCTCGCGCAACATGTTGAACCACTCGTAGCTGGTCAGGTTGCAGAGCAGACAGACCAGTATGGCATAACCAACAGCCTCATTCCACCAGACGGCACCGCCCAGCAGGCCGAACAGAATGATGGTGCTGAATCCGCGTTCGAGGAAGGTTTTTACTTTCGGGGTCATGGCTTAATATGGGTGAAAATACTAGGAAATGATATTGAGGATAAAATTGACAATGCCCAGTGGTGCCAGGCAGGAGAGAGCACTCAGTACGCCGAGCCACCAGCTATTCTTTACGCCGCAGGCTTTGCAGCAGCGCCGGCTCAGCATGGACCACAAATCCGGGGTCATCAGCAGAAGAACACCCGGGATGGTTTCTGCAATCTCATCTGCCCGGAGCCTTATGATGGCGAGAATCCATACTATCAATGCCAGGCAGAGCAGGTACGGCAGCCCATAGCGCAGAAGTTTGCTGCCGGGAATACGCGCCGGTATCAGTGTGCGGAACAGGTAGCACACGCCGCCGAAAATCAGCAGAAACGCCGCCATGATAGCCATGACCTTGCCGCTCTCTATGTCGCGCATTCCATAGGGAATAAGACTCAGCGCTCCCACCGGCAGCATGAAGGCTCCCAATCGGTTCCATCGCCCGGCGCCTGTCACAAGCACGCAGCCGAGCACCAGCAGGGCAAGCGCCAGCGGGGCGTTGCTATAGTTCACCAGCGAGACGATAGTGTTACACCACAGCCACACCAGGGCGCCGGTCAGAAAGAAGGTGCGCAGGGGTTGCCCCTGCATGCACTTATACAGATAGGCAAAAATGACGGTGCCACCCACGCACACCAGGCAGGCGGTTATCGGCAGAATCGGGCCTATGCCGCCCACAACGCCCACTGCGGCGTAACAGGCAAGCTGCCTCAGCACTTCTTTCGTTTTATCCGTCATTGGTTAAGGTTTCCCCCCGCTGCCGGAGCAGCGGGGGCAGGGGAGGTGCTTAGTGAGCGCAACCGGGGCAGGCCCAGCCGGCACGGCTGTCGGCAAAGAAGTCGTTGCCCTTGTCGTCCACCAGGATGTAGGCCGGGAAGTCCTT
>JAZNVF010000088.1:0-50890 GCA_045592685.1 Akkermansia sp. | reverse complement strand
TTGCCGAATTCTCCTTGGCCGGGTATCATACAGCCCGTTCTTTGGCACAATTTTTCTTTTATCCCAACATCGGCGTAAGCCGCTTACTTTTAATTCGTAAATCGTAAATCAACGTGTCCCAAATCTTTGGGACACGTATGGCGCTCGAAGGTATGAGCCGAATTGCACTTGACTTGTCTTGGCCGATTTGCTAAATATGAGCTGCGGGTAACCGCCCGGAGATGAGATGCAACCTGAGCTGATAGCAGAGAGATTCCTGGCGTATATGGAGGTTGAGAAAACGGCCTCTGCCCATACGCTTGCGGCGTATCGGCGCACCTTGCAGCAGTTTCGGGACTGGATGGGGGAGCGCTTCGTGAGCTGGCATGATTGTGGTACTGATTGTTTTCGTGGGTGGTTGTATGAGGCTATGGAGCAGGAGCTGAAACCGGCATCCATTCGCCTGCGATTCGCTGCTCTTCGCTCGCTCTATACCTACCTGATGTTACGAGAGGGGCTGCCGGTTAATCCGCTGGCAAATGTTACGCTGCCCAAGGCTCGTCATAGTTTGCCGGTGCACCTGAGCCTGCGGCAGATGGAGGATTTGCTCTCACTGCCCCTTCGCACTCCGGTGGATAAGAAGAGCCCCGATTGGCTGCCGTACCGGGATGCGGCGATTCTGGAGCTTTTTTACTCATGCGGTATACGTTTGAGCGAGCTGGTGGGGCTGAATGCCGATGCTCTGTTGCCGGGTGATAACTGTGTGCGGGTGCTGGGCAAGGGGCGCAAAGAGCGCTTGGTACCGGTGGGAGAATATGCGATGGAGGCCATTCTGAACTATCGCATGCGCGCCGGGCTTGAGCCGCACGGGCCGCTGTTTATCAGTCGTTTACGACGCCGTATGACCGGCCGCAGTGTGCAGCTTATGCTCGACAAGTACCTGCGCTGCTCCGATTTACCCTTTCACATATCCCCACACAAACTGCGCCACACCTTTGCCACGCACATGCTCGATGCCGGCGCTGACTTGCGCGCCGTGCAGGAGTTGCTCGGCCATGCCTCCCTTTCCACAACCCAGATTTACACCCATGTCACGAAAACCCGTCTGAAACAGGCTTATCTCGATGCTCATCCACGAGCCCTGGAGGGTGAGGATGAGTGGTGACGGTGCTTCCTTTTTTAGACGAGGAGCAACGGGAGGGGGAGAAGAATATCAGGAGCTGGGGGAAGGCTGCATATTGCACCAAATCAGAACCAAGTCTTGATTTCCTGCTCTGTGGCTCGGTACCAGGAATCGAGAATGCGGGTTGCTTCGTGCCAGGCGTGGTCGAGTTCCTGTTGAATGGGGGCGAGGTCAACGGAATCTACCCAGCTGGTCAGCCCCCCGTCTTCGACCCATTTGCGGGCTTCTTCAACAGCTGCTTTTGCCACTTGCAGAACCTCTTCGGTCACGCGCGCAGGGGGGCCTGAGTGGTTGAATGACAAGCGCACGACACCGGGACCGGCTGTGGGGCCGCTCCAGCTGCGAATGGCAGACAGGGCAGGGATGTGGGGCTGGTTCTGCTGAAGGCTGCGCTCAAAGGCTGCCTTGTCTCCATAGGCGGTGAGGTAGGCCTCGTATTCGGTTGCTCCGCTGTCGATGGCCGCAGCTACACCTTGCCAGAATTGCCCGTAATTGGTAAAATATGTTTTATTTGTTCGGAAGTAGAGGGCATCTTTTCGAGCCGATACAGGTAGGATGTGGCGCTGCCAGCTGTGGTCTTTGGAAAATTGTTCGTCGTTGAGCAGAAAGTAGTTGTGTGTCAGGATTGATTTATTGGTTCCGACGATGGTAGGGTCGTCCCAGGTGGCGTCGACATGGTACCACTCGCCTGCGATTTTCACGAGATTCCAGGCATGCGGTTCATCTGTCTGACCGGCTGCGATGATAGAGGGTATACCAGCAATGCGGCAGAGCAGCCAGAGGGTTCGGCTGTAAGCCTCGCATACGCCGCGCCCGGTGAGCAGCATGGTAGTGCAGCTGCCGCCTGCCGGTAGATCGTAGGTCGCGCGGTTTACCAGGTCATCGTGCAGGACCCGCACCTTCTGCTGGTCGGTCATTTTCGGTGTGGTGAGTTGCAGTACGCGTTGGCGGGCGATGGCGAGAGCTTGTCTTTCGTCGGGGGTGAGAGTTGGTAATAGTTCGGGGTTGAGGTGCGCAGCGAGCAGGCGTGCGTGGTCTTTATAACGGAAAGTGAAGACAACTGATGTGTCCGGGTGATAGGTGATGGTGACAGATTCTGCGTAATTGAACCAGAGAGAGTTTTGCAAGGTTTCCTTTTCGTGCCCTTTTAGTTTGCCGGCGAAGAGACAGTTTGTGGCGGTTTTTCCGCTGAGGGCCAGTTGTTCGAGGTGGTTGTTAAATTCGGCCGTGCTGTGGACGATGACCATATCGCGCTTGAGCTCCAGCATGGATTGCGGAGTTGGTGCTGTCGGGGGAGCGGTCGGCTGCTGTGCTGCAGCAAATGGCAGCAGCACGAGCAGTAGGGTGGAGAGTAGGCGGTGTAGGCGCATTACGTCGTGGTGGGGGTGGGGCGGTTATTCGCCCAAGGGCAGGGTAAGCAGAAAGGTGCTGCCGGTGGAGTCGCTCTTCTCCAGGCTGAGTTCGCCGCCAATGGAGCGGGCGAGGTCTCGTGAGAGGGCAAGTCCCAGGCCAATACCGGGTTTGCGACCATTTTCTGATTTTGCCGAGCGGGAGAAGGGGCGGAAGAGGTCACGGCGCAGTTCGGGCGGGATGCCCGGTCCGTTATCGGCAAAGCGTATGGCCAGGGTACGGTGCACCTGCAGTACGTTGATGTTGATGGAGGGGTGGGCGGACTCCGCGTATTTGACGGCGTTGTCTGCGAGGTTGGTGAGTATCTGCTCGACGGAGAGCAGATCTGTACGCAGGGTGATAAGTGTGGTACGTGGGTCGAGGGTATAATGGCAGTCAAACCCGGCTTTGGCCAGGCGGGTTTTCACTTTGGTAAAGAGTTCGGGCAGCAGCTTGCTGCAGGCTCCGCTGTCTTGCCGACCGCGTATTTTGCCGCGCGTGAGTTTGGCGAATGCGAGCACGTTTTCGACCAGATGGCCCAGGCGGTGGCTTTCGCGGTAGAGTGTTTCGTGGTATTCTGCGACTTTTTCGGGTGGCAGCTTGGCGTCGCGCAGCATTTCGGTGTAGAGGTTAAAACTGGTGAGCGGGGTGCGCAGTTCGTGGGTGACTGCGGAGACGAAGTCGCTGCGGCGACGCTCGAGCCGGGCGTAGAAGGCGAGCAGCCCGAAGAGGATGATAATGGAGAGAATGGAGATGAGCCAGGCGCTTGCTACAGTGCCGCGCAGAGCCTGCTCGCGCGCGCCGCTGTCCGGCAAGCTGATTTTGCTGCCGGGTTTGAGAATGAGGGGCAGGGGGGAGAGGTTGCTGACTTCCCCACGCTGTATAAGCCTGATTTCCGGTTCTCCCAGGCCGGGTTCAACCAGGGGCAACAGGCGCGCTGCCAGTTTGGGTACGTCTATCACAAAGCCGTCCGCTCCGTTTCCGTGGGTGGTGGGTATGCTGCGTTGGTATACCAGCAGACCTTCGTAAAACCAGGCAAAGAACGGACCGGGCGTGTCGGTGAGTTCCAGGGGTAAATCCTGGTTGGGATCGACGACATGATAGGTGCCGAATACGGGCAGGTGTACATCGGGGTCAAATGTCGGGCCTTTGTCGGGGTCGATGACGGGGGCGGCGGGGTTGTCGGCTTTGCGGCGTATGGTATCGAGAATGATGGCGTTTTTTTCGAGCCAGTGCTTCACTCCGTCGTCACCAACAGGAGCCTGCAAACCACGGGAGGTGAGCATGAAAAAGCCGCTGTTGAAGTCGGCTTTCCCCTCGGGGGGGAGGTTATAGTACATCAGACCGATAGGGGGCTTGTTGCCGAGTTTGGTGCGTTCGGCGCAGAGAAGACGGCTGATTTCGGCCTGCACTCGTGGCAGGGAGAGTTCAATCAGGCGGTTGGCCTGTGTGCGGCGGTCTATCTGCAGCAGTCGCTCTTCGAGGGTAGCGGCCTCGTGCGCTTGCCACAAGGCGGCGCCTACTACCAGCAGGGAGAAGAGAATCAGAATGAAAACGAGTTTCTTTTTCATGCGTGTTCGTTCCATTTGTACCCGCGACCTCGCACATTTTCAAAGCAAGCTGCGGCGTCGGGGGGGAGTTTTTCTTTTAACCGGGTCAGGGTGACGGGAACGGTGCGGGTTTTGCCCGGCGTGGTGAGTCCCCATACGCGCAGCAGGAGTTCGTCTTGCGAGATGATGCGGTTTGGGTGGGTAAGAAAGTAGCGGAAGAGGTCGAGTTCTTTTTCGCTCAGGGGTATGGGGCTGCTGTCTGAGCGGGTCGCTGTGCGGGTGACCGGGTCGAGTTGCCCGCCCGGGAAGTGCAGGGTAGCACCAGCGGCACGCTGCCGCCCGGGGGAACGTCGCAACACAGCGGTTATGCGGGCGAGCAGTTCAGCAATACTGAAGGGTTTCACCACGTAGTCGTCTGCTCCCAGCTCGAGGCCTTTCACTCGTTCCTGCTCTTCCCCATGTGCTGTGAGGATGATGCTGGGAATTCCCGGGCACTCTTTGCCCATGATTTTGAGCAGTTGATATCCGGTCAGACCGGGCATGTTCACATCCAGCAGTGCCAGGTCTACTTCGCGGGTGAGCAGCAATTCAAGCGCGCGCCGTCCGTCTTCGGCCGTCAGCACGGCGTAGCCGGCACCCGACAGGGTGTCTGACAGTGCCCGACGTATGGGGGCATCGTCCTCAGCCACGAGTATACACCTTTCGTTCATGGGGGAATCTTATCACAGCCTACGGCGAACTTGCAAGGAAAATGCCCGCATGTTGCATAATTGTGACACAATTGGTTGCAAAAAATACTGGTCACACGGGCGAAGAGATGCTAGACTGAGTGGAGAGGAACCCCGCAGGGGGCAGCTGCGAGTCTGAGTGATGAAAGATAGATACAAAGAGACGCGCCTGGTGGTGCTGAAGTGTCCTGAAGATGTGGCGGAAGAGCTCAGTGTGCTCAGTCGCTTCAATGCGGTGAGCAGGACCGAGTTTGTCGTTACGTCCGTGGATTTGTTGTTGGAGCGGCTTTGCTCCGTATGCCCGGAGCTGGCAGACTTGCCGCCTGCTCCTTTACGTACACGCAATCGTGTGGCGGATGACGCAGAGTCGGAATATCCCGACGATGACTCGGAACTTGTGTTGATGGCCGCAGAAGATGAGGAGTGAACCCTACACTCTGCCGCCTTGTGGTGAGTGGCAGTGCGCTGAGGATGTGGCTGCCTGGGCGTCGGCTTGTCTGGTTGCCCTACTGCCGCCGGGGTGGAGTTTCGGGTGGGATCGGGCTGTTCGCCGTCTGGGGTGTTGTCAATTTGCCAGGCGCAGGATTACGCTGTCACGTTATTTTGTAGCAGCCTATTTGGTGAAAGATGCTGAGCTGGTGCGGCGCACTGTGCTGCATGAACTGGCGCATGCTCTGACGATGGAGCATCATCGCACAACCGGCCATGGGCGATTGTGGCAGTACTATTGTGGGTTGCTTGGTATTGCCGGTGAACGGGCAAGCTGCCGTTGTGATGATTTTGCCCCGAGCGGGAGAAAACGCCCCGTACGCTATGTGCTTTGTCACCGCGAAACCGGCGAGGTGTTCCGCCGTTACCGTGCACGCCCGCGCATGTCGACTCGGCGCCTTGCTCAGTGCTATATACGCGGTCGCCGTGAGGAGACTTTTGGCATGCTGATAGTGAGGGAATGCGCAGAAAGGCAGGACTGATTTTTTATCAGACCCTGTGATTGACAGCCCAGAGCTCCCCGAGCTTGAGTGAGTTGGCAATAGCTTGTGCTATGTAGTTGAGCGAAAGCTCGACGGCGGGAACAAGTGGGTGCCCCATAGCCAGATGGGCTGCAATGGCGCTTGAGAGGGTGCAGCCTGTGCCGTGGGTGGAGATACCCATGGTTCGCGGGTGTGACCAGCGGTGGGTGCTGCCGTCGGTGAGCGCTAGTATATCGGTGCAGGTGCTGCCGCCCAGGTGCCCTCCCTTGGCCAGCACGGCACAGTTGTACCTGCGGGTGAGTTCGCGGGCAGCGTGTTGCAGGTCGTCGGGGGTCTGTATGGGGGTGGTGGTATTGAGCAGTCGCTGCAGTTCGTCGAGGTTGGGGGTGAGCAGGGTAGTGCGTGGCATGAGATTTTGTTCATACACGCTGATGGCTGATTGGAGAATGAGTGGTTCGCCGGCTGTGGCAATCATGACGGGATCTACAACGATGGGGCCGCTGTAGTTTTGCAATTCGGCTGTGACCGCCCTTACGATTTCGGGGCTGTAGAGCATGCCGGTCTTGATGGCGGCTACCGGGAAGTGCCGCAGGCAAATGCTCACCTGGTCGGCTACAAATTCCGGGGTCATGGGGGTGATTCCTTCGACCTTGCCCGGAACCTCACTCACGACACAGGTGACTGCGGTGAGTGGGTAGCACCCTAGGGCGAACCCGGCTTTCAGGTCAGCCTGTATGCCGGCACCGGCTGAGCAGTCGGAACCGGCTATGCTGAGGTAGACGGGGGCTGTGTTCATGCCAGAGCTTGTTCAAGTGCAGAGGCTACGTGCAGCAAATCGGCTTCGGCAAAATGACGACCGAGTAACTGCACGCCTACGGGGCGGGTCCCGGCAGGTTGTGGGCACGGCACGGAGATGCCGGGCAGGCCTGCGAGGTTGGCCGGGATGGTGTAGATGTCTGCCAGGTAAATTTGCAGCGGGGTCATGTCATTTCCCTGCAGGGTCGGTGCCGGTGTGGGGGCTACGGGACCAAGGATGAAGTCTACCTGTTTGAAAGCCTCGGTGAAGTCTTGCGCAACCAGGGCGCGAACTTTCTGGGCCTTGGCGTAATAGGCGTCGTAGAAGCCGCTTGAGAGTACATAGGTGCCCAGGATGATGCGGCGCTTGACCTCGGGGCCGAAACCTTCTGCCCGGGAGCGACAGTAGAGGTTGTCGAGACCGTTGGTCCCCTCTGCGCGGTGGCCGTAACGTATGCCATCGAAACGGGAGAGGTTTGAAGAGGCCTCGGCGCAGGCGATGATGTAATAGGCTCCTACTACGGCTTCGGCATGCGGGAGCGAGATTTCGACTATTTCTGCACCCTGTTCGGTAAGCTTGCTGATGGCGGTTTGCAGCGCGGCGGTGACGGCGGGATCATTGCCGTCAGAAAGGTATTCTTTTGGCAGACCGATGCGTACTCCCTTGATGCTTTGCCCCAGACCTGCTGTGAAATCGGTGGTGGGTTCAGTGGATGAGGTAGAGTCTTTTTCGTCGTGGCCGCAGAGCGCGTTGAGCAGCAGGGCGGCGTCTTCCACATTTTGTGTGAGCGGGCCAATCTGGTCGAGGGATGAAGCGAAGGCTACCAAGCCATAGCGTGAAATGCGACCGTAGGTGGGTTTCATGCCGACAATACCGCAGTGAGAGGCCGGCTGGCGAATGGAGCCGCCGGTGTCTGACCCTAGCGCGGCGATGGCCATACCTCCGGCCACTGCTGCTGCTGAGCCGCTGGATGAACCACCGGGAGCATGTCCGGGGGCAGCGGGATTGTCCGTGGGGCCGTAGGCAGAGTTTTTTCCGAATGACCCCATGGCGAATTCATCCATATTGGCACGTCCGAAGGGGATGGCTCCTGCTGCACGCAGACGGGTGATGGCGGTGGCGTCGTAAGGCGAGCTGAAAGTGTCGAGCATGCGGGAGGCGCAACGTGTGGGCGCTCCTTTTATGCAGATGTTGTCTTTTACTGCGATGGGGATACCACCGAGGGGCAGGCTGAGGTCGGCCTGTGCGGCGGCAGCCAGCGCGCTTTCCTTATCCCACGAGATGTAGGCGTTGATGGAGGGGTTGCGCTCTTCGATGGCTCGGGCTGTTTCTTCTACCAGTTCGGTGGGAGTGATGGCGCCGGTGGTGAGCAAATGACGCCAGTGGGATATGGAACCGTTGAGCATAGCAGTGAAGGGGGCTTGTGATTAGTGAGCTGATTCTACGACTTTGGGCACACGGAACTGACCGTCCTCTGCGGCAGGGGCATTGAGGAGGGCTGCGGTGTTGCTCAGGCTGGTGCCCGGTGTGTCGGGGCGTACGGCGTCGAAAACGGGCAGGGGGTGGTACATTGGCGGTACGTCTGCAGTGTCCCATTTTTCCAGCTGGGCAACATAGGCGAGCACCTGGTTGAGGTCAGCCGAGAAGCGCTCTGTCTCTTCGGCTGTGAGTTCAAGTTTGGCAAGCCCGGCGATATAGGCTACGTCGATTTGCGGTTGTTGCATGGCAGATCGGAAGGGGTTACTGGTTAAGCAGAGATATGCTGACGTGGTAGAGACCAATGATGATGAGTATGAGCAGAATGAGCAATCCGACATTTTCTCTGAGTGTATTACCGGGGCGGCCATTACCTGCGGTGATGGAGACGTGCTTGCGGTAACGGCGTTTCTCGACTACATCCTCATTCGGGCCGAGTGTGTTTTGTGGCCGTGACCACGTATCCTCGTAATACCCCTTTTGTTTGCGGAGCTGCTGTTCCTGTTCGTAGAGAGCCTGCCGGTTCATGTGCTCAAGCTCCATCTGGCGGCGTGTGCGGTGGTCTGCCATGTTTTTTTGTTTGGGGTCAGGGGGTGGTAATGAGTGTGTAGACAATCCAGCTGATGAGTATCAGGATGAAGAGGGGAAGGTGAAATGCCAGTCCCCGGGCCATTTCTTCTTTCAGTTTCGTCCAGGTAAGTCTGTGTGTGTTGCTTTCGCCGGGGCGATTGACCAGTACGTCGGTGTGGCGATATTTGCGGCCGTAGGCGTACGCTTCGATAAAGTCATTCTCTGCTCGCCCGAGGGTGAGCTGCGCTTCGCGGAGGTGTTCTGCAATATTGGCGCTCGGCCAGCGCTCCGGCTGCAGAGCCGACAGAATTTGTAAATGGTGTTTGAAACAGTCGCATACCATTTCGAGTTCCTGCTGTTCCTTGCTCATGGACTCGAGCTCGCGCTCAATGCGGCGGACGGCGTTGTGTATGCTTGTTCCTGTCTGATTAAGCTCGTCGTTGAAGCGTGCTTTCCGGATATTGTTCTGCTCTTGCTCGCGCTCGTGTTGCTCGGCTTGAAGTCGCTGCTGCTCAAGTAGTTCGGCCTGCTGGCGGAGCTTCTCTGCCTGTTCACGCGCACGCTCGGGCGAAAGCATGCTGTCGCCAGCCGCATGCGGATTAAGTTCCATCTGGCGGTATGGTGATTGTGGTCTCAGTTCCCCTGTAGGCATAGTCCCCCCCCCTTTTTGTGTCGACGTTTTTGTAAGGAAAAGTTAAACAAATTCATGCGCGTTGTCAAGACAATATCTTGCCTTCTCTGCAAAAAGTTAACCTTGGTAAAATAAAAACCCCGGCGAGGCTCAGCCTGTCGGGGATTTTTTATACGGGCGACGGGAATCGAACCCGTGTCTCATGCTTGGGAAGCACGCGTCCTACCATTGAACGACGCCCGCAACTGTGTGCCCGGCATTCTAGCGGAATGCTGCGAAGAAGTCAAGCGGAAAATAAAAAAATATGCAAATTGTGAAATTTTGCTTGCTATTTCGGATATTTATAGTAGAATACGCTCACAGAGTTCATGCGGGTATAGCTTAATGGCAAAGCTCCAGCCTTCCAAGCTGATCATGCGGGTTCGATTCCCGCTACCCGCTTTCTGCACATAACCTGTTGTTCCGTATGAAGAAGCCTATTGCGATTATGTTAGTATTGCTGGCAGCAGGTGTGTTGCCGGTTGAGGGTGCATCTGCCGAGTGGGATAAGGCTGTTGCGCTGAGTGCTCCTGAGTCGAAAGCCTCGCTCAATGCTATATGTTTGGCTGTATATGAGGCAGTTAAGGCGGAGCAGGATAAAGCTGCCGAGATATTTGATGATGTTATTCAGCAACGCACGACGTGGAAAGTAAGTGAGTGCGTTGCTATTTTCAAGGCGGTTCTGATGGCGTTGCCGGATGAGAAACGGAATCTTGCTCGCCATGCGCGTTCATACCGGGGTGGGAAGGATGCAAAGTCGAAGTCTGGATCGACTACTGTGGGGCCGGATCCTGTTATCAATAAAATGATTGATACGCTGTATCAGGCGTCGCTTGAAGACGGCGTGCCCGAACAGGTATTTAATCAGTTGATTGATACGCCGGACGAGGTTTTTCATGACTGGGGGGCTCCTCCTTCGCCTGTGAATTTTTTTGTTACTCCCGGCGATTCCAGTACAGGGGTGTGAATTGTTGGGGTGTAATGTGATGAGATAATTATGAAATCGGCATTTTATCAGGCTCTTGCGGTGGTCGGGGTGTTGGCTCCGACTGCGTCTGCTTTCTCGTTATTCGATGGTGCACCGGCTATAGGAGTGCCGGAGTCGTATGCGATTCGTTACAATGCATACCTGAATGTTGGGTATGACGATAACTTGAACAACTCACCAAGAAATAAAGAATCCGGAGAATTTGTGCGTTTCGGTGTTGGCGCTTCGTATGCGGACTATGAGTCGGTAACCCGCTTGCGGTATGATGCACGTGTGGGTGCTCAGCTTTATAATAAAACCGCATACGGTTCGGATGAGCGTTTGTTCTCAGATGTGTCGCTGTCGGCCACGCTTTCGCGCTCACTGGGGCGAGGAAGTGTGTATAGTGCAAGTGTGAGCTTTGCCTATTCGCCGGAACCTGACTATTCCGGGTATTACTCGAATGTCGGATTGCACAGTTCGGAAATGCGGTGGAGTCTTTCTAACGTATATTCTCAGGCTATAGATGAACGTTGGTCTTGGAATATATCGCTTGCATATACGGGGTATTTCTACGGAAACGAGGAGTACTACAACGACGATAGACAATATCTTACTCCGGGCGTTGGTTTGACTTACAAGGCGTCTGAGCGCACGACCTACGGCGTGGATGCAAGGTACAGCTATGAGTTGCGAGAAGTTGGTGCAAACTCGGAGAGTATGTACCTGACGGCGCGAGTTTCTCACGCGCTCAGTCCGGTGTCTTCGTTCAGCCTGAGTGCCGGTATGCAGTATAAGATGGTGGATTCGTGGGCTGAGATGTATCCCACCCTCCATGCGTCGTATCGCAGAGTGCTTGCAGAGGGGCTCAGTGCTCGGGCTTATCTCAGCTTCGCCAATGAGAATGTTAACTCTGCATCCCGTTATTCTAATAATAACTTCCGCTCGGTTGAAACATGGCGGGCTGGTGTGTCGTGTAGCTATGCGTATACGCACCGCGTAACATTCAATTGTTATGCCGGTTTGTATTGGGCAAACTATTCAGAGGGCACTCATACAGAAGGTTCCTATGATCGAAAGGAGTTGAATATCGGTTGTTCCATGGATTATAAACTGAAGGAGAACTTGAGTGCAACGATTGGTTATGATTACAGAACTGGTGATGCATATAATGGTGACGATACCTATTCGAGAAATCGGGTAACCACTGGTTTGCGTTATACGTTCTGATATTTATAATTATGGGAGGTTTTCGGTCGAACGGTGCTGAAACCTCCCGTGAATTGTCTTTACACAAAATATGGCAGACGCAGAGTTACAAATAAATCGCGCAGAAACTGTACTGCAGGCTCAGGATTATCTACAGATTCTGAAGACTCGGTGGAAAGAAGCAATGCTGGTGTTCTTTCTTGTATTCCTCTGCTGTGCTCTCATCACGAAGATGATGACGCCGAAGTATACCAGCAGTATGCGCTTCGAGATTAAATTTCCAAAGGATTTGATTAACCTTGCAGTAGGTGGTGATGTCAATCCTGTGCAGATGGAGGCTACGGGCTATGATTACATGGCAACTCAATTTCAGTTGCTGGTGTCCGAACATAACCTGGAGGTTGTGGCAGATGAGCTGGATCTCGATAAGGAGTGGGAGCTGCCTTTGAATGTTGCTGCCCGGCAGATTGCTGAAATGGTGAAGATTGAGCCGGTTGTGGGGACGAATCTGGTCGATGTGTTGGTGACCTATTCGGATCCGCAGGTCGCGCAACGGGTTTGTAAAGCTATAGCAGATTGTTATCGAAATCTTCGCGAAGCTAAAGAGAAAGCTCTGATAAATGAGGTAATAAGCAAGCGACATGAGGTTCTGCGCTCGCGACAGGATGAACTGGAGCTTAAGGCTGACGTGGTTCGTCAGTATATTCGTTCGGGTAAGTATCTCCAGAATCTCTGGGGGCAGAATGGTGCCAGCTCACCGATTTCTTCCGCAGCCGAAGAGCAGGCTGTATCTCAATTGAATAATTCTCGCCTGACTCTTGAGTCTGAGATTTCTCAGATGAAGGTTCACGTGCAGAAGCTGCAGACTCTTAAAGATGAGGAGTTGCTCAGTTACGTGACACGCACAGGACTGCTGTCTGCCGAGTCGTATAGTTCTGCGAGGGTTCGAGAGTTGAATGAGACATACAGGGAAGAAGAAGAACTCAAAGGTCAGAAGATAATAGCAGGTTACGGTGAGCACCACCCTATTATGATGAGTCTGGCAGAGCAGCATAAAAATACACAGGAACTTCTGTTTGCGGAGCTTGTTGGTATGAGAGACGCTATGCTGGATCAGCTTGAGGTTAAAAAGTCTGAGCTAGTGGAGGTGGAAAATCGCTTGCGTGCAGCTCGTAATAAGCTGCGTGAAAAAGCGCTGGAGGACCAGAAAGTCATGACTGCTCTGCAGGAGTACAGTGCAGAAAAGGCTCGATATGATAAGCTTGAGAACGATTATATCATCGATCGCATGCGTTTGATGACTCCTCGCCAGAGTATTGAGATTCACAGTACCCCTCAGGTTGCATCGGTTCCCAGCAGTCCGAACTATAAGCTTAACCTGACAGTTGGTGCAGCAGCCGGTATTATGCTGGGGTTGGTAGTGGCTGTTGTGTTCAGCTATTTCGATACGTCCGTGAAGTCTCTTGAGGAGGCTGAGCGTCATCTGGGGCTTCCTGTGCTTGGCGTAATTCCCCAGGATGTAGGTCTTTTGTTGCTGCAAGATGGTAACAGCCCTGATGTGGAGGCGTATCGAATTCTGCGTACGAATGTTGAATTGAAGAAATCTCTGTACAAGGCACGCACGCTGGCAGTAGTTTCGGCGAATGCCGGTGAAGGTAAGACGACCACTCTTACTAATCTTGGATATGTATTTGCGTCTGCCGGCTACAGTACGCTGATGGTGGATGCAGATATGCGCCGTCCCAGACTGGATCGCTATACAGAAGTGGACGCAGAGCTTGGGTTGTCTAATTATCTGACCAGTGATATGGAGCTTAAGGATGTGGTGGTGAAGACCAATACTCCGAATCTCTATCTGTTGCCGTCCGGTCCGCAGCCGAACGACCCTTCGGGTGTGCTGAGTTCTCACCGTATGAATCAGCTGCTCTCTGAAGTTAACCAGCGATTTGATATTGTGCTGTTTGACTCACCTCCCGTGCTGGGTGTGAGTGATGCTTCTCTGTTGGTGAGCAAGGTGGATGCCGCACTTCTCGTGCTGCAGCCCAGTAAGATGCCGCTGAAGGCTCTGCTGCGCGCTCGCTCGATTATACAAAATGTCGGTGGGCAGATAATGGGGCTCGTGATGAATAATGTTGATATCAGCGCTGATTCTCAGTATCAGTACTACACGACGTATTATTCATATTACACGAACGACGCTGAGCGGCGTGAAATGCGTACGGAATCGAAATCTCCTGCGATGGCCGCTACTGAGAAGAAAGATAGCGACAAAGATGAGTCTGAGAATGATATTTATTAACACTTGTTTGTAAAAAGAATATGAGACGGAAATTTTTCTCGTTACTGTTCACGCCGGTCATGGCATTGGTTGCTGTGATGCCTGCGATGGCTCAGAGAGATTACGAAGAAAGCGTGACTGAGGAGCCTCGTGCGCGAAAGGGCGGGTATGTAAGGCTTGAGTTCAGAGATATCCCTTCGGAGGATAAGGCGAATGTGGATGGTCCTTATCAGGTCAGCAATGATGACGGTACGATTATGCTGCCGTATCTTGCGAATCGAGTAAGGGTTGTTGGTATGACTGCGCGTCAGCTGGGGGATCATGTGCGTAAATTATATCAGGATCAGAAGATATATACACGTCCCATTGTAATGGCGCGTGTTGGTTCGGAAGACGAGACTCTGCAGCTCATGACGCGCCGTATCACCGTCTCTGGCAATGTGAATGCCAAGAAGGTGGTAGTGTATCGTCCCGGGATAACCCTGATTCAGGTTCTTATGGAATGCGGTGATATCTCTGTACACGGTTCCAGGAACATTCAGGTGACGCGTAAGGGGGTTACCCGTACGTACGATTATTTCAGTGCCGGTGACCGTTCGATCAAGCTTTTGCCAAACGATCAGGTGTTTGTTCCGGAGCGAGGCCCTTGGGAAGGGCGCCCATCAAAATTGTTACCATAAACTACGAATGGCAAACCCGCCGATCAATCTCGGCGGGTTTGTCTTTTTGATGATGCAAACCATGCAGCAGAGGAAAAGAGTGTTGATACTCAGCGTCGGTTATGGTGCCGGGCACCATGCAGCGGCTCATGCGATTGAATCTGAGCTTACTGAGCGGGGATATGAAGTGTTGGTGAGTGATCCCTGCGCTCTTGCCCACCCTTTCATTTTCGAAATGACTCGGCGCTTTTATCATCTCTGTGTGCGGCGTTTGCCCTGGCTCTGGGGGGTGACTTATGCTCAGACGGATACGGCAGACTGGTCTGCAAAGGCTCATTCTTTGATTCTTAGTGATGTTACAGCATGTATTGGGCGATTGGTGAATGACTTTGAGCCACAATGTATAGTGTGCACATACCCACTGTTTGCTCACATGCTGGATGCTCTCATACGAGAGGGGCGTGTGCGTGTGCCTTATGCTGTGGTAGTGACGGATTCTCTCGAAATCAGCAGGCCATGGATGGTCACGGAGGCGCCGTTGATTTTCCTGCCCGATGAGCACTCACATCGTCTTGTCAGTGAGCGCTATGCTTTGGCTCCGGAGAGGATGGTGGTAACCGGTTTTCCGGTACGTCGCGAGTTTGCCGAGTTGAAAGGGCGGCGCGTTGCTCCATCTCCTCAGAATCTGCGATTGGTGTATGGAGCATACGCTCCGCTGCGCCGGGTATGTTCGGATTTGACGGCTTTGTCAGATGTCTGGCCCGGTGCGCATATTACAGTGATTGCAGGTGAGCGTGCAGAGGTTTTGTCGCGCTTTGAGAGCCCTCGTGTGAGGGTGATACGCCACTCGGATGATATGCCGGGTTTGTTTGCTGAGAGTCATTTTTATATAGGAAAGGCCGGCGCGGCAACGATGTTTGAGGCCTACAGCTCTGAATTGCCTGTTATTGTAAATTACGCTCTGCCGGGGCAGGAGCAGGGGAATCTGGCATTGTTACTGGCAGATAAGGCCGGAGTGACAGCCGGTACGACTACCGAGCTGATTACACGTTTACATTCTCTTCTGAACAACGGTGCCGCCGGTTGGGCTCGACTGACCGCAGCAATGCAGAGGACTGCGCGACATGGAGCTGCACCTCGTATCGTAGATGAACTGGAGCGTAGGTTTAATATATGATGATGATTTGAAATATGACTCTTCTTATAGATAACTCTAACACGCGTACAAAGTTGATGTTTTCATGTGATGGGCAACTTCAGGATGAGTTGCTGGTGTTGCCCACAGTCCAAGTGACCGCTGAGGCTCTTTTAAAAAAGCTTGGCAAACGTGATGTTTCGCGGATTCTGGTGGCAAGTGTTGTGCCACGTGTTGCTGCTGAAATTCGGCGGGCTTTTGGAGCAGATGTGCTATTTGTCAGTAGCGAAAATATATCTGATTTCGTGCTTGATTACCCAGGGTGTGCCACGTTAGGCGCTGACCGTATTGCTAATGTGGCAGGTATGGTTCAGTTGGGGAGGGTGCCCGGAATAGCTGTGGATCTCGGAACTGCTGCAACTTTTGATGTAGTGTTGCCCGGGGACGGGTGTGCCAGGTTTGTAGGTGGGGTTATCGCGCCGGGGTTGACATCTATGGTGCATTGTCTAGCCAGCGAAACGGCTCAGTTGCCCCGGATTGAGCTTCCGTCAGCCCCCAAGGCCATTGGTCGGAACACAGTGGAAGCCATGCAATCCGGCTGTTTGTACGGGTATTGCGGATTGGTGCGCGGAGTGCTTGATTCGCTATCGCAAGAGATTGGCTATAAGCCTTATGTGGTCGCAACCGGGGGGGATGCAGCATTGCTTTCCCGTTTCTTACCGGATATTGATTGTGTGGAACCCAGGCTGACCTTTCTTGGGTTGAATGCCTTGGCTGCGGCACTTTTCTGACACTTTTTTTATAGAAACGCAAATTTTTATTGCATGTTCACGCTGGTTGCGTTATTATAATGGCACTTACTAAACAGTAAATCTTATGTCCGACAGCATTGAAACACAGGTAAAGGAAATCATCGTCGAGCAGCTCGGCGTTGACCCCGAGAAGGTGACCACCGACGCTAAGTTCATCGAGGATCTGGGTGCAGATTCCCTCGATACGGTTGAACTCGTCATGACATTCGAGGAGAAGTTCTCCGTAGAGGTGCCTGACGAAGACGCCGAGAAGCTCAAGTCTGTGGCTGACGTTGTTGCATACATTAAGGCCAATCAGGCCTGATGGCAACTCGACAACCTTTTCTATTGGGCGGTTCCTCCATGGCTTTGGGTGGAGCCGCCTTTTTGCTTACCTGCTCTTTCAGGGAAAATGAGTATCGATGCCGTAGCTGACTATGCTCTGAAGAATACCAAAGTGCTCTATGTGCCGGATCGGCGTATAGACACCTTTGGTGATACTCGTTTTAATTTTTTGCTGCTTTCAGAACCTCTGGACGCTGCAGGGCATTGCAGGATACGCAGTGGTTGGATTGAGGCAAATCGCCCGCGTATACTTCGACCTGCCGATTTGATGGGGGTAGAGATGGAGGGGTTCAGCAGTTCTGCTCGCCAATTTCTGGAGCGAATGGCTGAGCTCGGAGCTCCGGTACGCGCCCTCGTGAGGTATGGATTTCGTTTCAGCCGCTCGGAGGTAACGGTGGAGTATTTGCATGAGCGTATTGAAGAAGTGGGCGAGCGTGTGGTGCGAGAGGCTCTGCATTCCGGGGATGCATACCGAACCGTGTTGCAGGGGGTAGATGACAGCTGGGAGATATCTCTGCTTTGTTTTATGCTTGAAATGATACAAAAATCTCATGATATCAATTTCTTCGATTTTAAACGCCGTGGTCTTCTGTAGTGTGCTGGCTGTAGTTCAGGCAAAAGATGTTGCAAATTATTCACTTTGGCCGAGACGCCCTGCTCAGTTGGAGGAGGCTCGCGAACTTGTGCGTAGTCAGAGGGGTGATGCTGCGGTTGAGTTGTTGCGTCCGTTTGTGACAGAGAAAGGAATAGCAGGTCGCGAAGCCCGGCAGATTACTTCCGGTATTAATGTGAGGCGTTATTTGTCGCGCGAACATCCCGGGCTGTCGGTGTATAAGGTGAAAAGAGGTGATAATCTGACCCGTGTATCTGCTGAAACTAAGTGCCCTGTAGATGTTCTCATGCTGCTCAATGGTATGGTTGAGCCGTCTTCGCTGAAGATTGGTCAGTCAGTGGTATACGTGCCGATGCGCTTGCGTATGGAAATCAGGCCTCTTCAGCGTGAGCTGACTGTGTGGGATGGTGAGGTGCTGGTGGCTGCGTATAATCTGGTGCTTGAGTCGAGTTGGCAGAACTCTGTTAATGAAGAGACGGTGGTAACGGCGCGGCATGGGTATCTTGGCGATTCTCCGTTGCTCAGGCACGATATGCGTTTTCTGGCGGCGGAGCGTGTGCTTGTGCTGGAGAATGGCTGGTCGATTGCGGCCGGGGGGCGCCTGCGGGGGAAGGTGTTGCGTATGGATGCCTACGATCTTAATGAACTCACTCTGCTGATGGGGGTGGGCGGAAGGGTGTCTGTCATTTGTGATGAAGAGGCCTTTCGTGCTTCGACGGCGTCTTCAGCAGGGGACTGATTACTACTAATTTGTCATTTGCTGCCACATCTGCGTGAAAAAAAACTTTTCATGCAGATTTTTTTTTGCTAGAATATCTCTGCGCCGGGGTAGAAGAACACCGGTTCGCTATTTTTCAACATTAAAAACAGATATCAGAGCTATGAGCGATTCCCATACTGTTACACCGTCCGCCCGCAAGAAAATGAACGGGGCTGAGGCCCTTGTACAGAGCCTTGTACGTGAGGGGGTCGATGTAGTGTTTGCGTACCCCGGTGGTGCCAGCATGCCCATGCACCAGGCACTCAGCCACGAGCCTTCCATTCGTACGATTCTTCCTCGACATGAACAGGGCGGGGCTTTTGCTGCCGAAGGGTATGGCCGTGTGACCGGAAAGGTTGGCGTGTGCATGTCTACTTCGGGGCCTGGCGCTACGAATATGATTACGCCGATTGCGGATGCTTTCTTGGATTCTGTGCCCATGGTTGCCATTACCGCTCAGGTTGGTAGCGGACTTATCGGCAGTTCTGCGTTCCAGGAAACGGATGTTTTCGGTATGACCGCTCCTATTGTGAAGCATAGTTATCTGGTGACCAAGCTGGAGGATATTCCCCGCATTATTAAGGAGGCTTTCTATATTGCTCGCACGGGGCGCCCGGGGCCGGTGGTGATAGACATTCCCAAGAATTTCCAGGAGGGGGTTTTTGAACCAGATTTTGATGCACCTATGGATTTGCCCGGTTATCATCCGGAGTTGCCGCTTCCGACAGAGGCGTTGGATGCTGTATTGCCGTTGCTGCAGGGTGCCCGTCGTCCGGCTATCTATGCCGGTGGCGGTGTGGTAATAGCTGAGGCTGCGGAGCAGCTGCGTGAGTTTGCCGAAAGATTGCAGATTCCTGTTGCTACCACACTGATGGGGATAGGGGCTATGCCTGAGGATCACCCTCTGTCCGTGCGCTGGCTTGGTATGCATGGTGCAGTGTATGCCAATAATACTGTGAATGAGGCTGATGTGGTGCTGGCTATCGGCGCTCGATTCGATGACCGAGTGACAGGGGCTGTGAAGACTTTCTGTGAGCATGCCCGCATTATTCATATTGATTATGATGCCGCAGAGCTCAACAAGAACAAGAAGGTGGAGATGGCGATTCGGGCCGATGCCGGGGCTGCTCTTCGATATCTGAACTCCAGACTTGAGCAAGAGGGATATGCAGTGCGGGAGTATGCTGTTGAGAATCGCCCTGAATGGTTCGGTATTATTGAGCAGTGGAAGAAGGATTATCCCCTGTGCTACGAGACCCGCGAACATGAGATTGCTCCGCAGTCTGTCATCGAAGAATTGTATCGTCAGTTAGGTGATAAGGAGGCAGTTATCTGTACAGGCGTCGGTCAGCACCAGATGTTTGCTGCGCAGTTCTATCGTTTCAATAAGCCCCGCCGTTTGTCCACTTCTGGTGGTCTCGGCTCCATGGGGTACGGGTTGCCGGCTGCCATGGGCGCGCATGTGGCCTATCCGAATTTGCCGATTGTCAACATCGATGGTGATGGTTCGTTCCTCATGAATGTTCAGGAGCTTGGTACCATTCGCACAGAACACATGCCCATCAAGTGCATCATTATCGATAATCAACACCTTGGTATGGTGGTGCAGTGGGAGGACCTGAAGTATGATTCTCACCGTGCGAATACTTTCCTTGCTGACCCGACTGAACAATATGACCCGACGCATCATACGCCTGAGGTTCTTTATCCGAACTATCCGCTTCTCTGTGCCGGGTTCGGTATTAAGTGCGAGCGTGTAGTGGAGCCTGCTGAACTGGCTCCGGCTATTCAGCGCATGTTGGAGTCTGAGGAGGCTTATGTGCTTGATGTCATGGTGCCGCATGATGTGCACGTTCTTCCGATGATTCCCGGTGGCATGGGATATCGGGATGTTGTGCTTGAGCGCATTGCCGGTGATGGTAAGGGGCGTAAGGCTTCTGACCTGGGGAAGGAAATTCCCTCGGCTCTTTAAATCCCGGCATATTCTATATTTGCCATGGGAACCGGTTCCATTAAAACGATTGTTTTGCTGATTTTATTGTCAGCATTGGCGTTTGTGGCCGGTTCTCTGGCATCTGAGGGCGCTAAACAAGCATTGCTGCCCACAGGTATCGTTTTGGGGGTGCTGCTGCTGCTGTGTCTGGGGAAGCACTGCTGGGTGTGTGCTTTTGTAGCGCCGCCACTGATTTCAGCGTTGGACATTTCGACCAAGTTGCCGATAATGTATGTGACGGCGGCGGCGTTGCTGGTGTTCTGGCTTATCATGTACTCGCTTGGTCATGTTAAGATTACGTGGCACAAATTACCGATATTGGATGTCGTGGTATTTGTTTTTACCTGTTATTTCATGTTGACGTGGGTGCGGCATCCGGTGTCACTTGAGGTGTTGCGTAATCCGATAACGGATTCTGACAAAGTAATGCTCGGCGGTGCGGAGTATGTATGGGCTGTGATGGCGCTGCTGTTCTACATATTTGTGAGTATCGTGCCAATGAATTTACGCAGTATTGGCAGATTGTTTAAAATCTTGTTTTATGTTTCTCTGATTCTGGTGGTTATAAAAACCGGAATTGGACTTGCCCGAGGCGGAGGGACCGCAGTAGAAGCAGAGATTGAGCCTGATTTGGGCGAGCGGATGACGAATACTCGTTTTGGTTCTTTCCTTGGGTTGGGGATGATGTTATGCAACTATATGGCATGCTTATATAGTGTGTTTGCAATTGTATGCTCACCATGGAAATTATGCGTGTATGTGATTGGTGTCGTGGGTATTATGTTATCCGGTTTTCGTAGTAGATTGCTTGAGGTCGGTCTGGTCATGATCTTTATGCAGATTGTCCGCAGGAGAGTGTTGTCGTTGTTCGTGTTGGGAGGGGTTGCTTATGGGGGCGTGTGTCTGATGAGTTCGGTTGGGGTTGTAAATGAATTGCCGTCAGGGATTAAGCGCGTTTTATCGTCTGTGCCCGGAGTTGAGGTGCAAGGTCGGGAGGTTTTTGATGCTAAGGGGTCACTGGACTGGCGTTATGAAATGTGGGACTGGGCGCTTGACCCATCGACTGGCTATATCAAGGATTATGTCTGGGGGGATGGATATGGATGGGATTTGTATAGGTATAAACTGCGTATGGTAGCGCAAAGTCGTGGAACTTACGTGAGTTCCAACAGAGATTTTGCTGCAGAGGGCCAATGGCATAGTGGCTGGATAACTGCAATTCACAGAACGGGGATTGTAGGGTTGGTGATGCTGATCATTTTGCATGCTGTGTTTATAGTTTGTTCTATGCGTCTTGGATTTTATCTGATGAGGGTACGAGATTGCGCGTATATGTATTATTTCTTTGTCCCGGCTGTAGCTATGTCGATAATGTTCTATATCAGTGCCGGTGTTTTTATGTGGGTATTCCAAACCTATTCAAGCATAGCTATGGTGAAGGTTTTGTCTTCAATGGCGATCAAAGAGGGATTGATGCCCCCCATGTTCCAGCGTAAGGTATATGTACCGATGATGCAGCGTGAAATAGAGCAGCGTGGGAGCGTCGCCTGATAACATCCGGCTTTTTCTGTGGGAATTACGGGAGATTGCAGACTTTAGTTAACACAGAAAAGCCGCAGAGTTCGACCTCTCTGCGGCTTTTCTGTGAATTGTATATATCGGGTGACTTCTCAGCCCACCGAGCAATTAGTGGCGGAGACCCAGGCGAGCAAGCAGGCTCTTGTAGAGCTCGTTGTCGGTGCGCTTGGCATAGTCCAGCAGCTTACGGCGCTTGGCAACCATCATGAGCAGACCGCGGCGAGAAGCGTGGTCATGCTTGTTGGCAGACAGGTGCTGGGTAAGGTGGGCGATGCGCTTGGTGAGCACAGCTACCTGGAAACCGGTGGAACCGGTGTCTTTCTCGTTGACTTTGAAGTCGTTGACGTTGATTTCGCTCATTGTCGTAATAATCTCTTAAGTGTTGGTTGATTTTTCGTGGCTGCGGCAAATCGACCCTCAGAGGTGGGCGTATGATATCACGTTTGCAGAACTTTGCAAGCCTAAACTGTCTGAGTCCCTAATTTTAAGTAAAAAAATGACCGTGGCGCACTTTATGTTTGACCAGGCAGGGGCAGAGGTGGTAGTATGTACGCAGAAGTTACTCTGCGATATGGAAACCCTCGTTAAAGCTTTTGAATGGCTCACACGTATACTTGATGCTGCATCTCTGCTGCCTGATTTCAGCACGGCTACCGGTATATTTTGTGCGATTGCGTGGATAGCCACGCTGATTTCTGCCATAACTTTTGTGGTTGCCTTTGTGGCAGATATAGGCGATAGCGATTTTGATGCCGGTTCTGTAGACGGCGGCAGCGGTTCGTTCTCCGTGCAGGCTGTTATGGGGTTTGTACTGGGGTTTGGCTGGGGTGGTTACCTGGCAGTGGTGAACGGCTCCGGCGTGGGGCTGGGTATTACGGTTGGTGTGCTGGTGGGAGTTGTGATGTTTTTCCTCATTGCCGGAATCATCAAAGCCATTTACAGTCTCAAATCCGACGGCTCCCTGAAATATGAAAGTCTGGTGGGCATGACCGGTACCGTTTATGTGACCATACCGCCCCATGGTGAGCCCGGGGGGCAGGTTCAGGTGAGCCATCCCAGCCAGCTTATTACCATGGCTGCTGTGCAGGAGGGCAGTGACCCCCTGCCAGCACAGACCCGCATCGAGGTGGTGGCGGCAACTACATACCAGCTCACCGTGCGCCCTCTTTCCCCTCAAACTTCTTCCACAAAATAAAAACACTACAATACTATGATTGACAACATCTGCAATGTGATTGCCCGCGCCTCTTCGGACTCCGGTACTTTCGGGTCCATTATGGTCGTGATTATCCTGGTGGTTTTCGTTATGGGCGTGATAGGCCTGCTGCTTACCCGCTACAAGAAATGCCCGTCAGACAAAATCCTTATCGTTTATGGTAACGTGGGTGCCGGTCGTTCGGCCAAGTGCATACACGGTGGCGCCACTTTTGTGCTGCCGCTTATCCAGAGCTATTCGTTCATGGATTTGAACCCGCTCAACATCGATGTGCCGCTGAAGGGAGCCCTTTCCAGCCAGAACATCCGTGTGGACGTGCCTTCCTCCTTCATCGTCGGTATCAGCACTCAGCCGGAAATCATGCAGAACGCCGCAAGCCGTTTGCTCGGGCGCACTCGCCAGGACATCCGCGACCTCGCTTCTGAAATCATCATGGGGCAGATGCGTGTGGTTATTGCCTCCCTCACCATCGAAGAGATTAACGCCGACCGAGAGAAACTCATCAAGGGCATTACCGGCGGTGTGGATGTGGAACTTCACAAGGTGGGGCTTTACCTCATCAATGCCAACATCACCGATATTCGTGATGCCTCCGGCTACATTGCCGCTCTCGGTCAGGAGGCCGCCGCTCGCGCTATCAACGACGCCATGATTAAGGTGGCCGAGGAAACCCGCCGTGGTGAAATCGGTAAAGCCGAGGCTCTGCGTGACCAGACGGTGCAGGTGGCTATGGCCAATGCCGCTGCTGTGGAGGGTAACAACGAAGCCCAGATGAAGGTCGCCGATTCCAACGCCCGCCTGAAAGTTCGCCAGGCTGAGGCTCATCGTATAGCTGTGGTGGCCGAGAAAGAACAGGCCGCCAAGGCTGAAGAAGCTGGCTACATCGCTAACCGTGAGGCGGAAATGAAGCGCGCTGAACTGGAGCGTGCCACTCAGACTGCCAATGAACTCGTGGCCGCCGAAATCCAGAAGCGCAAGAAAGAAATCGCTGCCGAAGCCGTAGCCGCCGTGCTTGTGAAAGAGCAGGAAGGTAAGGCACAGGCTCTCGTGATTGCCAACAAGGCTGAGGGTGACGCCGCTCTCGAGCTGGCCAAGGGCGAGGCTGAGGCTCTGCTCCTCAAGAAAAAGGCCGAAGGTGAAGGTCTGGAACTGGTGGGTCGTGGTCAGGCTGCTGCCATTCAGGCTGCGCTCGAAGCAAAGGCCTCCGGTTTCCGCCAGATTGTGGCTGCTGCGGGCGATGCCCGTGCGGCTTCCGGTCTGCTTGTCACCGAGCAGCTGCCGCAGATTGTCGAGACTCAGGCCAGCGCCGTGCGCGGTCTCACCTTCGACAAGGTGGTAGTCATGGGCAGCGGCAACGACAAGTCCGGCAGCGTGGGTGGCTTCGTCCAGAACCTTGTGACCGGAACCCTACCGCTGCACGAGCTTGCCGGCAGTCTGGGCGTGGAGCTGCCCTCTTACCTGGGCAAATCTGCTCCCGAGACTCCCGCTGCCACCTCGACTTCCGACGAGGCCAAGGCCTGATAGGAAGAGCCCCGGGAATACATTTTCGCACCCTGTCGCCGGAAAAACGTGGCAGGGTGCTCATTTTTTTTGAAAGATAGAATCAACTACCGGCGTATACTTTACGAGAAATCATGAAAATAAGTGCAATTACCCAGATGATGTTGTCGACCCTTTGCGCAAACGGTTTGCTTTCCGCTGCTGATGTGCCGCCTGCTGCTGTAGCTATAGCTCCATCGCAGGAGTTGCTCTCAGCGGCTGTGAGCCGGGGAGATGTGACTGCCGTGCGCGAATTGTTACTGCGCGGCGGCGTCTCTCTGCCGACAGATTCGATTGAGTACGACTCTCTCGTGCGTGCGGCCGCTTTGTGCGGTAACCCTGACATGTTTGATTACATACCATACCGCGAGCCGGTGGCCGGGCATGCCGATAGTCCTTTGATTGTTGCCCTGCGTGCGGGAGCTTCGCCTGCCATGATTTCTGCTATGCTCTCTGCCGGGAATGCACCGGGGGCAGCGGAGTCGCCGCGGCCAAGGCTCTTTCGGCGGCACTTTCGCTCAACTGTGACTTGCAGATTATCGGCATGCTGCAGGCCGCTGCCGCACCTGAACCGGTCTGGTCTCCGGGACCGGAGCCGATAGATGAATACATCGTACCCATGCAGGAGGCCGTGGAAAAGAATGACGTGGCCTATTTCCGAACTCTGCCGCGTCATTTGCTGGCTTACCGTATCATGCCCCTGCGCGGAAGCGATGCCTTCCACGACTCCGGCCGCGGGCTCGGGCGGCACTATGAGGGGACTCCCCTCATGTTGGCTGCGGCTGCTGGCAAGACGGCGCTGCTCTCCGTGCTGATGGGGCGCGGTGCAAATATAGAGGCCTGTGATTTCGCCGGTCGCACGGCCATTGTGTATGCTGCTGTGAATGGTCACGCCGACTGTGTGCGCCTGTTGCAGGCGGCCGGGGCTCGCCAGGTGCAGTTTGCGCTCTATATGGCGGCCTATGCCGGACAACATGCTGTGATTGACAGTTTGCTGGCTACCGGTGTGCGCCCCGGGCTTGCACCCGAGTGGGCGTTCATGAGCGATAATCCGCACCCGGGACTGCTCTCCCTGCGCGAGCCTGATGTCGATATGGCTCTTGGGCTTGCTGTGCGTCGTAACCACCCCGGACTTGTGACCCGCCTGGTTCAGGCCGGGGCAAATGTCAATCGCCCGAACTTTTACCCGCTGCATGAGTGGGTGGATTCTTGCCCCTGGGCGAATGATGTGGTGTTGCCGGAGCTGTTGCAGGCCGGGGTCGATATAACTCGCCGTCGCCATGGGCTGACCGCTGCGGAATATGCCGTGCAGCAGGGCTGCCATTTTGCCGGAACCCCGGAACTTTCATCACCCACTCAACCTAATCCCTGATATGAACCCGATTATACCTATAACGATGTGCCTTGCCGTGCCGGCTATGGTGTGCATGGCTGAACCGACCGCAGATTCACTGTCGCAGGCTGTGCAGGCCGGTGATTACGAGCGCCTGCTTGCCTTGCTGGGCGAGGGCGCGGAACTCCCGCAGGCTCATTCGGAGCAGGGGCTTGCGCTATATCGAGCCGGGGTGCTCAGTGGCAGTCTCGATGTGCTGGATTTGCTGCCTTTTGCCGAACCTGCTGAGGGTGAAGGGCTCATCGAGCTGGCTTTGCGCCACAAAAAAGGCTCGGCTATGGTGGCCTATCTGCTTGAAAAGGGCGCAGACGGTAAGCGTAAGGCGACAGATGGTTGCACACTGCAGCGCTTGGCCGAGAAGTTGGGGGATTTGCGTAGTCAGTTGGTGATTGAATACTACGTTCGCGGTCAGGTTACTCACTATCTGCCCTGCTATCATAAACAGTGCCCGGACCTCTTTACCCATACCCCCGGTTTTTACGGTATTGATGTGCTGCAACATGGATTTCGACCTTTGTTCAGCAATGCTGCCTCTGAAGGCAATGTGGATGCCATGCGCCGCCTGCTGGCAGCCGGTGCTGACCCTGAGATTACCGATGACCAGGGGCGCAGCGTCATGTTCCCCGCAGCATATTCCGGGTCGACAGAGCCGCTGCGCCTGTTGCTCGACATGGGATTTGAGCCGCATGGTTACCTGCGCCATGCTTTGTATCAACCGGCGAATCTGCGCCTGCTGCTGGAGCATGGGGCGGATGTGAATGAGCGCTATGCCGATGGTTCTACACCCTTGCACCATGTGCGCAAGCCGGAAGTCTGCCGCGAGCTGCTGGCGGCCGGGGCTGATGTGCATGCCCGCGATTATCTGGGGCGAACTCCGCTGTTCTACGTTCAGGGGGCCGAGGTCGCTAAGATGCTGCTGGACGCCGGTGCCGATGTGAATGCCCGCGATGACAAGGGCTGCACTCCGCTGCTGGCCTTGCCCGGTATTGAGCGCGTGGGGGAGGGCTACTCGACCCGGGAGGTTCCCGACATCATCGAACTCTTTGCCGCTGCCGGGGCTGACATGCAGGCGAGGAACGCAGCCGGGTATCATGCCCTGGAACTCGCCCTCAGCATGAAGTGGAACGGCAGGGCTATCACTGATGGCCTGAGCCGGCATGGTTTGCAAGCCTCTCGCGAACTGCAACTGCTGCATGCCGTTGGCCGAAGCGACAAGGAGATGGTCAGCCGACTGCTGGCCGAGGGGGTGAGCCCGAATGCCTGCGATATCGATGGAATCCCGGCGCTGATGATGGCCATGGATTCACTCACCACCACGGTTCCGGATTCCGCCGGTACTGTCGCTCTGCTGCTGGCAGCCGGTGCTGACCCCAATGTGGAGTACCGCGGCATGTGGGCGCTGGAGAAGGCCGCACTCTCCGGTAACAGCAAGGTTGTGCAGCAATTGCTCGATGCCGGGGCCGATGCCTCGCGCTGTGAGGTAGGGTATTATATGCAGGAGAACTGTGCCTACCCCATGCTTGTGCAGGCCGGGGCGCGGGTGCTGCCGCCGGAACCTCAGCGGAAGGAAGACCGCTACCTTTCCCCCGAAACCGTGGCGGCTATAGAGCAGGGGAATCCGGCCGCTCTGCCCGGCGGGTTCCATATCATGAACCGCATGGTACCGGGCAGAATCCCCACCCCCATGGCCGGTCCGGATGAGGAACACTACCTCGGGCATGGGCTCAACTGCGGTGGGAATGCCCTCATGCTGGCCGCTGCTCTGGGCAAGACGGATTGCGTGCGCGCGCTGCTGAGCCGCTGCGATATAGAGGCCGGGGATGTGCGCGAGCGTACCCCCATTATCTACGCTGCCGCTGCCGGACATACGGATTGCGTGCGCTTGTTGCTCTTTGCCGGGGCGAAACATGCTACCTTCGCCATGGAGATGGCCGCTCTTTACGGCCACCACGAAGTAGTGGATTTTCTGCTCAGCCGCGGGGTACACCCCGGGCGCGCTGCCGAGTGGTCGCTGGTGAGCGGCAAACCGCATGCCGGACTGTTGGCTCGCCGCAGTCCGGATATCAACTTCGCCATGGCCTGCGCTGTGCTCTACAACCGCACAGCGGTAGTACCTCAGTTGATAGCCAAGGGGGCTCAGGTGCAGCGCTATGGAGCCGATTGGCTCTTTACTGCCGTCGTAGAGGCCGGTCCCGGGCTCATTGAGCAGTTGGTTAAAGGCGGGGCTGCATTGCCCCCGGATGGCGGGTTGCTCATACTGGCTGCCATGCATGGCCGTGCGGACAATGTGGCTGCCCTGCAGCAGCTGGGGTGCAGAATAGGCGAGAGCGTGCGGGAGGACCTCAACCAAGCGCTCTGCAAAGCCGTGGCAGAGCAGATGCGCCATGAAGTGCGCCTGCTGCTGCAGCTGGGGGCCGACCCTGACTATGTGGGGGGCAGGGTGCACCGCTCCGCTCGGGATATGGCAGCGGGGGACAGCGAAATCCTGCAGCTTTTCCCTCCCCCGGCAGGCAAGTGACAACTCGCCGCGATGCTTATTTTTACCTGTCTTTTTAGCTCAAACTGTGCTAAAAAGACAGGTCTATGCAAGATTCACCCTTTGTACTCGGTTTTACCGCAGGCGAGCTCAGCCCCTGGCTGGCTACGCGTTTTGATTTGCAGGCGTACCAGCGCGGGGCTGCACTGGTACATAATTTTCTGGTTCAGCCCTATGGTGGATTACGTCGGCGCTTTGGTACAGAATTTCTGACAGCGGCAGCTTCTGAGGTTACAGAAGGAGAGCGGTTAATTCCCTTTTGTTTTTCAGAGAGTGACTCTCTCATGCTCGAACTATATCCGGGGGGAATGCGCGTGTTTCGTAACGGGCGGCATGTACTCCGCGAAGACGGCTCCATATATGAACTGAGTGCCCCCTGGGTTACGGCTGCTGAAGTTCAGGCGTTGCGGTGTACCCAGGTGAATGATGTCGTTTATATTACGAGTGCATATCGTGAACCTCTGGTACTTAGTCGATATGCTGACAATGATTGGCGTTGCTCAGTCTTTACCCCGTCGCCTTTTCCTCGCGAAACGTACCAGCAGCAGCTGGATGCACTGGGGGTGCAGATGGAGTATGGCGGGAAAACTGCTCTGCTGACCCTGCATGGTGATTCTTACAAGTTTAGCGCTGACATGGTTGACCGGGAGGTCGTGATTGCCGATGCTGAGACCCCGTCGCGCACGCTCTTTCAGAACAGGTCTTTCAACATTGATTCTGCTGAACTGCCCAGTCTCATGCTTGATGCCGTTAATAATGACCACGTATGGACGGAGTATGATGCTGCGTCTAAAATGTATAGTTTTTATACTGTTATAAGACCTTACAGGCCTGAATATTACAATGGCCATCCCTCAGCTTCTCAATATCCTGAGTATTTTTTTCCAGGAGCCATGCGGTTACATGAAGGAGCACCCTACGAGGTTTGTGGGGATTGGGAAATCCGTACTGGTGGCGAGTGGAATGCTGTATGGGAACTCTGGCGCAGCTACGACAACTCAACCGTCGATCCTGATTTCAGACACTGGCACTGGACTCGCATACGCACATTTGAGCAGAACGCCTATTCTGAGCGAAAGAACTTCATCATTTCAGGTTCGGAGGATTACCCTTGCCGTATGATGTTGGTGTGTCGCAGCTCGGCTACGGCCGAGACTTTGGGACCCAATGTGTATTTTAATATCATGGGTGGAACCAAAGAACAAAAATTCATTATACGCGAATACATATCACCTACTCAGGCACGGGGGGAACTGGTTACAGTGTATGAGGAACCCTGCCGTTCTTTCTTCACTCGCAGATGGAGTTTCGGGGCCTATGGGGCGAGAAACGGTTATCCTATTTTCAGTGGTCTTCACCAGGGGCGACTGTGGTTTGGTGGTTTTTCCGGGTTGCCCACTACGCTGATTGCCAGCGGAGTGAATGATTTTGCGAACTTTCAGGTCAGTTCGGCGGATGATTCAGCGCTGCACCTCACGCTTGCGACAGATAATCAGAGCCGGATTTGCTGGGTTTGCCCGACACGCAGTCTGCTTGTAGGTACGACGGATAGTGAGTGGACTCTGAGTGGGTCAGAGGGGGGAACCATTACTCCCTCAAATGCTGCTTTTGTGCGCCAGTCGTCGGTGGGCTGTGAGATAATGGATGCACAAGGTGTGGAAAATACGGTTTTTTACGTGCAGCGTGGCGGTAAACGTCTGCGAGAGATATCGTACAAACTCACAGCAGATGGTTTTACTTCGACAGATACCAGTTTGCTCTCGGAGCACCTTTTTGCCGCCGGTGTGAAATCGTACGCCGTACAGCGCGGCACAGATACCCGGATATGGGTAATGATGCGCGACAATACTCTGGCTGTGTTGACAACCAATACCGAGCAACAGGTGACAGCCTGGCAGCGTATCAGTTTGCAAGGGCGCAAAGTGCTGCAACTGGCCACGATGCCGTCGCGCGCAGGGGCTGAAGATGAGGTCTGGCTTGTTGTGCTCAATGAACGCAGCAATACCTGCTCCATCGAGCGAATGGTACCCGATTTGTTTGTAGACGGAGCGGTGAGTAAGGCGCTGACTTCTCCGGCTGTAAATGTCGGCAAACATCTGGCGGGACTGAAAGGAGTTCTGTACCCGGCAGATAATCCCTCTGTTGCCGTTAAGGTGACTATCGGTGCGGATGGCAGGTTTATCATGCCCGGTTTCGAAAAGGGGCGTATTTATACAGTTGGGGCTGTTTTCAGCTCCGAATTACAGACAATGGCGTTGGAAAATATGCGCAGTTACAACACTGTGCGGCAAGAAGGGCGAGTGCGGCTGAGGGTGCTCGAAAGTAACCCGATATTTGACTACAAGGGAACTCTCTCCTCGCAATGGGAACATTATGAAGCCGCGAGAGATTTGCTTCTGTACCCGTATAGTGGTGATATCAGGGTATCACAGATTCCCGAACCCGGTGTAGGGCAGGGGTTTGACCTGCGCGTTGAAGGGGGACTCGACTTCCGTCTGCTTTCCCTCACTGTCGAATTCGATTTTCACGGGCGCTGATGCCGATAGAAAATAACAAAGTACAGCCCCTGCCAATAATTGAGTGGCAGGGGCTGCGCCATAGGCAGGTGAGCTGAAGGGGGTTACTTTTCCGGTGTTTCTTCAGTAACCGGTTCTTCTATACCGTTTTTGAAGCGTTCAAATACTCCGCGAGGATCATCGGGGGTCTGCCGCAGGGCGTCGAAGATACGGTCTCGCATCTCAATGGCTGCCTTGAATGCCGCCTCTTCGCTGCCGTATTGGCGGTCAGAAAAGTACTTGGTGAACTGGTTCCATTTTCGGCAGATACTCAGGCGCCATCCCTGAAAGGATGTTGTCTCGTATGTGTACCGGGTGATATTTCGCTGTGTCATGGCTTATTGCTATGGTTGAGTGTGTATCTGCGGAAGGTAGTTGGGCTCCCGCGCTGCACATAGCATGCCAGATATAACGCCTATTTTCAACCTAACTTCATAAAAATTAGGCTGTAAGGTAAAACTGAAACCTGCGGTAGCCATGGTGCTATCGCAGGTTTGGGGGTTAAATGTTTGATAATCAGTTGAATAGAGATAGTACTGCCTCGGCAGCCTTTGCCGCAGCTCCGCCGTGTCCCAGGCGGTCCATGGACTCCTTCATACCGGCCAGAACTTCTGCTCTGGTTTCGGGGGTTGTGAGTTTCTCTAATTCGGCTATGCAGTTGTCGACATTGAAATCCTGTTGTATGAGCTCTTTGGTTACAGGCTTGTCGATGAGGATGTTAACCATGCCGATATATTTGATGGTCAGAATCATGCGGCCTATCATATAGGTTCCCCAGGCTACCTTGTACACCAAGGCAAACGGGAGCTCATGCAGAGCGGCTTCGAGCGTTGCTGTACCCGATGTTACCAGCGCGGCCTCTGCCCTATCCATCAATCCATGGTAACTGCCGGGGCGAATGTTGATGAGCTCAGCAGCGACCCCGGCTTTTTCGGCCATGTTGCGCATGACTGCTGCCAGTTTTTCGGAACTGGCCGAAGTTTCGAATCTCCACTCCGGGTGAACGGTGCGCAGCTTCTTCACCAAGTCCAGAAACACGGGGAAATGTCGCTCGATTTCGCGCATGCGGCTACCGGGGAACAGGCCGATGAGACCTTTCTCTCGCACATTTGTTTGACGTTGCTCCAGAATGTCGTCCACCAGCGGGTGCCCTACAAACTCTGTGCGCAACCCGGCAGTTTCAAACAAGGGTTTCTCGAACGGGAAGGTACACATCATCAGGTCGAGAACCCGGGCAAGTTTGGGCACGCGGCTCTTGTGCCATGCCCACACCATGGGGGCGATGAACCAGGCAATTTTTGTTTTGGGGGAATTCTTGTGCACGCGCTCAGCCAGTCGCTGGTTGAACCCGGGGTAGTCGATGAGGATGAGACCTTCGGGTTGCTCTTCTGCGATTCTGGCAGCCATGTTGTTGAGGCGGGTCATGAAAAAGCGAGCGTGTTTCAGTACTTCCACAATACCGATGACTGCTGCCTGCTCTGCCCAGTCTTCCACACCGGGTGCGAGGGCATGCATGCGGCTGCCACCCAGTCCCACTATTTCGATGTCGGGATTGCGGCGCAGAAGTTCCTGTATGAGCAGCGCGCCCTGCTTGTCGCCGCTCTTTTCACCTGCTATCATGAACAGTTTCATGCCCTCCATACTAGCATATCTGTGCGCCGCTGGCAAGCAGAAGCGCTCCCCCCCCGGTGAAAAAAACTCTATTACCTTGCCAATGCTCCCTTTTTGCGTTACAATCCGAGTATGAAGAAAGGTTCGGCAGATGCAGCTACTACGGTGTCGGCGCGAGCCGCTCTGATGTGGGATGTCTGCGGTGTGGTAGCTTTTTGGGCTGCTGAGAGCGGACTGTCGGTTGACCTGTTGCCGCAGTTGAGGGCTCGTCAGCAGCCGGATTTCCCCGTGTTGCGGGATTGCTATCTGAGCACTCCTGAGGTGCGCCGTATGGTGCTCGAACTGGTAGCAGAGTGTGAGCGAGTGCGAAAATATGGTTTGCAGGGAGATGTTGTGCTAGCCCGGGTTGCTTTGCTTGAGGGGAATGTAGCTTTGTTGCGCAAGGTGTTGCGAGATATACCCGAGGAGGTTTCCGGTTGTTTGCCATGTTGGGCCAGACGACAGTATTTCTGGGAACTTGTGTTGGGGTCGGCTTTGGCCGGAGCGGAGTTTTTGCCACCAATTCCGGAACTCGACGAGTTGCGAGCGCTGATTTTTCTGAGATATGCGTTGTGGTCATCTGTGAGTGTGGGGGTACCAGCGGAATTATTGCCGCCGGCTGCTCGCACAGCTCAGTTATTGCGGTGTGGGTTAACTGCTGTGTCGGAGGTTCTGCCAGCCATGGCGTATATGATGCGAGGGGAGTGGGCCGCAGCACACCGTGAATTTCAGCGCCTCTTTCCGGTTTCCCGGGAGCTGCACTATTATGTAGAGAGTGCGCTCAGCGCGCCTCTGCTCGTGTATGCTGTGCTCAATGCTATTCATGTCGGCGGAGATAGGCGAGAGAGCGCATGTTGGGCTACGGCCGCAGAGATAGTGTTGCTGAACTATGCCCCTGCAAGCGCACGGAATGAATTGAGCGACTTTTTTACGAATCTGCATGCCATGATTGCAGTGGTAAGTCGTTATGAGCCAAGGGCGTTGCAGATGATTCAACCCGGTGGACCGTTGGCACGTGTACCACTCATTATCTGCTATCGGTACCTGTCGGATAAATGGCAGGCGAGTTTACAGGCTCAGCAGGTGGCAGAGACCCTGCAGTATCTGGAGCAGGCCAAACTGCCGCTGCTGGCATACTATGTGCGCTCGGCTGCTCAGGCTGTCGGACTGAACACTGATTTTGCCGGGCTACCGTTGCAGGAAAACAAACTGCATGCAGAGTATCGGGAGGGATGTCTCCGCTTGTTTTGCGGTGCTCAGCAAGGCGAGGGCGGGGCTTGTGGTATTGCAGTGCCGCCGGAATGGCAGCGGGTGTGTCCCGGGGTGGAACGTGGTTCTGTTGAAGTATTCGGATTGGAGGATATTCTGCCATTGTTGCAGCGCCTGCATTTTGCCGGTATTGAGCTGCTGTGGAGGGGGGAACCCCTTCAGGTGAGCGATGGTGGGTCTGCTCCCTTGCGCATGAGCTGTTCCGCTCAGAGTAATGGTTGGTTTGAGATTGGCGTTGATATGCAGGGGGATGTGTCTTTGTCTCTGCCTGAGCTGATGACTGCGGTTGATGTCAGTACAGGTAACTATATTCCGGTTGGGCGTAATAGGTACTTGTCGGTTCCCGAGGGGCAGTTGCGGGATTTGCGCCTGCTTCGTCACATGGTATGTGTGGAAAATGGGCGTGTATATTTGCCGGTTGCTGCTTTGCCAGCCATGCAGCCCGGGTGGCAGCTGGGGCTGCCACCGAGAATAGCCGGTTGCCTCAGGCGGTTGATGCATCCCCCCCCCGTGCCACCAGGGCTGACTGTCGCACTGCGTTCCTACCAGCAGGAGGGGTATCACTGGCTTGCTGTTCGCGCCGCAGCGGGATTGGGAGCCTGTCTGGCAGATGATATGGGGTTGGGCAAAACCATTCAGTTGTTGGCTCTGATGTTGCTGCGGGTACACCGGGGAATTTCGCTGGTTGTGGTACCGTTGTCTCTCATATCCAATTGGGTGGAGGAGAGTGCTCGTTTTACCCCCGGGCTGCGGGTAGAGCGTTACCGGTCGGGAAAGTCACTGCCGCCGGCCACTCGTTGTGATGTGGTACTGGCCACGTATGGCGAGGTGGTGGCCAACCCATCTGTTTTTGTCGCCAGAAGGTGGAATGTGCTCGCTCTCGATGAGGCTCAGGAAATCAGAAACAGTCAGTCCAGACGAGCCCGGACACTCTGCTCGCTCACCGCGACTGCTCGTGTGTGCCTGACCGGTACTCCGGTGGAGAACAGAATAGACGATTTGCTGAGTATCATGCTCTTCCTTAACCCGGAACTGCCGCTCCGCGCCGGGAGGAACGGAAACTCCGTTGATTGGCTGGCAGATGTGCGCCGCCTGACGGCCCCGCTCATACTGCGCCGTACTCGCAAGGGGGTGCTCAGTGAATTGCCTCCGCTTACAGAGAAGGTATATCGTGTAGAGTTGTCTTCGACCGAGAGAGCTATCTATGAGCACTATCGGGCAGCGGTGCTTTCTGCCGATAGTCGTTCGCGTGTGCATGTACTGGCTGCTCTCACCAGGATGCGCCGCCTGTGTTGTGCCCCGTCGTTGGTACAGCCGGATTGCCGGCAACCCTCAACCAAACTTACAGCTATGTCTGAACTGGCGGAGCGGCTCTGTGGGCAAGGGCACCGGGTACTCATATTCAGCCAGTTTACGGATGTACTGGATTTGGCTGCTCCCATGCTGAAAAATCGCGGCCTGAGATTTCTGCGTATGGATGGTAACACCCCACCTGCCGAGCGCGAGAAACTGGTAGAGCAATTTCAGAGTGGCCAGGCGTCTGTATTCCTGCTCTCTCTGAAGGTAGGGGGGATTGGGTTGAATCTTACGGCGGCAGATTACGTGTTGTTGCTAGACCCGTGGTGGAACCCCGCCGTGGAGGGGCAGGCCGCTGCTCGAAGCCACCGCAGTGGCCAGCAACGCCCTGTTACTCTTTGCAGATTTATCGCGGCAGATACCCTGGAGGAGCGTATGTTGGAGCTGCAGCATACGAAAAAAGAATTGGCAGAGACCCTCGTGCAAGAGGGGACTCTGCCAATTGAAACGCTTGTCGCTCTGTTGTGACGGTTCCGGTTTACTTACTGACGTTGAAGCGGAACTCAACCACATCGCCGTCCTGCATTACGTAATCTTTGCCTTCGATGCGCAGCTTGGCCTGCTCTTTGGCTTTTGCCATGGAGCCACAGGCCACCAAATCTTCATACGACACTACCTGGGCTGCAATGAAACCGCGTTCGAAGTCCGTGTGAATAACGCCGGCAGCTGCCGGTGCTTTGTCGCCGGCGTAAATGGTCCAGGCGCGGGTTTCTTTCACACCTGTGGTCAGGTAGGTTCGCAGTCCGAGCAGGTGGTATACCGCACGGATGAGGTCACTCACACCGGAGTCTTCCACCCCCAAATCGTTGAGGAACATGGTGGCCTCTTCTTTCGGTAGCTCAGAAAGTTCCTCCTCTATGCGGGCGGAAATCACTATCGCTTCGGCATTGTGCTGCTCGGCCACATAGCGACGCACTGCCGATACGTAGGGATGAGCATCGGGGTTTTTCACAGCCTCGGCAAGCTCATCTTCACTCACATTGCAGGCGAAGATGCTCTTCTTGTTGGACAGCAGGAAAAACTCCTTCATGAGCTTGCGTTCGTCGTCACTGACTTCCAGCGTAATGGCGGGTTTGCCGGCATCGAGGTGAGGGAGCAGTTTTTCGATGAGCTCTACCTCGGCTTTTGCTTCCTTGTCACCCCCACGTGCTTTTTTGATACGGCTTTCCTTGCGCTTTTCCATGGCGGCAAGGTCGGCCAGAATCAGCTCGGAGTTGATGATTTCGATGTCGCGCACCGGGTCTACGGAGCCCAGCTCGTGAATGATATCATCATTTTCGAAACAACGCACTACCTGCACGATAGCATCGGTCTCGCGGATATTGGAAAGGAACTTGTTACCAAGTCCGGCACCTTCAGCGGCACCTTTCACCAGGCCGGCGATGTCCACAAACTCAATGGCAGCGGGTACAATCTTTTCGCTCTTGCTCATTTCTGCCAGTACCTGCAGGCGCTCATCGGGTACTTCCACCACACCCACATTCGGATCGATGGTGCAGAAAGGGTAATTGGCCGCTTCTGCCTTGCGGGAGCGGGTCACTGCATTGAAAAGGGTCGATTTACCAACATTCGGAAGTCCTACAATACCTGCCTGTAACATAACGCGGGCAAATATAGCCTATTACCTTGTGTAAGTCAATCACAAAATCAGCGCCCTGTCATTTGATGCCGACGGGCGCTGAGTAGGCGAACAACCGGTGAATGATGGTGTGTTTCGCGTCTGAGTTGTTTATTGTTTTGTCTGTGGTAATTTGAAGCCGGCCGGTTGCAGGGTAACCTTTACGTTGCACAGGATGTTTTCCTCCATTCTGGTGGCCTGAATTTCCTGAGCGGTTGCTGTGGAGGGAGAGTCGATGGTGAGAGGGAGCTCGTGACCTCCGTCACCCATGTAGTTAACGAGTAAATCGCAGACCTGGTCGACAGTCTGGCGGTTGGCATGGCGTGCAACCAAATGGGCTGTCAAGCAGACGAAGGTTCTTCTTCGTAAATTAAGTTGGAGGGTAAACAGAACTCCCCACGCCGAACGTAAAGTCAGAGAATCGGTTCAGGCGTGGGGAGTGGATAAATCAGGTCTTGCTGTTCAGTGATTTACTCAGCGGGGAAAGTAGAAACGATGATATGTTTTTCGCTCCACATGGTCTTTTTGCTGACGTCGGCCTGACTGGCCTTCTTCACCTTCTTCACCACCATACCGCGAGTCATGACTCCGTAGGGCTCGTCTTCGGTAGCGGCACTGGCCATGCCTTTAATCTCTTTGTGCAGAGCGCTGGCATTCGTGCAGGCGATAACCTGTACCACATCGGACCCGAAAGGCTCGGCAATTTCGATTTCGAAACCGCTCTTGAGCGCGCCGGGTACGTTAACCCACTTGTTGGCGGGGATGAGGGTATCCTTGTGCCATTTGTTCGGGAAGAGAACTACGGAGGTGCCGTCGCTCTGGTGGCAGATAACGGCGATATGGCAGGCCTGCGGCGCACGCACACGGAAGGAGATTGTTTCGCCCTCGGGGTAGGCTCGTTCGCCGTCGGCTGTTTTCAGTTCGATGGGGAAGTCCTGCTTGATGTTAAGCAGATTGACATTGGTGACTTCTTCGATACCCTGCATCGAGGCTTCGGCATTCTGAGGCTCAATCATTTCTGTGGCCTCTGCGCGGGTTTTGTCGGGCCATACGCGACCAGCTACGGTGCTGATGGGCCAACTGATTTTATCTTTGGTGATATGGCCACCTTCCAGCCAGGCGATTTCGGTGTAGAGCGTCACAGTGCGACCATCTGTTACGAAACGCCCGCGAACGATGCCTTCCACACCTTCCACTGTAACCTTTTCTACGGTAGTTCCGGGTTCTACCAAATCAGTAGCCTGGAATTCACCTTCCATTTCAAGCTGGTCGAGGTTAGAGCGGGTAATCACGCGTACCTTGCGGGTTTTGGGCAGGGCGATTTCCAGCTCTTCGCGGATGACTGCTGAGAGCGGGCTCATCATGGGTGTGTCGGAATAGACAAAGTTGCCAACACCCAGCTTGATGGGTTGAGTAGAATCAGGCAGTTGCTCGACGAGAGCCTTGGCAAGTTTGGAGAACGGATCATTCGTGGTGGTGGCTGCAGTGGCAAGCGGAGCCAGTGCCAGAGCGGCCAGCGGCAGGATGTGACGGAATTTCATATTGTGAGGTGGTAAGAATATTTTAGCTTACGATGGTTTCAGTGCTGATGACAGTCTGGGTTTTCTGGATGCATTCTTCGCGGGGCTGAGCCGGAGCACTTTTTTTGACAGCCGGCTTTGCTTTTTTGGGTATAGTCGGGGTCGGTACAGCCGGGGTCTGAAGCTCAGGATATGCAGCCGGTACAAGGGGAGTGGAAACCGCCGGCGGCAGCGGGGTAGGTTCGGGGGTGCTGCAGGCCGTCAGGGCGGTGAGCAAGACGGGGAACAGCGCTACAGGTAACTTGTTCATCGCTTCGGGGAGAGTGAGGTGTTTTTCCATCAGATTGTGGTGGCAACCCCGAGAGCTTCTTCTATGAGAAGGTCAATCTCGTTTGTCGTGGGTGCTGCTGTGGCGGTTGCGGAGCTTTCTGTGTTGCTGCCGGGGGCTGCGCCGGAACCGACTTCCGTTATTTCGAGCTGTTTGGAGGTTTCGGCTGTAGCCGTTACCTTGCCGCTTGCTGTTACGGTACGGGAGATGACGCGCACAAGCGGGCCGATTTTTATGGTAGCGCTAACCTCGGCAGAGTTGTCATCCATGTAAGCGATTTCTGTGATTTCGGCAGATTTGATAACATTGCCGAATGCGGCTTTGAGTTCATCGCTTTCTACTACGAAATCGCGCATGGTTGAGGTGCTGGTTATCTGTATACCGGCGGCGCGTTCGGCCAGGCGGCGGTATACATCGAGCTCGGCGGCACGCTTGGCCATTACACGGGCGTGGCCGTCAGAACCGGGGATAGCGGCATTGCCGAGGGCTTCTATCTCAGCCGTTACAACCTCCCGGCACACGCTCTGTTTGGAGCTGCCGAGTCGCTGGGTGATAGTCTGCATGAGGGTCTGTGTTTTCACACTGCGAATGACCTCCACGCGACCATCTTCATGGTAGGTCGGTTTGCCTACGGTTTTAATGCCCTTGAGGGTTGCTGCCAAGGTGCCCTTTACGTTGTCATCTGCCGCAGCGAGTTCTTTCACTGTCGTCTGACCATTGACAGAGATACCCATAATCCGCTCTGCCAGAGCACGGGCGGCATCGAGTTCCGCAGCACGCACATATTGCAATCGCTTGGCGGTGGGGACTGATTTCCAGATATCGGGCAGGGGTGCCGATTTGACTACTGTAACTTTAGGGGCGGCGCTTGCCACAGGCAGTGCAACCGTGGCAGCACACAGGGCTACTCCGAGTGTAATAATGGGAAAGTTCATAATATTGTTATTTGTTTTGTTGGTTGAAAAGAAAAATGTGTGTCAGGCGCCTACCTTTTTCTTGACTACCTTTTTCTTGATAACTTTCCGAATGGAAGCACCTACACTACAAATGGCGGCCACGATAACGCCAGCGAGAATCTGCCAGAGCAGGCCTCCGCTCTCGCTGCTATCGGCGGCGTTTTCCGCCAGTTCCTGCTGCACATTGCCTTTGCGGAAAGAAAGGTAGCGTTTTTCGGTTCGGTCGGCTGTGAAATCAGGTAATATGGAGCTGATGACTTTTACGAGGTCGGGTGCGTTCAGGCGAGATTCGCATTCCACGACGGAGATGGCTGCTGCGTCTATGCTGCGAATCCACACGGCGCCCACGGCAGTTTGTTTTTCGAGTTCGGTCTTAAGTTTGTCAGCCGTTGCGGCATCCAGCCCCACGAATTCCATCTTCATGGTTGCTCCGAGATCCATTTCCGTGGACCAGTGGGCAAAAATGCGGCGAATGAGTTTCCAGCCAGCATCCGTGTCGGGTTTGCGCGGAGAGCCCTCCATGAGCTGGCGTACGGCTTCGCGCGCGGCAGCTGTGTCGGATGATACGTTGCGGATGAGGATATCACGCGATTCGGGGTTCTCTGTCAGCACGATAGCACCGGTTGCTGCATCCCGCACGGTAATGTTGAGACCGAGCGAGTATTTCTTGCCGGCCTTGCTGCCGTAAAACGACTGGGTACCGGCAGAACTGCCCACAACATTACCCTCGATGATGTAGTCGCAGGCTGAGACCACACCCTCGCTGCGCGCGGTCGCTTCTGTCTTGCGGCCGAGCGCCTCGGCTCGCTTGGAGAGCATGCCACCCTGACCCTGAGCATTGTTAAGGTCTATCACGCGCAGTCCGCACTTTGTGGCGGTATTGCGCAGCCAGTCTGTGGCCAGTTGTCCGTTCTGCACACCTTCTATCTGTTCGTCTATCTGAATGGCAACACGCGGAGCCTCGTATTCCCGGGCCATCATCTGGAAGGTCATGGTGTCATTGGCAGAGGGGGCCTGGTCGCTGACATCGGCCTTGATTTTCACGGTGTAGAATCCGTCCTCACTCAGCCCGGCACTCAGGACTTCATATTTTTTTACATAGCCACGGGCTTTCGTGAAGGTGCGATCAAAGGTCAGTTCGAAATTGGCCATTTCGCTTTCGCTGACCAGATCCACTCCTGCGCCACTGCGCACAGCTTCGCGCAGAGCATCGGTCAGAGCCTGCTGACGCGCCGCAGGGGCATCTCCGGCAGAGCGCCCTTCTGCTTCTACTTCCACGCCGATTGCCGGTAGGGCCAATAACATGGTACTTAATACAAAACAAGAGAATTTACCCATGAATCAAAGTTGTTTTTTGTGTGATATGACGACGAGACGCCGATGCCCCTCACCCAACAAGGGGGGGGGAACTCCATGCAGACTGCATCTTAGCCAATAATTCGCAGGATGGCAAGTTAAAAATGACGAAATAACGAATATAAGTCTGTTTCAAATCTGCTGAAACAGTCTCCGTCGCGGCACTCAGCCACGGGTGTAGCGCACAGAGTCAAATCCCTCAAAGTTTTCCAGTACTTCGCGGTGCGGGAACAGCTCGCGGAAGGGGGGGAAATAGGTGTCTGCCGGCCATTCCCCCTGTACCTCAGACACATACAGAGCACTCATCTGCGGCAGCATGAGTTTGTATATCTGCGCGCCGCCGATAACCATCACCTCGCGGCTCTGCAGTTTCATCTGCTCCAAATCCGCGATGTCGTGAATGACGGTGGCGCCGGGGGCCCGGAACGTGGTGTCGCGGGTCAGCACGATATTCTGTCGGCCGGGCAGGGGGCGCCCGAGGCTCTGCCAAGTCTTGCGCCCCATGAGGATGGGGTGTCCCATGGTCAGGCGTTTGAAGAGTTTGAGGTCGCCGGGCAGGTGCCAGGGCATGGTGTTCTTCAGGCCGATGGCGCGGTCAGCGGCCATGGCTACGACTCCTGTAAACGTGATGTTCATGGTAAAGGCGGTTAATGTTTTTCGAGCAGGAAGAGGAATTCCGTGACTTTGATGTCGCGCTTGTGCAGGTTGCGGCACCCCCGGAAGGTGTTGTACTCGGTCTGCAGGACGGTGACGTTGCCGCGGCTCTGCAGGTGGTTCATGAAATCCGCATATTTCACAAATCCCTCTGAGTTGTAGGAGATGAGAATGAAGCGTGCGGGACAATCCTGCACCAGCCGGAAAAGCTCGCTCTGTGCGGCCTGTGGGCGGTTGTAGGCGGAGCGGTTCCACCCCTGCGGTATGCCGGATTTGGCGGAGGTGTGCCCGGGGCGCTCATAGTTGGCTATGAGGTTGAGCATGAAATAATTTGAGCCGTAGGGGTGCTGGTTGTAGGGTGGGTCGAGGTAGGCTAAATCGAGCTCGGGCAGGTGGCGCACCAGTTCGTTGGCGGGGCTTTGGCTGATGTGGTTTTCGGTGCTATAGCGCGAGAGCACCGGCAGGCGCAGCTCGATATCGGCCAATATGCGGCTCAGCGCGTTGCGGGCATCTCCCCCGAATTGCCCGATTCCGGCGCGGTTTTTGTAGAAGCCCTTGAACACGCCGGCCGTGTTGGTGTGGATGGAGGCCTCGCTGAGCAGGGGGCCGAGAAAAAGAGGGCGCATTTCCGCTGCCAGTGCCTGAATGGCGCGGCAGGCGGTGTCGAGGTACATGGCATTGCGCCGCGTGTAGAACACCCGCTCGCCGGGGTGGATGTCGGCGTCATCCGCCGGGGCGTAAAGCTCGGTGATAAAGCCCGGGCTCAGCTCCGTGAGTTGCTGTTGCAGCTCCTGAAATCGGGCGTTAAGCTCTCGGTGGTCGAGCTCAGCGGCGTTGCTGAGGTAGCAGTTGCTGATGGTGCGGGCGTAGTCCTCCAGGTCATTGACGTAGAGGGCTGTGGCGTGCTGCTTGAGCATACGCGCCACGATTCCGGAGCCGGAGAAGGCATCCAGGCAGCGGAGCTTTCGCCCGCCCAGTCGGGCGCGCACCTGCTGCACACCCCGTTCTATCAGCCCGAGCAGGGCTCGCTTGTTGCCGATGTAAGTGATAATCTGCTCACGCAGGTAAGCAGGATTTTCGGCACATTCCATCGGTTCCGTCATGGCAACTGCTGCTGGCTCACACCGATATCGGGGCTTTGATATGGGGGTGCGGGTCGTAGTTTTCGAGCGTGAAATCAGCGTAGTCGAAACCGTCTATCGCCGTCACGGCCGGGTTCAGGCGCATGGTGGGCAGGGGGCGCGGCTCGCGGGTGAGCTGCAGGCGCGCCTGCTCCAGGTGGTTTTTGTAGAGGTGCAGGTCACCGAAGGTGTGCACGAACTCACGCGCCTCGTACCCGCAGACCTGCGCTGTCATCATCAGCAGCAGGGCATAACTGGCAATGTTGAACGGCACGCCCAGGAACAAATCGCAGCTGCGCTGGTAGAGCTGCAGGCTCAGCCCGTGCTTCTCGCCCTCCCGCTGAGCGGGTATCACGCAGAACTGGAACAGGCAGTGGCAGGGCGGCAGCGCCATGTTGTCCACCTCGGCCACATTCCACGCGCTCACAATGTGGCGGCGGCTCCAGGGATTGTTCTTCAGACCATCGATGAGTTTGGCAATCTGGTCGATACTGCCGCCCTCGCCATCGGGCCACTTGCGCCACTGGCTGCCGTACACGGGACCCAAATCGCCGTTTTCGTCGGCCCATTCGTCCCAGATGCTCACGCCGTGCTCCTGCAGGTAGCGCACGTTGGTGCTGCCTTTCAGGAACCAGAGCAACTCGTAGATGATGGAGCGCAGGTGCAGCTTCTTGGTGGTCAGGCAGGGGAAGCCCTCCCGCAAATCGAAGCGCACCTGTCGACCGAACACGCCCACGGTACCGGTACCGGTGCGGTCATCGCGCCCCACGCCGTTGGTCAGCACATCATCGAGCAGCTCGAGGTACTGTTTCATGATAGCCTGTCAGTTAGAGAGAAAGGGCAGCGCGAATCTGCAGCGCGTATTTCTCCGCGCGCTCGGCAAAGCTCAGCTCCGGGTCGCGGTACAGAATGCCGCGGGACACATTGATGACGGGCGGGGCCACGCGGGTGCCACCGGTCAGCGCACTCAGGTCACCGCCCTGGGCTCCCAGACCGGGGATGAGCAGGGGGGCATCCGGCAGTTCGGCCATGAGCTCGGCGCTGGCGTTTGTCAGCCCCATCACCATACCCACCTCCGTGGCGGCACCCTCGCTGCGGGCGCGCTCCACCATGTCGCCCACCAGCTGGTAGACCTTGCGACCATTGGCCAGCACCTGGCGCTCGATGTCGGCAGAACCGGCATTGGATGTGACGGCCAGCAGGTACACGGCCTTGCCCTCGTGGTGCAGGAAGGGCTCCAGAATGTCGTAACCCATGAAGGGATTGAGCGTCACCGCATCCACCTGCATGCGTTCAAAGTAGGCCTGAGCGTAGTATTTCTGCGTCTCGCCGATGTCGCCGCGCTTGGCATCCAGAATCACGGGGATATCTTTCGGCATGTCGGGCAGCAGCTCTTCGAGCACCTTCAGCCCCGGCAGCCCCATGGCCTCGAAGTAGGCGATATTCGGCTTGTAGGCAGCTGTGAACGGCGCAGTCTCCGCTACCACCTTGCGCAGCCAGTCTGCCAGCTCGTTCATGTTTTCCGTCTGCGGACGGGGGTCGAGCCCCACGCAGAGCGCAGAGCGGGTCGCCTGTATACGTGCCTGTAATTTGTCGGTGAATTTCATGCTGAGCCTATACTAGCATAGAGTTACCCCCGTGGCAAGTAAAAATACCCGGCTTGACCGGCGGTAGACGAAAAGTCCGACAGCCTCGCTAATCGAGTCAATTTCAATGCAAAGCAATTCCAATGGTGGTGCGGCTACCAATTTTGTTGTGGCGACAAAGGCGAAATTGTACCGCTACGCTTAACTGAAAAATCGTTCCCAGAAAGAGCGTTTTGTGCCGCCGGCTGCTTTTATCAGACGCGCGCATTCGGTGTGGCCATTCTTGAGCGCTTTATCGAGGGGTTTCCAGCCATCCTTGTCTGCCTTGTTGACGTCGATTCCGGGAGCGGCGAGCAGAAGCCGTACGCATTCGGCGTAGCCATTCCTGGCCGCTGCGCGGAGGGGTGTCCTGCCATAATTGTCTGCCTTGTTGACGTCGATTCCGGGGGCTGCAAGTAGGTGCTGCACACACTCGGTGTAGCCCCAAAAGGCCGCCGTGTAGAGGGGGGGCTTACCCTCCTTGTCTGCCTTGTTGACGTCGATTCCGGGAGCGGCGAGCAGAAGCCGTACGCATTCGGTGTGGCCATTACAGGCCGCCGCGCGGAGGGGCGTCATACCATACTTGTCTGCCTCGTTGACGTCTGCTCCGGCGGTGATGAGCAGGCTGAGCAGCTCTTTATTATCATCTTGTGCAGCTCTGAGAAGCTCGTCGTTGTATCGAACTTCGGTGATATTCTGCTCTGACAGGCGTTGGCGTGCAATCTGTTGCGGAGTGAGTGCCGGTTGTACTGCAACAGTTGTCTGTTGCGGTGTATGTGTTGGCTCAACCACAACAGTTGTCTGTTCGGCCGGGGCGGAGGCGGGGTTGCTGTTGTTATCGAGGTGGAGCGCATTCAGCCAATCCTGTGCACTCTGCCAGCGGTCTGCCGGATTGAGTTCGCGGGCTTTGTCGATACTGCTCAGCAGCTCGGCTCCGTATGTGCGGCAGAGTTGGGCATCGGTTGTCAGTTTTACAGGAACATAGCCCGGATTTTGGCCGGTGATAAGTCGGTAACAGGTGGCACCCAGCGCGTAGATATCCCAGTGCGGCTGTGGCTCTTTGCCTTCGTTTTCTGAAGTCTGACTCATCTGCTCAAGCGGGGCGTAACCCATGGTGCCGATGATGGTGGCGGTGTGAGTGCCCTGCGTGGGGCGCGCCGCCCCGAAGTCGATGAGCACGGGTTCACCCGCAGGATTGAGCATGATGTTGCCGGGTTTGATATCACGGTGTACGATGCCGCGGCTGTGGAGCTCAGTTAGTGCGGGGAGCAGACGGCGCAACAGGTGCTCTACCTCTTGCCGGGGCATCATGGTACCGGCGGGGCTGAGCTTTTCGAGGGTATTCCCCTCGACCTGTTCCATGACGATATAGGCCGTGTTCATGGCCTTGAAGACCGCCGTCACACGCACAACATTGGGGTGACCCGGCAGCTTACGCAGGGTGCGGGCTTCTTTTTCAAAACTTTCCAGCGACCATTGGTAACTCTCTGCGTAGCCGTTGCGAGCCACGACTTCGTGTGTGTGCCGATTGCGGTCGGCAAATTGCTCGGGATAGTTCTCTTTGATGACAACGGGGAAATCGGTCATATCTTCCACCGCCAGATAGGTGATGCCGAACCCACCCTGACCGAGCACGGCCTTGATGGTGTAGGTCTCTCGCAGTTTGAAGCCAATCGGCAGAGTGGGGGAATGAACCTGGGACATGGTGTTAAATGTGCGTCTGCCGGTGTACTATCATAATAATCGCGAGAAGTAAAGCTCACATATACCAGACAATCGCCAGGACTTTCACAGCTGCTTTCTGTGCTTATTACACGTTGGAACAATGAGCAGCTTTCGTTTGCAGAATGCAAAATCAGAGTCCGGAGGAATCGTAATCTTCGCCATTTGAGTTTCAGGCGAAAAATCATAATATGTAGAGGTGTGACATACGAATTCCGAAGGGTTAAGTTTTTCAGTTCGGCTCACAGCTATGGGCTATTCTCAATATACACTTCGTATGTCGAACTTCGTCCTAACCCCCTATTTGGTCTTGAGATGATGTGTGGAGTGTGCTAGTATGGCGGCGTGAGGGGGAAGTACCGCAGACGCCGCGAAAAAATGGAGAGAGAGAGGGCTGAACTGCAGGAGCAGCAGTCGAGGGCGGAGCTTGCGCAAGGGTATGCGGAGCTGCCGGCGGTGCCGTTTATTTGGCGGTATTCGCTGGAGGTGCTGAGTTTGTGTTTGCTGTTGTGTATTGTGGCGGGGTTTTTCTGTGTGTGGTTTTTCGCGGCGGCGTTATTGTTGGCCGGGCTGATGGTGTGGATCCGTTGCTGCAATCCGGTGATGCGGCGTTATCTGGATGTGATTGATTCGCGGGAGGCGAAACCGGGTCCGGAGGAACCGGGAGTGGAGGCGTTGAAGATTATGTATGGGCTGAAGATGCGTGACCACTATCGGAATGTACCCATGCACCTGCGCCGTAAGAGTTGGTTCGGTAAATACGGTTAAGATAAGAGGAATTATGGTATATCTGGAGAGTTTTGAGTTGCCGGGCAGGGATGCTCAGTTGGATGCGGTGAGTGATTTGCACCCGCACTGTTACCCGTTTCATGTGTTCGAGGAGGATTTGCCGGTGCTGGAATTGGGCAATATCACGATTTTGTATGGGGGAAATGGGTCGGGGAAGACGACGATTCTGAACCTGATGTCTGAGAAGTTGCGCTTGCCGCGCAGCACTCCCTACAATCGAACATCGTTTTTTGAAGAATTTGTGGAGATGTGTGGCATGCGCCTGGCCGGGGAAGATTCCGGCTACCCGGAGCGTATACCTGTGCAGAGCCGTTTTATCGGCAGCGATGATGTGTTTGAGCATATATTGCGCTTGCGGGAGAAGAATGATAATCGCGAGTTGGCAGCGGCTCGTGCCGGTAGCCAGTGGGGGCGTGAGCGGTTTCGCTCGCTGAAGTTGGATAGCTATGAACAGGGCGGGTATGATGAGTTTCTGACCCACATGGAGGCGCGCCGCAGTACACTCGGCCGTTTTGTGCGGCGGCGAGCTCAGGATGTTGAACGCGAGTTTTCGAATGGTGAGAGTGCGTATAGATATTTCACTCAGGCTATTGGTGAGCGTGGGCTTTTCTTGCTAGATGAGCCGGAGAATAGCCTGTCGCCTAATCTTCAGCTGGATTTAGTGGAGTATCTGGCATCCAGCGCAATCTGTGGAGCTCAGTTGGTGATAGCAACACACTCTCCGTTGTTGCTCAGTATAGAGGGCGCCCGTATCTATGACCTTGACCACTCTCCGATTATGGTGCGTTCCTGGTATGAATTGGAGAACGTACGGCTGCTCTTTCATTTTTTCCAGGAACACCGAAATCTTTTTATTTGATAAAAGGCAGTTTATTAAAATGTCGATTTTAAAGGCCCTTTCTCGTGAGCGAGAGATGCTGAGTCGAGAAAGGGCCTGCCACACAAAGGAAGTCAGCGAGCGCCGGCGGCGAGTAATAGTTTGACACAGGCGGCATGACCGCCCTGCCGAGCCCGGCAGAGTGGTGTTACACCGTTACGGTCGGCTTTGTTAACCTGTATGCCGGGTGCGGCCAGCAGTAGGCGAACACACTCGGCTCGGCCATTGAAGGCAGCCCAGTAGAGGGCCGTTTGTCCATCGGGATCAGCTTTGTTGACATCTATACCCGGGGTGGCCAGCAGCAGGCGCAGGCTGTCGGCATGGCCGCACAGGGCGGCAGCCCAGATAGGCGGTACACCGTTTTCGTTTCCCCGGTTAGGGTCTATGCCGGTGGTGGCGAGCAGGTGTTTCACGCAGGCGACGTGGTTGCCTTCTACAGCGAGAATGAGGGGTGTACGCCCGATATGGGCGTAGGTATTTGCGTCGGCTCCTGCGGTCAGCAGGGTGCGCAGCAGGGACAGTTCACCCTGTGCGGCAGCGGCGCAGAGAGCCTGGTTGAGTTCATGCTCTGAGATACCGAGTTTTTTCAGTTCCGCGAGGGCTCTTTCCTTATCTGTTTCGAGTTGTTCTGCGATGTTGATATATCCCTTTTGCCGGGCAATCTGAGCCGGGGTATAACCATTGGCTGCGGCCTTGAGGTATTGGATGCCGGGCACGGCGAGTAACTGTCGCACGATGTCGGCGTATCCTTGTTCTGCGGCTTTGTACAGAGGGGGGTATCCCCGGGAATCTGCCTGGTTGACATCTGTTCGCACGTCTGAGAGCAGCAGCCATACCATATCCTGGCGTCCGGCCTGTACTGCAGCGGTCAGCGGGGTGAGCCCATTGGCTGCGACATGGTTGGGATTGGTTCCGGGCAGAGAGAGCATGATTTTCACTCCGGTTGTACGACCATTTGCAGCCAGGTTAACCAGGATATCGGGCGCCTGCATCCACAGCCAGGTTCCCAGACTCAGCAGCAGGGTTAATATGGCGGCGAGGGTCATGAGTCTCAACCGGGATATTCCGTTTTTTCCTCGTTTTCGTTTGTTTGTATGGATTTCGGTCGGAGGCTTTATGGTTGAGAGGTCGATATTGTTTGCTTCGTACTGTTGTTTATCTACAGTTTTGTCGTTGGGTGGGGCGGGGGTTTTTACTGCACTTGCGGGTGGCACCGGCACGGCGTATACCAGCGGTGCGGAGCTTGTGGGTGTTTCTTCATTCTGCATGGTTGTATGCGAAAATACTTGTTGGTTGTAAGTTTAGATGGTCAGGAAGTGGAAATGTAGCGGCTTTTATAAAAAATCAGTTTTCGGGGGGGAGTAGAGACATGATTTCGTTGTTACCTTCATCCCTGGCCACCTGCAGAGGAGTACGGCCGAATTTGTCTGCCAGAGAGGGGGCAATTCCCGGGGCAGCCAGCAACATACGCACGCATTCCGGGTGGTTGTGGCGCACGGCAGTGCTGAGCGGGGTGGCTCCGCTGCGGTCGGTGGCGTTGACATTAACTCCCGGGGCGTTCAGCAACAGGCGCATGCAATCTGTTTGCCCGTTGGCAGCAGCCTCGTGCAGCGGCGTGAGACCTGCTGCGCTGCGTTTATTTACATCGACTTTTTGAACAGCAAGGAGTTGGCGTGTGGATTCCACAAATCCGCAGCGCGAGGCCCAGTGCAGTGCTGTAAGTCCGTCTGAATCGGTGGCATTGACATTGAGAGCAGGGGTTGCCAGCAGTTGCTGCAGGCAGTCTGTGTGGTTCCGGTAGATGGCCCAGAACAACGGTCCATAACCGTGGGCGTCTGCGGCATTCACATCGACTCCCGGCTCTGCCAGCAGTTGGTGCACGCAGTCTTTATGGTTGTGGTAGACCGCCCAATTCAGCGCGGTGCTCCCGGTCGGGTCGGTTGCATTCACATTACCACCTTCTGACAGGTAATTTTTCAGTGCGGATATATCGCCCGATTTGGCTGATTTCAGGATTCCGGCTGTTATATGGTCAAATGACGGTTTCGCGCAGGATAGTAACCAGCACCCGGTCGATGCCAGCAGTGCCAGTATGAGCCACTGCCACCATTGCCCGAGGTAGCTCCGTCGCTGTGTGGAGCGACTGGCGGACAGAGCAACCACCCATTCCCCGGTGTTTTGCCAGCGGTCCTCCGGCATGGTTTCCAGAGCCCGGTCAATAGTGCTCAGGAACTCCCGGCTGAAGCGCTCGTGTAGTTCCGGGCGTTCTGCCAGCGGGTTGTAGGGTACTCTGTCGTATGAGCGATATATACTGCTGGGTGGGAGTTTGCCGGTGATGAGATGGTAACAGATAGCGCCCAAGGCGTAGAGGTCAGACCAGGGACCGATGGGGAGCTTTGGCTGCAATTGTTCCAATGGTGTGTAGCAGAGGGCGGGCAGAGCATCTGCCGCGAATTCAGGTGGGGGTGTATGATTGACACCGGGGGCTGTCAGTACCGGGGTGCCGTCTTGTTGCAGGAGAATGCCTGTCGGGGTGAGGGATTTGTGCAGTAAACCGGCCGTGTGGAGTGTTTCCAACGCATTGAGGAGTTGTAAGAGTAGCGGGCTCAGCCACTTTTCTGTTATGAGCTCCGGCGCTGGTGCTGCCTGAGACAGGGTGGTGGTGTCATTGTCGGGGTGCACGCAGTAAACTGTTCCTAGCGAGGAGAAGGCCTGTTGAACCGGCATAATCCCGGTGTGTTCGATTTCTGAGAGCATGCGCGCAACCCACAGAAACTCGTTGCGGCGGCGGTCGATTATCGCGGTATCTGCATTTTTTACCGGTACGACCCGGCAACCGTCGGCCGCTCTTTCTACATGGGGGACAGGGAAAAACTCGCGCAGCTGCACGGTGCGCTTTTCTATTGTATGAAATGCCCGGTAAGTGATGAAGTCAGCTCCCTGGCACAGAGTGTCACGGATTTCGAAGTGACCCACCTGTATTCCGGTGGGGAGTGCCTGTTCCGGCGATATTTGCAGCTGTTCCCGGTTTGTCTCGCCTTTGTCTCTCATTGTGATTTTTTTGTATACATAGAGGAGACGTCAGTTGTGGGCATTTTGTTTGAAAAACTATGCGGAAAGTGATTTTTCTGCCAGTGCGACTTCCTGCGGTGGCGGGTTTGCGGGGGGGG
>JAZNVF010000087.1:0-15768 GCA_045592685.1 Akkermansia sp. | reverse complement strand
ACAGGGTATCCGGCGAGGAGAGATAAAAGAGTTGCGGCAGGAACATTAGCTCCGGGACCAATCACACGCCGAGAAACCGCCGTATGCCATAAATGGCACGTACGGTGGTGTGAGAGGGGGCGAAAGCCCCCTACTCAATTGCCCGATTTTCAATGAATGATGCTCTCGTTTCTACGTTGTAAGGTGAGTTTTTTCGGCACTGCGTCAAAAAAGTCGCGGAATGATGGGACATCCGTTCTCGCCTGGTAAAAACTCTTCAAGTTCCCCTTTACTTCTCGTCATCGAGCGGGTCGTGGCGACCGACTGTATCAAAAAGCGGTCGATAGGAGGGTAATTTCCAGTTGTGGTGTACGGCGGCCATGCGTACGATGAACACCGTAGCTACACCCAGAATAAAGGAAAGAGCATAGGAGCACCCCAGACCCATCAACACCAGGAAGAGTACACAGCCGGCAAAGGAGGCCGTGGCATATAGTTCACCGGGGCGGAATACGTAAGGTACGTTGCCGGTGAGCACATCTCGCAGTACACCACCGGCTACCCCGGTGCAAACCCCCATGCAGATGGAAACCAGCCAGGGGCAGCCGATACAGTGAGCCTTGGCCGCGCCCAGCAGGGTGAAGAAGGCCATGGCGAAGGCATCCGCCACGCGGATGGTACCCACGGGCGGAGCGATGAAGCGAGTCACAAAAAACACGAGAAGGCTTGTTCCCACAGCGCAATACAGGAACACGACATCGCTGGGGTTCACCCAGAATACGGTCACCGGCGAGCCATCCGGTCGGGTTAGCCCGGAGAGCAACATGTCGCGCACGGTACCACCGCCCAGCGAGGCGATGGTACCACAGGCGATAATGCCGAATAAATCCATACGCACGCGGCTGGAGGCCGATGCCCCGGCCAGAGCACCCACTACCGACCCGAATATGGAGCAGAGGTAAAAGAGCCAGTGCTGGTCAAAGGACTGTACCTCATGCAGATTTTCTATGGCAGCGAGCGATAACATGCTTGTATGTCAGGGGAAAATTCAGCGCAGCGAGCGGTGCAACAGCCATACGGCCAGAAGCACCAGTATAAAGGGCCAGGCCACACTCAGCACGCCCACCACCAGCAGGATGAAGACTATCAGCACTGCCCCCAGCAGAATGAGACGACTGAGCGGCAGGTGGCGCGTGAGCAGTTTCCACAGGCTGGGGTTGGCCTCCTCGTACTCTTCCTCGCGCAGGTCGACAGAGCCGAGGGGGCGCCAGGTTTCGGAGTCCTCACGGCGAACCCAGGTCTTGTTGTCAATCTGCCCGGCAGCGCGCAATTGCACGAGTTCGCTGCCGGTTACGGGGCCGAGCTTTTCCTCACCGGTATCGTAAAAATACTTATGAGCCATCAGCTAAGAAGCGGGGGTAAGGATTATTAACCATGAATTGCCAGACCGTCAGCAGCCAGCACAGCTTCATGAATAGCCTCGGAGAGCGTGGGGTGTGCGTAAATCATGGCGTTCATGTCGGCGTCCGTCAGCTCACTGTTCATGGCCAGTTCGGGGTGGGCTATCATCTCCGTAGCGGTATCGCCCATGATGTGGGCTCCCAGCAGTTCGCCGTTTTCCTTGCCGAAGATGAGTTTCACAAATCCCTCTGTCTCGCCTGTAGCCACAGCCTTGCCAATCCCCAGGAAGGGGAACTTGCCGACCTTGTACTCCACGCCGGCTTCTTTCAATTCGCGCTCGCGCTTGCCCACGCTGGCAACCTGCGGGTGGCAGTAGGTGCAGCCGGGCACATTGATGGGGTGCTTGGGCTTGTATTCTGCGCAGAATATTCCTTCCACTGCCTGCTCAGCCTCGTAACTGGCTGTGTGGGCGAGCATGATACCGCCGATGCAGTCACCCACGGCATACACGCCTGAGATGCTGGTGCGGTAGTCGTCATCGACCTTAATGAAGCCACGCTCGGTAAGTTCCAGACCGTTTGCCTCGGGCACGACGGGCACCACGCCAATGGCCACCAGGCAGACGTCGGCGGTGATTTCCTGTTGCTTACCGTTTTTGGCGGTGATGGTAGCGGTCACGCTGTCGCCGTTGTCCTGCAGCCCCTCGACCCTGGCACCGGCCATGCAGGTGATACCCTGCTTTTTGAACGAGCGCTCCATAGCGGTGCAGACGTCGTTGTCCTCATTGGGCAGAATGCGCGGCAGCGCCTCCACCAGAGTTACCTTGGTGCCGAAACAGTGGTACACGTAGGAGAGCTCGGTACCTATGGCGCCGGAGCCGATGACAATCATGCTCTTGGGGAGTTCGGGCAAGACGAGGGCGTCTTTGCTGCCGATGATGGTTTTGCCATTGAACGGGAACGCGGGTACCTCGCGTGTGCGGGCGCCGGTGGCGATGAGGATATTCGCCCCCTCCAGCAGGCTCTTCGAGCCTTCTGCTGTTGTGACTTCCACACGACCGGGTTCAAGAATGCGAGCCGTGCCGAAGACGTGCTCAATTTTGTTCTTTTTGAAGAGGAAAGCGATACCGTTGGAAAGACGCTCAGACACAGCGCGGCTGCGGGCGATGACGGCGGGCCAATCCACACTCATTTCACTGCAGGAGATGCCGTACTCCGCCGCGTGTTTTGCCATGGTGTTGTATACCTCGGCATTCTTCAGCAGCGCTTTGGTAGGTATGCAACCCCAGTTCAGGCAGGTGCCGCCCAGAGCTTCTTTTTCCACACATACCACGCGCTTGCCCATTTGTGCCGCACGAATAGCACCTACGTACCCGGCAGGACCGCCACCAATCACTATCAAATCGTAACTCATGGCACCATTTTACCCCAATCCTCTGCACCTTGCAACCCGAAAGCGCGCCTGATCACACGCGTGTGTGTCATGAGATGCCGACTCCTCGCGAACTTTGTGAACCTGACTCTGCGAATCCCACCGAAATGCTCACAAAGCACCTGTTAATAAACCGGTGTAATGCAAAAAATACCGAAAAAACTTGCTTTGCAGCAGAAATATGCTAATGTCAGAGCATGGTTAAACCTCGCATGTCGGCGATAAGTCGGAATGTGAAGGACGGTCGTTTTTTTAGCAAATCAAATACAATAACGTGTATGAAGTATATATCTTCTGTTAGCCTGCTGCTGGCTATGAGCACAACACTGTTCGGTGCACCCGAGTTGCCTAAACATGGTGTAGTCATGGAGGTTTGGGAAAACATCAAAGGCGGTCAGGTCGCTGACCTGGTGCAAACCGCTGACAAGCGCGGCCCGAACGCTGTCTATATTAAGGGGAAAATCGACGAGAAGGCATTTGGTCTGGATAATTTCGGAGCAAGATTTTCTGCTTTGTTAACCGCCCCGGAAACGGGCGAGTATACCTTTTACCTGGCGGCAGATGATACGGCGGAGCTGCTGCTGAGTACCGGGGCAGATGCGGTAAACCTGAAGAAGGTGTGTGAGCTGCGCCGATACACAAAGCTGCATGATTTTTCGCCCGACCGAGGTGCCGGTAAAGTCTCCCTGAAAAAAGGCGAAAAATATTACCTCGTGGTGAATTTCAAGGATGCCGTGCATGGTGAGCACGTTACCCTGGCCTGGGAAGGCCCCGGCATGAAACGCCAGATTATTGACAAAAAGTATTTTACCCCCACCCCGACCAGGGAACAGCAGAAAGTGCTCGAGCAAACATCTGCCGCAGAAAAGCGGGGTAAGGAACTTGAGCAGGCTATGTTCACTACACCGCCGGCGGAATTAACAGCCTGGCTCGACAAGCTCTCCGCAGCTGACCGGAATATACTTAACTCCCGCATGCAGAAGGTGCACAGCAGTCTCGAATGGTACACCCCCGCCCAGTGCCGCAAACTGCTGCGACCCTATGTGAAAGCCGCTGCCGGAATCAAAGCCACGCCGGAATCCCCGGTTCACAACCCTGTTGCCAAATGTTTGCTGAACATGGAAAATGTCTGGCTGAATACTCTCTCCGATAAGCAAATGGTGAAACACGGGGCACACAGACTTGCCGACTCGCTCGGTAAAATACCCCGGAACGCCAAAACCGTTAAATCAACCCAGAAGCTTAACTCCGCCGGGGATAAGTGGCGCGAGGAACTCGTATCTATCGGCCTTTATGCGGCACCGGGGTGGCCTGTTACGGTGCAGATACCGGCTGAGCTGGCCAACAAGGGGATAGAGGTACAGGTTGGTCACCATTTCCCGCAGAAGGACAAAGCGCTCGTCTGCATGCCCGACACGACCCGCTATTACAAGCTGACGGAAGACAAGACTACCTTCGTCACCCCGCATGGCGGTCTGCTGCTCCTGAAGGTACCCAAGGGGGTAGAGCTGAAAGACACACCGGTGAGTATTAATGGTGCTCTGGCTGCTCCCCGTTTCATACTGGGCAAAAACACCGATGAGGAATGGGCTGAGCTTAAGATGGCTCCCGCCCCCTGGGGTGAGTTGGTGAGCGAGCATGTTGTGCTCATCGTGGCGAGGGAAGACCTGCAAAAGCTCACTAACCCCACCGAGGTCATGACCTGGTGGAATGAGAATAACCGCGATTTGGAGGATTTCTACTCCTACTATCCCAAGGTGCCTTTCCGCATGCATGCCGGTCTTTATGCGGAAGAGGGGGTATCCTGGTGGCCCCTGCAGTGGGATATGCCCAACATGGCTTACTTGCTGAAACTCGATGCCATGAAGGAGAAGAACTCGGCTCTGTTCTTGCACGAGCATGGTCACCACTGCGATTTCTGGGAAATGGAGCTGTCCTTCTGGGCGGAATCCACCACCAACTGGGGCGGTTACTACATGAAAGCCAGAGAGGGCAAGGCCTTCACCTGGAAAGACTCTCACGACCAGCACCTGCGCCGTCTCTTTGACCCGAAAGACCAGGGTATGCTTGAAATTATGCAGGACAAGTGGTACAAAGTTTCTACCAAGGGTACTCACCACTGGTCCTACCCCATCACCTCTATGATGATTGGCTACGCCGAGGAATTCGGCTGGGACTGTGTGAAGAATACCATTAAGCGCATCCGCGACACCAAGGGGGAAATGTACCAGTGGGACTTCGTGAAAGGTGCGGATGATGACCAGGCTAAGATAGACCGTTATCTCATCGGGCTTTCCGAGGCGGCTGGGCGCGATGTGCGCCCCTACTATGCTCACTTTAAGATGTTCCCCTCTGACGGCGCTGCTCGTTATCTCGATGCTCTGCAACTGCCTAAGTGGGATCTCACCTACCTGGTGCAGCCCGAGGTGCTCACTACCCCGCAGGGCACACCTCTGAGCATTCCTTGCGACAATACACGCCTGCTCAGCTTTGCTGAGGGCTCGGAGGTCTGCTGGAAGCCGGAAACCGCCAATGGTGGTACAGTGAGCCGTAAGGGCGACACTGTTGTCTATACCCCCAAGACCGGTTTTCGTGGGGTGGATGTGCTGCACTATCAGCTCTCAAACCAATACGGTAAAAATGCGGTGAAAGAACTCAGAATCACCGTGGAATAAGCCGGTTCCGAATAGGAGTTTCTCACAGACCACAGCCCGCATCCTCCAGGGGGTGCGGGCTGTAATTTGGGGTGCTCCCCCCCCCAAAAAAAAGTTCACCCGTTAAGGTCTTACAGCCTTAACGGGTGAAAATGGATATAAATCAGTACGCAGTATAAGATTCGAACTTATGACCCCATCCGTGTGAAGGATGTGCTCTACCACTGAGCTAACTGCGCGTTTTGTTTGCTCGGTATAAGTGCGGGGGAAGTTTAACGTATTTGGCGGCAGATTGCAAGCTTTTTTTCGACAAAAGGGGGATTTTTTTTGCTAATCGGGGCAAAACGGGTTAGTTTTGTTCTTTGTTAAGGATGGTTTCCCGGGTTTCTTTAGCACCGGTGAGCCATCGGAGCACGCCTGCGCGGTCCTGGTCTTCGAGCAGGAAAATGAGTCGATGCAGGTCGTTTACGCAGTTGTTGAGTACCTGGCGAACGGCGACGTCGTTCTCCCATAAGATGTCGGCCCACATGTTGGCTTCGCCCGAGCACACGCGGGTGGTGTCGCGGAATCCACTGGCTGCGAGTCGCTGCAGGTCGGGCAGGGGGACATCGCCGGGCAGGGCGTTGCGTGCGCCGAGTGCAGCCATGACGTGGGGCATGTGCGAGATACGCGCTACGGCGCGGTCGTGGTGCCCGGGCTGCATGCTGTAGGGGCGGCAGCCGAGTGCCTGCCAGAAGTCGGCTAAGCGCTGCTCCATGGCTGCTGGTACACCATGCGGGTTCGTGAGAGCTACGGTAGCACCCTGCAACAGGGTGGGTGTGGCGTGTTCGAGCCCCTGAGTTTCTGCGCCTGCCATGGGGTGAGAACCTATAAACATACGACCTCGGTCGGTGAGCAGCTCCCCGGTGGTGCGGTGGACATAGGCTTTCACGGAGCCTACGTCGGTGACGAGGGCTTGTTTGCTGATGGCCGGCAGGATGAGGCGCGCCAGTTCTTCGAATGCGCCGATGGGGGTGGCAAAGATGATGAGGTCGGCGCTACAGGCGGCAGCCCGGGCATCGGTGTAGGTGTGGGTGATACCCAGGCTCTCGGCCAGTTGTAGTGGTTGTTCACGGCGAGCCCACAAGCGCAGTTCGCAGCCGGGCAGGTTATCCCGCACGGCCAGGGCGACAGAGCCGCCCAGCAGGCCGGGACCGTAGATGGTGACTGTGCGGAATGGGAGCTCGCTCATGACAATGATGGTTAGGGAACGATGAACTTGAAGTTTGTACCCTTGACTTTCAGTACTTTACCACTGGGGTGAACTTTGCCGGTCTTGGGGTCGATGATGCGGATGGTTTTGGTGGGGTCGAGGGGGTTGTACACGCGGATGGGGTCGCCCTCAACCTTGGTGGCCACGGGAATGGGACCGGTGTTGGTGATGAGTTTGGGGTCGGTGGGTGTATTGGCTCCGTCGTTCGGGGCGGGCGGGGTGACTGTGGTCACGACGGGTGGCTGCATGGCCGGTGCCGGAGCCGGTGCCGGAGCCGGTGCCGGAGCTGGTGCCGGAGCTGGTGCGGGCGGTGTAAAGCTCTGGGTGATGTGCGTGCTGGTGGTCGGGCGTGCAGGGGTGGCGGGGCGTACGGCGGGAGCCGGTGTGACAGCGGGGCGCGTGGCGGGGGTGGCAGGTCGGGTCGGTGTGGGGCTGAGAACTGCGGTGTAGCCCGGGGTGACGGGCTGGCGTGTGTTTTGTGCCCAGGTATTGGCCGGTTGAGTCGTTACGGGGGTCGGAGCAAGTGCGGGCGGCTGCTGCACGGTCTGTTGCGGGCGGGGGGTGTAAGGCATCTCCGGCACGGGGTTTGAGTGGTACACGCAGGAGCTGAGCACACATCCCACCGCGGCTGCGGTTATCGCTGAGAACTGAATGCTGTTTTTCATGTGTGAGGAAAAGCTTTTACTACAGGCTGCATTCTAGGTGCTTTTGTTGCAAAAGTCAATAGTAAATCGTGTATTATGTGCCTTTGGACTTGAAAAACAGTGGCGCGGGGGGTAGAATAGTGCCATGAACCCAATGATGCACTGTGCAGATCTTTTTCGTTATTCGCGCCGCTCCACCCGTGAGGTACAGGTAGGTAACCTGGGATTGGGCGGGGCTAATCCCATCCGTATTCAGTCTATGCTTACCAGCTCGACTCTCGATACGGCAGCCTGCGTGAAAGAGGCTTTGGCGCTGGCGGAGGCCGGTTGTGAGATTATACGCCTGACCGCGCAAACCAAGGTATTTGCGGCCAATCTTGAGCATATCGCGCGCGAGTTGCGTGCAGCCGGGTGCCATGTGCCCCTGGTGGCTGATATTCATTTTAAGCCCGATGCTGCTATGGAGGCCGCCAAGTGGGTGGAGAAAATACGCGTGAATCCCGGTAATTTCATTGATAAAAAGAAGTTTGTGGAGCGCGATTATACCGACTATGAGTATGAGGAGGAGCTTGAGCGCGTACGCACGGCGTTCACCCCGCTGGTGCTTTTCTGCAAGGAGCATGGGCGCGCTATGCGACTGGGAGCCAATCATGGCTCTCTTTCTGACCGTATTTTGAACCGCTATGGTGATACGCCCGAGGGTATGGTCGAGAGTGCTCTTGAGTTTGCCCGTGTAGCCCGCGAACTCGATTACCATCAGTTGGTATTCTCGATGAAGTCATCGAATGTGAAGGTTATGATTCAGGCTTATCGACTGCTGGTCAAACGACTGGCAGAGGAGGGCGCTGATTGGAACTACCCTATACATCTGGGGGTGACGGAGGCCGGCGAGGGTGAGGATGCCCGCATTAAGAGCGCGACCGGTATTGGTTCGCTGCTGGCAGATGGTATTGGCGACACGCTGCGAGTCTCTCTGACAGAGGATCCGGTGTATGAGGTGGCTCCAGGTTTCGAGCTTGCAGCGGGCTATCAGCCCGGGGTGGAGCACCCGTCAGCCGTACCGGCAGAGGTGCCGGCGGCTCCGTTTGACCCCTTCTGCTACGGCAAGCGCATGGCTGAGCTGCTAACGGTGAAGGGGGTAACGCTCGGTTGGAATGAGCCGGTGCGTGTGGTGCTGCCGCAGGCTGCCTGTTCGGCGCTTGCCCCGAGTGAGATGCGTGATTTTATGCCCGAGCTTGCCTATGAAGACTGCGGAGCCGTAGAGGTTGACCCCTGCAACCCGACAGAAATTGCTGCACTTCAGGGAGCTCCGGCTACTCTGGTGACGGTGAAAGATGGTGTGCAGATGCCTGTTCCGCAGGCTTTCCGCCTGCTGGCGGCCCTTATTCCGGCGCGCCACAGCATTCTGCTGAAGGATACGCTGGGGGCGGCTGCTGCGCTCAGTGCACCTATGGCAGCGGGTGTGAATGTGGGGTCGCTGCTTTGCGACGGTATCGGCAATGCTGTGCTGATTCGCGGCGAGGTTGACCCTCAGAAGGCGGCTTACCTTGGTTACAATGTGTTGCAGGCTGCCGGTGTGCGCCTGAGCAAGACGGAGTATGTATCATGCCCCTCGTGTGGTCGTACGCTTTATAATATTCAGGAGGCCGCTGCCCGTATTCGCAAGGCTACCGGTCACCTCAAGGGTGTGAAAATCGCCATTATGGGCTGTATTGTCAATGGCCCCGGCGAGATGAGTGATGCTGATTTCGGCTATGTGGGCGGTGCGCCGAACAAGATCAACCTCTATGTCGGTCACACCCCGGTTGAGCTCAATATCCCGCAGGAGGAGGCGGTGGAGCGTCTCATCGAACTTATTCGCAGTCACGGTCGGTGGGTTGACCCGCAGTGAAGACAGGCAAGTAACAATAGATAAAAGATACCCCCTTGCAGACAGCTCCGCAAGGGGGTATCTTTTATCTATCGTAAATGGTAAATCTTACTTCCTAAGGTGATGAACCCTCAGCAGGTGCCAACCTTCGCTGAGCAGGTTGAGCGGGTTACGCCGCAGGTAGTGGCGCTCGCAGAGTTGCCATGGCTTGTCGGGGCGCGGGCTTGTGCCGTACTTTTGCTCGTGCTCGGAGATGATGCTCAGAATTTGGCTGTAGATGTTGTAGCGCTCCAGCAGCAGCTTGCGTGCCTGCCGGATGGCCGGCAGGCGTTTTTCGTACTCGTTGTTGGCGATAGCCTCCTGTATGATGGCGAGCGCGCGGGGCGGGTCGTCTATGGGGATGCGTATGAAACATTCAGGGGGCAGGACCTGTTCGAGTTTGGGGTCTCCACTGTAGAAGGTCAGGCAGAGACTCATGATGGAGTCCGAGAGCTTTTCCGTCCAGTGATAGTCGGTGGTAGAGTTTTCTACAGCTACGTGGTATTTGAAATCGTCGAGAGCCTCGTATTTGTGATCCAGCGGTGCAATTCCCTTGCCTTTCCAGGTGAAATCGGGCAGGTTTGCCAGCAGGTATTCGAAGAGGTGGTGGCGTTTGCTGTGCTCGGTGTGGGTCATCAGCTTGCGCGCGCAGACGGCTGATATCAGCTTGCTTTTGGGGCGTTCGGGCTCGGTGAGGAGTTCTTCGAACGGGTGCCCTGTCATGCCAATCAGGCTGCCCGCGCCCCGGCGATACCCAGGGTGGCGGCAAATGGCCGGAGCCAGGGTCGTGAGCATATAACCGAACTGGTGGGTGTAGCAGGGCGGTTGTACTTTGATGATTGCCGGCTCCTGGGTGACGAGTATGGTGTGTTCTCTCGCACAGTATACGTCAAGTGTTTTGTCCCGCCGGGGCAGCTCATCGTACACGACCAGCCAGTCGTAGTCATTGCACTCGGGGTCGCGTGTGAACTCTACATCCCCCAGTCGTGTGCAGGCGGGCAGAAACTTAATTCCCCATGAAGATATGAACTTGATTTTCATGTTGTTTGCTTATAATATTCGATGAGAAGGTGTATTGTGCGCTGAGTATGAGAGCGGCTGCGGCTGTGTGTGGCGGGGCGGTTCAGTACCTCCGGGAGCTTGTAACCTGAGCTTGTGTATAGTCTAGCAGGATTTCTGCCGTTTGCAAGATTTTTTCTGCCCTGTGCCGGACTGATGAAGGTAAAAAACGCGCTCCCTGCCAGGTGTTTACCGGGCAGGGAGCAGTCAGTGAGGGGTAGGGGTTATGGCAGAATCGGAGGGGGCAGGGCGTCTGCCAGCAGACCGTGAGCATGTCGGGCGGGGGTATCGGTAGCGGCGGCAGCCTGTTTTTTTTCTTCTTGCAGTTGGGCCAGTCGCGTATCTTCTGCCATGGCCTTGAACTTATCTGCCTGGCTGTAGTCCCCGCTCACATCACGGAATATATCTGCGAGCCAGTCGCGTTTTTCTTCGATGGTCAGGTGTCGTTCTTTTGGCATTAGTGGTGTGAGTGGGGTAAGAAGTTGAGCAGTTTGGCAATGGTTTCTTTACCTTCGGCTGTCAGTAGGTAAAGTTCTGTGTCCCGGTTTTTCAGGAGGATGAGTTTCTGGCTTTCGAGCCGCTTGAGGGTGTTGCTGACGTTGCCCAGAGCGCAGCCGTTGTTGAGAAAACGGTTGATGTCTTCCTTGTAATTCAGACCGGCAGCGATACAGAGCAATACTCGCACGCAGGCTGTGCTCAGTTGACATTCTCCCATTGCTTTCAGTAGGTTGCAGGCGAAATCAATAGCTTTCATATATACTTATTCACTGAGTTATTCACAATGTTAACAGCTTTTGCAGGTTGTTTATTATTAGCACATTAAGAGACTTGTTGTCAGGGTTGTGAACAGGGTTGTTCACAATTTTGATTTTTTTGAGTAGGAGCGTGAGAGTATGTTAGACAGTGGGTGAGAGTCGTTGGAGTGAGATTGCACGGCGTTGATGTGAGCAGCCTGTGGCAGGGCGAGCCGGTGGTATTCCTGCGTGAGGGCTTCGCGGGCGGTTGTGCTGCTGGTAAGCGGGATGCAGAGTTTGCAGGCGAGTCTGGTCGCGAAAGCCTCTGTGAAGAGGGGGTCGAAGAGAGCGGGGTCCTGGGCATCTGTCAGGTAGAGAAGTTCGATAAGCCTCTCTTGGCAATAGATGGCGCGACCGCGCAGAGACCAATCGGGGCTGCTGACTTCGAGCACACGCAGGCAATCTTCGGGCAGGGGGTGCTCGGCATAAGTATCGTTCTGAGCCGAGGGGACAATGTCGAGGGTGGCGAGCTGGGTTGCGAAGGACCACCTGTTGGTACAGAGGATTTCGCGGCGCACGGGGTGGTAGTGTGTATAGCAGAGCCTGGCTGCCGGGGAACCGGTCAGTGAGATTTCGGGTATAGGGGCCTCACCCAGCTTGGCGAGTGCCAGGTTGCAGATGCTCAGTGCTGTATTGATAGTGGCCGGTGGTGCTGTTTTCATGTTGTAACAGTGGTGGTTGTATGTGAATGTCGCACAGGGTGGCACAGAAAACAGGGTAATGCAAGAAAAAGAATGACCATCGCGGCGAGTTGTCGAAAACGGGAACTCGCCGCGATGGTCACAATGGTTCTTGGCAAGTGTCAAAAGATGCGTTAAGCTGAGCTCATGAACACGGATGCACGATTAACCGCATTGCGCTACTACCGGGCTGCCGGTCGGGATTTAACCGCCGACCTGGCTGCTCTGTCAGTCAATCCACAGGGGGTGGTGGTCTGGTTGCCGCACCTGGTGATACTCATGAAACCGGCCGATAGTCGTCAGCCCGCACAGTGGGGGAACCTGTCAGACAACCCGGTCGGGGCAGATGGGTGGTATGTGCACCTGTTGACGGGGGAGCTTTCGCTGGCACGGCGGCTGATTGGTCTGGTGCCACGGCGGCGATGGGCCTGTTTTCAGAGAGGTCGGCGCAGTGCTGTGCCGCACCGCTTGAGTTGGCAGCGCTTGTCTCACCGGTGAGTGACAGCTCTTCCTCCCCTTCCACATTAACAGAATCAGAAAGGAATATACACGATTATGGGATTTCTCAAACCTTCGGTACCCTCAACTCCGACTATTGTAAACTCTGCACCAGCCACGGTGAAGGATGACCCACCTGTTGTAACGGAAGTGCAGGTGAATGACGCAGCTGCTGATTATGACCAGAAGGCCGCCCGCCGCAAGGGATTGCTTTCGACCATTCTGACCGACAGAAGTACCCGGCGCGACGCTGCCCTGATTGCAGCTGGCGATAACAGCGCTAACTCCACGCTGGGGTAACCCGGCACTATACCGTAAGCCATGCCGAATACTACGCTGGAACAAAATATCCTGAGCACCTACAATGCACTGTGCGCCGTCCGTAGCCCCTGGGAGGGCTGGTGGGAGCGCCTGCGGCGCTATGTGCTGCCCGACCGGCGCCCCGGCGATGATGTGTCGCCCGATGTGCCGGGGGATGATTCGCGCCGCCTGAGCGATACGACAGCTGTCGAGGCCTGCCAGAAACTGGCCAGTGCTCACATGAGTTACATAACTCCCGGCAATGAACTGTGGTTCAAGTGGACCAGTCCCAATCCCGGCGCAGACGATGAGGCTCAGTCCTGGTACAACCGCTGCTCTGAGATTGCCAATCAAGAATTGTCTCTGAGCAATTTTTACACATCGCTGCATGAGTGTTTTCTGGATCGAGTCGGGCTGGGCACGGGCAGTCTGTACTGTGGCAGCACACGAGGTGGGCGCCTGTTGTTCCGCCACATACCCTGCGGGCAGTTTGTGTGCGCAGAGAATGATGAGGGCGCGATAGATACCTACATGCGCGAGTTCACATTTTCGCCGCACCAGGCACAGAGTCGTTTCGGGCTTGCTGCACTGGGGCCGAGAGCCCGGGCGCTTTGCGAACGGTCAGCCGACCGGCACAGCCCCTCGCTGCGTTTTCTGCATGTTGTGCGCCCCCGCGAACAGCGCAACCGCTCTCGCAGCACTGCGCGTGATATGGCCTGGCAGAGCATTTATTACAGCATGGATGACTGCTGCACGGTGGAAGAGAGCGGCTACCGCGAAATGCCCTATATGGTCACACGTTTCCTGAAGTGGGGTGATAGTCCCTATGGGCTGGCTCCGGCTCGGTTGGTCTACCCCGATATTGAGCAGGCTCAGTTTCTCAACCGCATACTCGATATGCTTGGAGAGGTCGCGGCATTCCCCCGCATACTTGAGCTTGCCAATCAGGTGGGGGAAGTTGACTTGCGAGCCGGTGGGCGTACCCTCATCAGCCCGGAGAGTGCCAGTCTCGGGTTCCCCCGTGAGTGGGCTACCCAGGGGCGATATGATGTGGGTATGGACCGTCTGCGACAGAAACAGGAGAGCATAAACCGTGCCTTTTTCGTGCCTATGCTTGAGTTGTGGAGCGAGCGAAAGATGCAGATGACGGCAGCCGAGGTGTATGCCCGCGAAAATGAGCGAGTGATGCAGTTTTCACCCTCTTTCACACTATTTACCTGTGATTTCAAACCTCTCATGGAGCGCGTGTTTGCCCAGTTGTTCCGCCTGGGGCGGTTCCCGAAACCACCGGCTACCGTGTTGCAGCCGGACCGCCGGGGTGAGCCCACCATCGCTGAGCCGCATGTTGTTTACCAGGGGAGAATCGCCATGATTATGCGGCGATTGCAATCTGAGGGAATGGAGCGCACGCTGAACCGCCTGCAGAGTATGGTGACTCTTGAACCCACTCTGGTTGACCACATCGACCTCGATTCCACCTTCCGCCTGGCCGCCCGACTGGATGGTGTGCCGGAGCAGATGTTGCGCGCAGAGCATGCCGTGCGCCGTATGCGGCGTGAGCGTGAGCAGCTCCTCAGCTCGGCAGCCGCTCAGCAGCAATCTGCACCCCCTGCGGCAGATGCCGGTCCCGTGCCCGGGCCGACTGCTCCCGCGAAACTCAGCTCCCTCATGCCATGATACTGCCTGCCGACAAAAACGCCGTAGAACGTGCCCGCTCGGCTCGCCGCCGCTTACTGGCCGTGCTGGGGACCCCTGCCGGTCAACGGGTGCTGGCCGAGCTCGAGATCCGTTTCGAAACCAATCTGCCCGTTTTTCAGGGCCGACGCGGTGAGTACGACCCTCTCGACGCCATGCGTCGGGATGCCCACCGCGAAGTATTCCTTGTCATCCGCCGCCAGCTCGCTCTGGCTGAGCAGGAGTCAACACAAACAACCAACAACGAACAAGATGATGATACATAACACCACTACAGATAAAGCTCAGAACCCCACGTGTGTTCAGCCTGCTGTCGCAGCTCCTGTCACCGATCGACCTCAGATTGTCCCCCAGCCTACCGCAACCGACCTACCGCCGGTCGCGCTGCCTGCCCTCATGCAGGATGACGGCTCCTTCTCTCCCGAATGGTACACCCGATTTGAGGAACTGCAGCCCTATGCTGCTACACTGGGCAAGTTCCGCCGCCCCGAGGCGCTCGCCAAGAGCTACGCTATGCTGGAGCGTATGAAGGGATACCCGGATGTGAACGATACGCGCCGCATGGCGGCTTTCCGCGCCGCCGTCGGTCTGCCGGAGCAGGCGGAGGAGTATACCCTCCCCCGCCCGGAAAATACCCCCGATGAACTCTGGGATCCCGCCCTCGCTACCGCTCTCTCGCAGGTCGCCTATGAGTATGGGGTACCGCCTACCGCCATGGGGGCTCTCTGCCGGAAATATGCAGACGAGGGGCGCCGCATGCTTGCCGGTGCACACGAGGCTCAGGCCACCGCTATTGCTCAGGCAGATGCTGAGCTGCAGCATGAATGGGGGCGCAACTATGACGATAATATGAAAACTGTCGGCGATTTCATGAACCATCTCGGTGCCCGTGCCGGGGTTGATGTAGCCGAACTTGTCACTAACCCCGCCTTGCGTGCCAATGCCGACTTCGCCAGGCTTATGTTCGCTGCTGCCAGCCTGTTGGAAGAGGCCCCCCTCCACACCGGCAGCACTCCTACCGACTCTCGTGAGGAGGCTCGCCGTATCGCCGGCGACCCCACACACCCTCTCCACGAGGCTTACATGCGCACCTCACATCCCCGCCACCGCTACGCCAATGAGCAGTACGACCGCCTGGCGTTTGGTCACCCGCTCTGAGTGCCGCCTACCGCGCGCTCAACACACCGTCCCTCTTCTCCGGCGGGTCTCGGAGGAGGAATTGGAATTGTGAGATGATGTGCATAACGCACCCCCGGGCCGGCAGCAGCCGACCCGGGGGAATTACTTCCACTGCCGCCGTCAGGCGGCAATTTCAATGGCCGCTGCCGGCCGCCGACAAAGAGAGGGGAAATCGACTGCCTGAGCAGTCGGTGAAATTGCTCGCTGCGCTCGCAGTGAAATTGGTGGCTGCGCCACCATTGAAATTATTGCCTGCGGCAATATTGAAATTGCCTCCGCTTGCGCTCCGGCAG
>JAZNVF010000086.1:0-126047 GCA_045592685.1 Akkermansia sp. | reverse complement strand
GCCGGGCGCGGCCAGCAGGAGCCGCACGCATTCGGTGTGGCCTTTACTGGCCGCCCAGCAGAGGGGAGTGGAGTCATAATAATGTCCCGCCTTGTTGACGTCGATGCCGGGCGCGGCCAGCAGGAGCCGCACGCACTCGGTGCGGCCCCAATAGGTCGCCCAGTAGAGGGGAGTGTCGCCATTCTTGTTCGCCTGGTTGACGTTGATACCGGGTGCGGCCAGCAGGAGACGCACGCACTCGGTGTGGCCTGAGCAAGACGCCCAGTAGAGGGGAGTGTCGCCATTCTTGTTCGCCTGGTTGACGTCGACACCGGGGGCCGAGAGCAATTTCCTTAGTTGCTCGCTGTTATCTGCGATGACTGCCAGAGAAATCGGGGACCAGTCGCTGACGTCGATACCGGGCGCGGCCAGCAGGAGCCGCACGCACTCGGTGCGGCCATGCCAGGCCGCCTGGTAGAGGGGAGATAAGCTATTGCTCCCGCCATTGACATCAGCTCCTGCAGTGATGAGCAGCTTCAACAGTTCGGTATGGTTATGCTTGACTGCGTATTCGATTTTGTCTTTATATTGAGATTCCGAAATGCCTTTCTCTTTGAGTTTGCTCCGCGCTATCTCTGGGGTGTTGCGCTCGGCTTCTTCTCTGGCCTTGCGTTCGGCTTCTTCCTGAGCTTTGCGCTCGGCTTCTTCTCTGGCCTTGCGTTCGGCTTCTTCCTGAGCTTTGCGTTCGGCTTCTTCTTTGGCTTTGCGCTCGGCTTCTTCTTTGCCCTTGCGCTCGGCTTCTTCCTGAGCTTTGCGCTCGGCTTCTTCCTGAGCTTTGCGTTCGGCTTCTTCCTGAGCTTTGCGTTCGGCTTCTTCCTGTTGGGCGAGTTCTTCGCGTATTCTTTGTTCGGTGCTCTCCTGCGCATGCTGATAGAGTAAGTATCCGCCGGGGATTACCAAAGCAAGCACGAGGATGAGTAGGATGAGCACTGTATTGGGGCGTTTACGTGGTGCCGGTTCGGGGCTTACGTCGATGGGGTTGATACCAATGCCAGTAGATGTCGTCGCGTGTTTTTTCTGCGGAATGGTCGGGATGGGCAGGGCGGCGAGCCATTCATCTGTGGTTTGCCAGCGATCTTTACCTTTGATGGCGAGAGCCTTGTCGATGGTGGCAAGGAATTCGGAGCTGAAACGTCCGAAAAGTTCGGCGCGATGGACCAACGGTCGCAGCGGATCTTCATCCTCATCCAGGCGAGCAAAGGCCTCCGGCGGGTTCTGGCCGGTGATAAGCCGGTAACAGGTGGCTCCGAGTGAGTAAATATCCGTCCACGGTCCGCGCTTGCCGTGAGCGCGCAGCTGCTCGATGGGCGAGTAACCGGGGGAGCCCACCAGCGTGGCGGAGCGCTCGCTGATGATGTTGCGCGCGGTGCCGAAGTCGATGAGCACGGGCGTTCCCTCTTCTGTCAGCAGGATATTGGTAGGCTTGACATCGCGGTGGTAGATGTTGTTGGCGTGCAGGTATTGCAGTGCATCGAGCATGGTGCGCAGGATGGGCTGCAGCCAGGCCTCTGTGATGACAGCGGGGGCAGGGGCTGCTTTGTGCAGCTCTTTGCCGCCGAGCCAGGGCATCACGTAATAAGCTGTGCCCAGCGCTTCGAAAGCGCCCAGCACCTTCACGATGTTCGGGTGGTCGAGCCGCGCGAGCAGGCGGGCTTCTTCCACAAATCGGGTGAGTAGCTTGGGGTACTCCTGCAGCTCATCGTCCGGATTGGTGGCCGATACCTGTAAGGTACCGGAGTTGCGCATTGCGCAGAAGGAGGGCAGATTTTCCTTGATGACCACCTTTTCACCGCTGCTGATAACCTCTGCCATGTAGGTGATACCGAACCCGCCTTGCCCCAGCGAGTTGAGGATACGATAGCGCCCCAGCTCCACCCCCTCGGGCAGGGCGAGCATGTTTTTCCGGGGGCCGGCGCTTGTGTTTTGAGAATTGGTGGCTGCCATACAGGTCGGTCAAGAAGGAATGTGCGGAAATCAGAACAGGCAGAAATAGCTTCGTCTCCGCCATTCTAACACATACGAAATCAGATTTCAATAAAAATATCGCTCAAAAAAGCATCCTCTTTGCCTGGCTCAGCGGGTACGTAAGCGCAGCAGCTGAACGGGAGCCTGGGTTGCTTGTACCGGGAAGGTGCTTTTGTCCGGGAAAACGAGGTAAAACTGACCCTGCCTCGGCAGACTGAAAGCGGCAAATTTCCGCATATCATCTCGTGTCGTGGGCAGAGGTTTAGTTTCGAGCACGGTGCCATCTGCCGAGACGAGTTGTACAGCTCGGGCATCATCGCTGCGGGGGTGCAAATCAACCATGAGTCGCTGTCGGTCGGGTGGCAGACCGTTGTTTGCGTACCATTCTGCGGCCAGGTTACGGTAGCGTTCGGTGGCGTCCTGCGCTTTCACGGGTTGCTGTTCCATGGTTCCGACGGGAAAGACAAGCCGACCCTCGGGGTGTTGCACCAGGATACGCTGCCAGGGGTGGTCCGGGTCGAGCATGCCTATGTTTTCCATCACCCAGCCTGTGTTGAAATCCTTTTCGTTGAACTCTATCATCTGCCAGCGGCCATCAAGCCACACCTCGGGCCAGGTGTGGTTGCCGCGCACGTGGTTCCACGTCGGTATGCCGACTGCGCGCGCCGGTATGCCGACTGCACGAAAGGCGCATACCATCAATATCGTCTGCCCGGTACACGAGATTTTTTTCTCGGCCAGAGCCTCCATGGCATTCATGTCTTGCCGACGGCGCTCTGCCGAGTAGTAGGCGCCGGTCAGCTCGGTCATGTGTGCGGCAATGTACAGCACGGCTTCGCGGGCGCTTTGGCAATGGCTGACGGCGGGGCGGAAAATGTCACCCACGGGCTTGCGCCAGTCACAGGGCTCCTCACTGAGCACGCGGTCGTTTTCGAGGTAGTGGCGGCGCACATCCTCCGGAATATCCTGCTGCCACTGGGCAAAAGCCGGGCAGAGCAGAGCAAAAGCTGTCGCCAGACTGATGAGTAGTTTCATTTCTGCACGGAACCGTAGAGGGTGAAGCCGGTGCACTCGTCAATCCTGACCGGTACGATGGTACCGACCCCGGCACTGCCGCCGGGGATGATGACGGGTTTGTTCTGCGAGGTACGGCCCTGGAGTCGCTCGGGGTTGTTCTTGCTGGGCCCCTCTACGAGGATGCTCTGCTGAGTACCCACCAGCGCCTGATTGCGCGCTGTGGCGATGCGGTTGACACACTCCAGCAGGTCGTGGTTGCGCTCCTCTTTCACACGCAGGCAAATCTGGTTTTCCATGGCGGCAGCGGGGGTGTCTCGCCGAGGGGAGTACTGAAAGATGAAGGCGTTGTCGAACTGAATGCGCTCAACGGCGGCTTTGGTCTGCTGGTAGTCCTCATCCGTCTCGCCGGGGAAACCGACGATGATGTCGGTCGTGATTGCCAGGTCGGGGCGAGCTTCGCGCATGGCCTCGCAGAGCTGCAGATATTTCTCGTTTTTGTAGGGGCGCAGCATGAGCTTGAGAATGCGGTCGCTGCCACTCTGCATGGGGAAGTGAATGTGGCTGCAGAGCTTGGGCAGGTAGGTATAGGCCTGCACCAAATCCTGACGGAAGCCGATGGGGTGCGGAGAGGTGAAGCGAATGCGCTCCAGCCCGTCGATTTCGTGCAGAGCTTCCAGCAGTCGAACGAAAGCCCCGCGACCGTTCACTGCCGGTTCATCCTTACCGTAGCGGTTGACAATCTGGCCGAGCAGGGTGATTTCCTTCACGCCGCGCGCCACGAGTTCGCGTGCTTCTGCCAGAATATCCTGCTGCGGGCGACTGCATTCGCTGCCACGGGTGCTGGGCACGATACAGTAAGAGCACTTCATATCGCAGCCCTGCATGATGGAGACGAAAGCCGTACAGTTGCCTGCCGGTGGCAGGTGGTCTTTGATAGCGTTCTGGAATCCCTCCTCATGCTCTACGGCGCAGATGTGGGCACCCCGGCGGAAGGGTTCGGTGATATTTCTGCCCAGTCTGCTGCGCAACAAGCGGTTGCAGTGTTTGTAGACATTGTGGTATTGGCGGGTGCCGAAGACGGCATCCAGTCGGGGGATATCGCGGAAGAGGCTGTGTTGACGGCTCTGGCACATGCAGCCCATGAAGCCATAGACGACCCAGGGTTTGGCCGTGGGGCGGGCACAGAGCAGCCCCATCTTCCCCAGGGCTTTCAGTTCGGCCTTTTCCCGCACGGAACAGGTGTTGATGAGGATGACGTCGGCCTCCATCTCATCGCGGGTAATCTCATATCCACCGGCCAGAAACATGCTCAGCACCTGTTCGCTGTCACGCTCATTCATCTGGCAACCATAGGTCTTTATCAGTACACTCGGCATTGTCTCAATAGATTGCGCGCGGAAGTGTAGCAGCTCGCCGATTCTTTTGCAAGCCTTTTTTTCGGGAGCCCTTTTGCCCCTCTTTAAATACGCCGGCAATTCTGAAAAAAAATCCATTGAACATGTTTTGACACGGAAAAAGATTGAGTTGTGCTCTGATTTATGCTAAGTTGCCATGAAATCAACTAAAGCTTTGAGCCATGAGTTCTGAACCGGAAGAGACATCGCCTGAGACCCCCGTAGAGCAAACACCGCAACCCATTGTATTGCAGGAACCCAAGGGCGTGTCGGCCTATGCTCGCGCCGTGTTCCGGAAATTGCAGGCAACACTCGATACCGGGCGTGATGAAGACTGCTTCAGCATGGTACAGCAGTTGCTCAAGGAGCTGCCGTATGATGAGCCGCTCAATGCTCTCTCCCGTCAGCTGGGTAAAAATCTGTACAAAAAAGCTGCTGCTCAGTTGCCGACTGTTCTGGCCGGGGGGCGTTTGTCCCAGGTGACTCTGCTGGTCAACAAGCTGCGTAGCATGGCTGATGAGAAAGACCTCGAAAACCTGGTCGGGTATCGGGATGCCGCTGCCATGGTGGACGCAGCAGAGCGCAAGCACTGGGAGTCGTCGCTGCGCACGGCCATGCACAAGTTGAGCGGAACCTCCGATTTGAAAACGCGTGAAGAGATGGCGCTGAGCATCGAGATGTTTGCGCAGGAGAAACGCCTGACCCTCAATCCCGAGCAATCTGCGCAAGTGGCCCGTGTGCACGAGGATTGGTGCCGCTATTGCCGACTGCAAAAACTTCGCGCAGAATACAGCAAACAGCGGGATGCTTTCCACGCCACCGAACAGAATGTCTCCCAGAACCGTGACTTGCAGCAGTGCGAAAAAGAGCTCCACCAGCACTACAGGAACACTGAAAGCATCAAGGAACTGCCCGAAGCTCTGGAGCTGCGCGAACTCATTGAAAAACAGCAGAAGAAGGTGCGCGCTATTCTGACAGCTCAGCACAGGCGCAAGGTTATTATCCGCTCGACCATCTGTGTGGTGGTTACCACCGCTTTGTTGCTTGCCGCTGCGGTGGTATTCACCTACATGCGCGCAGACTCGCTCAAGAAGGGTATTGAGTCCGGCATGGCAGAAAAGCGCGTGTTGGATGTGTCCCAACTCGTAGGTGGAATTGATCTCATGCGCGGCGCCTGCGAATCCCTGCACCCGGGGTATGCAGAGGCGCTGAAGAAAGGTAATGAGTGGTTGCTCAAATTCAATGACTATCAGAAACAGATAGAGGCTATTACCCCGGAATTGTCGGAGTCTACCGACATGCTTACCAAGAACGACGTATCGGCAGCCGAGCTGACTTCCGGGCTCGTGCTGGTGGAAAAGGTGCGCAAGGTAGAAGAGAAGCTGAAAGCCGAATATGCTACCGAAGCAGCAGAGGAACCGCGTATTCTGATGGGCAAATTCCACGAACGCCTGGCTGAGATTCGCCCCAAGGTGCTGGGGCGCTTCAGCTCCCCGGCAGAGGGCGCAGACCTCGAGACCCTCAAGGGGCTCTATGCCGAGTTCCTGGCCTGTACCACGCTGTTGAATGTTACCGAGCAGGAGTCCGCCGAGGTGCGCCAGGCCGTGCAGTCTGCCGCTGCCGTGGCTCTGCATGGTATGAGCCGCCGTTCCCTGGAACCCGAACAGGCACGACAGGCAGTAGCTGAGTACGACCGCTATGCAGACTCTCTGCCACTCGGCGCTGAACTTCGTGAGGAGCTGGTTGCCTATGCCGACCGCGCGCAGGCTCTGGCCTCGCTGCCCGAAACCCTCAAGACCGTGACCAATATGCAGGAATTTGCAGCGGCCATTGAGCGCTGTGGTGACTGCTACAACTCGGTAGAGGGTGCATTCACGATGGAGGATGTCTGCAACCTCGTAGGTAAAGAGGATGCTGCTCTGCGCGCCTACCAGCTCGCTGCGTTCCGCTCTGCTGAGAGCCACCCCCTGAAAGCTGAACAGATTTTGCCCTACCTTCAGGCTGTGAAGTCCATTTACGCCGATTCCGGGAATGCCTACCAGCTCGGGAAGCCCGGCAGACTCGATTTTGTTAGCAACCGCATGTTTGTCAGCGAGAGCAACGTGTGGGCCGATGGTTATCATGCGGTTGTAATGGCAGATGCAAAAGGCGGCACGGTTGTGGTCGGCAAACTCAATAAGGCAGCTCGTACCATCCTTATTGTCAACAATAAAAATAAACCTCTGACCAGAAACAACCCGCGTAAACTCACCCAGGAGCAGGTCGATAAAGCCGTGCTGCAACAGCCGGAATCCGCCCGCAAAGCCATGGGGCTGGAGCCGAGTATCATCAGCGAAGGTAAGGTGCCGCCTGCTATTCTGTTGCGCAATATCGTCACCTACAGTGGGAACGATTGCCCACCGATGGCTCGTGCATTCCTGTTTGAGCTGGTTGTAGCTCTGAGCAAGAGCATGGACCCGTATTCATCCGGTCTGGCGTTCTCGGAAAGCATGCGACAGGATATTGCTGCATTCGAGAGCCTCGCGGCCCGACATGTCCTGTATCGCGGCTGCTGGCTCAATATGCATGAACCCGCCATAGATGCCGAGTTCAACAAGTTCTTTGCCGACGTAGCCGCGCATGACTACAAGACAGAGATTCTCAGCTCGGTGATGACGATTACCGATTCTCGCTGCGCTTATGCCGGGTTCGTGAACCGCGATGGCAGTGTGGTGCGCTGCAAAGAGGGCGAGCAGCAGCTCTACGTCATAAAGGAGGGTAAGCTCTCCCCCTTCAACGGTGGCGCGGAGCGTCCCTTCACACCGCTTTTCCACATCGTGTTGCCGCAGTAATGGGGCTTGCGTGTTCGTGGTGGGCGCATTTGTTTTGCCGCAGATGAGGTTTCATGGTCGTAGCTCGGAGCGCATGGCGGCGATTTGAGCTGCGGCCTCGGCATCGCTCAGAGTATCTGTCCGTGGAGGGGGCGCGGCTTGTTCGGTGGCGAGTCGTCGTGCGGTGGCTGCTTGTTTTCGCCGGCGTATATCGTCGTCGCGGCACCAGTTGGCGGCGTGTTGGAGGACGTCGGGCAGGTTGCGGAAGAAGTGCTCCAGGCTGTCGGGGCGGTAGGTCTGCACTTTCGCTGCAGCGTAGTAGCGCTGCAGTTGCAGACAGGTAGAGGGTGTGAGCGGTACCAGGCGGCAGGCTTGCCGTGCCTCGGCCTCCACCGCACGTGGTAGCGGTGCGTTGAGATTCAGTCGACTCAACATGGGAATAGCCGTGGACAGGCTTTGCAGCCAGCGGCCGAAGGTCGCGGGCTCCGGTCCGTTTATCGGCGGGGGCGGGCTCTGCACCACCGGTGCCGCTTGATACACCGTGGTACTAAGCTCTCCCTTGTTTTCTTTCTCTTCTCTTTTCTTCTCTTCTCTGGTCACGTTTTTGTCACACTCGGGTTGTGACTCTGTTGTGACTGGTGTGGGCGTTTCTTGTGTGACGCTGGGCGTGGTGGATTTTTCGCGGTGCTGGCGTTGCCTGCGGGCATCCTCAGCTCTGCGCTTGGCGCTGCGGCCGCAGTGCTCGTCGAACTTGCTGGCTACCAGGCAGCCTTCGTCATCCAACTCTGCCCAGCCGATATTGCAGAGCGCACGCCCACTGCCCGGCACGTTGAGTTCCTGGTCCACCTGCTCGGGCAGCATGTGGGTCACACCATCGGTGGTGTTTTCATCTATCCAGCACAGCCAGCGGGTTGCTATGCCCAGGGCGAAGGTGGGGTTCACTTTAAGCAGGCGTGCCAGTTTGTACATTTTGGCCGAGCGTGAGAGCGAGTGGGTAATCTTTATCCAGGTCATGTGATTTGCCGGTATCGAGTGGTTTATAAACGGTAAGGCTGTGTGTTTTGTCTGCCCTATATCACATACGGCCCGTTTCGGCAATCACAAAGAGGAGCTTCGCGGCGGCTTAACCCCCCTAGCTGTATCAGTATCAAACATATAGCGGCTCCCGTGAGTACACAGGAGCCGCCGTATGTTAAACCGGTGTGAGGTAAAAGCTCAACTCTCTTTCTGCAGCATGGCGGCTGCCATGGTGTTACCGCTGCGGGCAGCGATACGCAGGGCGGTGAGGGCTTTTTCCGTGTCTTTCGGCAGCAGGGTGCCCTGAATCAGACACATAGCCAGCACGAAAAGCGCCACATGGTCACCGCTCTGGGCGGCGGATTCGAGGTTGGCGATGTCTTCGCGGGTCTTGACCTGGGCGAAGTACACACGGGCGAGCTGGTTCTGTGCCTCGGCGTGGCCGGCGAAGGCTGCGCGGCGAAGGTGCTCGGCTCCTTCTGCTGCCTGGCCGGCCTTGAATGCGAGGGCCGCCTGCTGGTATTCCTGTTCAGCGTCCATCACTTCTGCGGTGCTGAGAATTCGACCTTCATGCTGTGCACCTTGCCGTTGAAGCTCTCGCCCACAGTCTGCAGGGGCAGGATGAAGGTGGAGCGCAGGCCCTTGGTGCGGTTTTTCCAGCTGTCCTCACGGTCTTTGTAGTTCATGAGGGTGAGGGTGCCGATTTCCTGACCATCCACCAGCAGTTGTGTGTGCTGCGGCTTGCCGATGAGCTCGATGGTGACCTTTTTGCCCACAGGCAGTTTGCCGCCGAAGGAGAACTCCATCATGTCATTGCGGCGGAAGCCCACGGTGCCATCCTTCATCACGGCGATGAGCTTGCCCTCAGGTCCGCTGAGCAGTACCTGCTCGGTGCCCTCGGGGGCAGCGGTCAGCTCGACTTCGGCTGTGAGGTGGTAGTTCGGACCGGCGGCTTTTTCATTGAGCTGCATGGGCAGGGTGGCCGGGGTGAGCTGTACCGGGGCATCGCCGGCGCGGACATAGAGCGGGTTCAGGCCGGGAGCCTCGCCGATTTTGTCGGCCAGGGCGCGGTGCTGCTCGTAGGTACCGGGGTTCTGCTCGGTGCTCCACATGCGCTGGCTGAGCACATCGGCCGAGGTGCGGAAGATATCCCAGATATCATACATGCCGTAGCCGGAGTGCTTGAGGTCAATCATGTCGTTCCATATAGCGAAGGTGGCGCCGATGAGGTTCGGGTGACCGGCCGGGATGTGGTAGTTACCCACATAGTTGGGGCGCCAGCTGTTGTACTGGAAGGGGTTATTGAGTGTCGGCCAGTAGTAGCCTGCGAAGGGCACGATGTAGAGGTGACCGTCGTTGGTGTTGATGAGCTTGTAGCCGGCATCCATAGCCTCGACAGGGTTCTGCCACATGCTGCTCCACAGGTTCATTTCCACGCCCTCGGCCTCCACCGGCGTCTTGCCGGGTTTGTGGGTCAGGCTGCCCCAGATACGCGGGGTGAAGCCGCGGCTCTTCACATACTTGAGCAGGCCGTCAGAGTACTTGCGGTAGGCCTCGGCATCGCCGTAGAACTCATCGGCACCCACGTGGATGACACAGCCCTCCAGCGGAGCTTTGCCGGTCTCGGCATCGGGCAGCAGGTATTCATCCAGCACCTCGGCCACGAACTTGAGGGTTTCGGGGTTGCCGGCATCGATGTGATCGGAGCGGCGACCGGGGTTACCCATGGGGCCCTGGTAGATGAGGTCGGGGCGCACCTTGGTGAAGGAGAGGGCGTGACCGGGGGTGTCGAACTCGGGCACGATGTTCACGCCGCGCAGCTTGGCGTAGTCAATCAGCTCGCGGAACTCTTTTTTGGTGAAGAAGACATCCTGCGCGGTGAGCGGCTGGCCGTTCTTGCCGACCATCTTGCTCTCCAGACGGAAAGCGGTGTAGGCCTCTTGCAGCGGGTCGTGACCGTCCTTCACATATTCCTCCAGGAAGATGTAGTTGTTGTTGATGACGAGGTGCAGGTCGTTCATCTTGTACCAGGCCATGGTGTCGATGGCCTTTCGCAAATCTTCGAGCGTGTAGGGCGTGCGGGCAATGTCGAAGAGCACGCCGCGCACCTGGTAGCGGGGGACGTCGTAAGCCTCGCCGCAGGGCACGTTGCCGCCGGTCTGCTTGAGAATCTGCAGCAGCGAGCGGGAACCCCACATCAGGCCCCGGGGGGAGGAGGCGGTGATACGCACCTTGTCGGCGGCCACGTTCATTCTGTAGTCCTCGCGCTGTTTATCCGCCTCGGTGACTTTCATCAGGTCGAGCACGATGTCACCCTGTGTGCTTTCACTCACCATTACTACGTCACAGCCGCACACGTTTTTCAAATCGGCTGCTATCAGTTCGCCCAGTTCGGCAGGGCCGTCGCAGTAGAGCTTCACGGTATGACCGAGCCGGAACTCCCCCGTGCCGCCCATCCACTGCAGCAGTGCCGGGATAGTCTGCGGCTTGGCATTGCCCTGCGTAGCCGCACCTTTCACGATAACCTCGTAGTCTTTACTGAAAGCCTCCTTGCCGTCTTTCGTAACCTTGAAGTTGACCTTGACAGGGGTGTCGCAAAGGACAGCGCGCACCTTGCCCTGCGGGGTGATAATTTGCTCGTAGTCAGCGCCCAAAAACTCAATCTGAGCACCTTCTACTGTGGGGATAGGCAGCGTGTCACCGATGTTGATGGTGGTGGGTACGCTGAGGCTGTCGGCTATCTGTTTGGCGTCTTGCGCCGAGAGAGTGGTAGCAGTCATGGCTGCTAACATCGTGAGGATGGCTTTTGTGGTCATGGTTAGTCTTAGATGCATTTTAAAGGGGGATTGTTCAATAAAAATGTTAATTAGCTGTTATTTCAATCCATGGCAGGCGGTAGGCCGCCGGGGCACAGACGAGTTGAGTATTGAGCTTCAGCTCATGGAGGGTCTGCTGCATGGCCTGGTGAGCTTTTTCGGGGGTATTGCAGTCCTGACTGATGTGGGCGAGCACGATATGCTGCAGGCCGGGGTGGGCAATCTGGCGTACGAATTCCCCGGCCTGTTCGTTGGAGAGGTGCCCCCAGTTGCTCTCGATTCGTTCGATGAGCGCCATGGGGCGGCCGGAGTTGTAGAGCATGTCGTTGTCGTAGTTCGACTCCAGGTACAGCCCATGCACACCGGAGAGCAGGGTATCCATACCGCGCATAATGCGGCCTGTGTCGGTGATGTAGCCGAGCTTTACCCCGTTACACTCAAACAGATAGCCTACAGGGTCCGTGGCATCATGACTCACGGCAAAGGGGGTCACGGTGAAAGCCCCGATTTTGACAGGACTACCCGGCTCGATGTAGGTGAAATGTGCAGAGGGGGAGGCCATCCCCCGCAAATCATGGCTGAGGTAGCGGGTGCAGTAGATGTGCAGGCAGTCTTTTTTGGAGAGTATACCCAGACCGCAGGTGTGGTCAGTGTGCTCGTGTGTGAAGAGCACGCCTGTGAGGTCGCATACACCGAGCCCGCACTCGGCCAGGCCTTTGCGAATGCGCGTGGCGCTGATACCCGTGTCTACCAGCAGGTGGGTGCCACCGCCGGAAATGACGGTGGCATTGCCCTTGCTGCTGCTGGCGAGTGGTGAAAGGCGAATCATCACTCAGCTTTGGCGGGTTGCTCTGTATGACCGGGCATATCTTTTATGACAAACTCCGGTTCAACATCTTTCGGGGTAAGTTTATCAAGCGGAATCCCCTTGTATTTGCCGGTCTGAGCCTGCAGGAAAGCCGTGACATCTGCCACGAGCGGCGTGGTGGGGGCTGTGCGGGTCTGAGTCTCGAACATGATTCGCACGGCATCTTCCAGTTTATCCACCGTACCGGTGTGGAAGTAGGGGGCGGTCAGGGCGATGTTGCGCAGGTTGGGCACGCGGAACATATCCTTGTGCTGTTCCTTCTTGGTGAAGTCCATCAGACCGAAGGCCCCCTCGGTGTACCCCTTGGCATGGGAGCGGAGTTTGGCGTGTGTGTTGATGTACTCGAAGCTCTGGCCACCCAGGGTGGGGCCGGCGTGGCAGGTGGCACAACCATGGGTCATGAAAGCCTGCATGCCCTTAATCTGCTGCGGGGTCATGGCGCTGTCGTCGCCGGTCAGGTAGCGGTCGAAGGCGCTGTCCGGCGTGACGAGCGTGCGCTCAAAGGCGGCAATGGCGTCCGTAATCGTATCAGCCGTTATGCCTTTCTCGCCGTAAACGAGCGGGAAGAGCACGCGGTACTCGGGGTCACCGGAAATCTTGCGGGCGATATCTTTCCAGTCTTCGGGGCTGGCGTACCCCATTTCGACGGGGTTGAGGGGCGGGCCACCGGCCTGTTCCTGCAGGTTGGCGGCGCGGCCATCCCAGAACTGGCGGATATTGTGCTCGGCATTGTAGACAGTGGGTGCATTCACACCGCCGAGCTGGGGCTTGCCGTCCGGTCCGGGTACGCCCTCGGACTTGGGCAGGTTGTCGGTGCCGCCTTTGGTCAAGTCGTGGCAACTGGAGCATGAAACCTGATTGGTGGTCGACAGGCGCGGGTCGTGGAAGAGGCGATGGCCCAGGTAGACCTTGCCCCAGGCTTTCTGCATGGTAGCGTCATCCGGTCTGGTGGTGGGTTCGGGCAGTCCCCACAGGTAGGCGAGATAGTCCTTGCTGCTCATGTCAGCGGGGCGCACGGGGGAGAATGCGCGGCGCAGAGCCTCCTTTGTATCGTAGTGCTGGCGCAGCAGGGCGATGTCTGTCGGGGTGAGGTCTGTGCCGGGATGGGTCATGGTATAGAGCACCGGGGGCATGCTGCGGGTGCGCAGAACATGATCCATCTTCAGAAAATCGATGTTGGCAGAGCGGATTGAGCCGTCGGGCTCCAGCGTGAAGGCTCGCTGTGCGCCCTCGATATCGCGCTTGACCTGCCCCAGCGAGAAGAGGTTGCGCCAGCCGTTGTAGGCGGGAGTGGCGCCGTGACAGTCAGCGCACTTACTTTGCAGCAGAGCACCAGCCATGGCCTTTGCCTGTTGTGGGGAAGTCGGTGCGGGCAGTTCACTCGTGTGCCCGCCGCCCGGCAACAGTATGGCTGAGAATACACCCGCCACGCCGATGGTGACGACGGCGGCAGATATGCCGAAAAGGTATGGTGTGATTTTCTTGTTCATAGATGACGGAGGATGTCTATGCTGCTATTCTACCAGCTTTTCGTGTGAATACAAGCAGGAAAGTGTACTTTCTGCGGTTCTGTTCCGGATTTGCCCGCGTAACCCCACACTGTTTTCTGTGTTTTGGAAAGCTTGCTCAGGTGAGCAGTTGCACGGCTATTTCATCTGCGAGCAGACGACCTCGCAGGGTGAGGTGCAGCCGCCCCTCCGGGCTGAGTGTTGCCAGGTCTTCCTGTACCAGCATGTCTACCAGGCTGTGGTCCTGCGGGCGCAGTAATTCGGGCGGCAGTCCTTCATCCGTGCGCAGTCGCAGCCCGAGCAGTTCGGTGCGGCGATCTTCGGGGGGGATGGTTTCTGTGCTGAATTCCGGCAGGTGGCCCGCCCGGAGTGCGGCGATATAGGCCGTGGTGTCTTCCGTGTTCCGGTAACGCTCAGAGCAGATGGTGCCATAGGCTCCCGGACCCAGGCCGTAGTAGTCCTCCCCTCGCCAGCAAGCGAGATTATGGTGGGATATGCAGCCGTTTCTGGCGAAGTTGGATATTTCGTAATGTCTGTAACCGACTGCGGTCAGCAGTTCATCCGCCATGGTGAACATAGCCACATCCGTATCTTCATCATTTCCCTGAGCTCCGAAGGTGTCGAAGAAGGCCGTATCCTCCTCATAAGTGAGATTATAGGTCGAGATGTGGTCGGGCTGCAGCGCAATGGCTTGTTCGAGTGTGTGCTGCCATTGTGCGGGTGATTGGCCGGGCAGGGAGAACATGAGGTCGATATTCACTTGCGGTATACCGGCGTTGCGCAGCATCTGCACACTCTGCTCTATCTGCTGCGGGCTGTGGGTGCGACCCAGTAACTTCAGTAGTTCGGGCTCAAAGCTTTGAGCCCCCAGAGATACGCGTGTTATGCCGAGTTGCGCCCACTGTTCCGCCTTGGCTACGGTGAATGTGGCCGGGTTGCTCTCGAAGCTCCACTCCCTCACCCGGCTGAAGTCCACCGTCTCTCGCAACCCGTTCACCAGCATATCCAGGTGCGTGGGTGATAGCAGGCTGGGCGTGCCGCCGCCGAAATATATTGTCTCGGGGGCATAGCCTGCCGGTAGGCGCAGCGCTGCTTCTTTCGCAACAGCCTGAACAAAGCCCGCTAAATCCGTGCGGCCGAGCATGTGCTTGTAGAATGCACAATACGGGCAGATGCGCAGGCAGAAGGGTATGTGAACGTAGAGGTGCACGCTCTCCTGGTGGTTATGAAATCAGGAAATGTTTTTCCCAAAAGACGGAGCCGGGGTCTTGCAACCGCCGGCTCCGGATAATTGTGCGTGTGATTAGCCTTTACAGCTCAGCTGCAGCGGGGGCGTCGAGGAAGTACTTGGCGTCTGCATGCTTCTGCAGGTAAGAGGCGGCGACCTCTACGGTTACAGGGCCGTTGATGGCCTTGTTCACGATGGAGGCCTTCTTCTCACCCCAGGCCATCAGGCGTACCTTCTTGGCACCCATGATAGTGGCTACACCCATGGTGATGGCGGTCTTGGGCACATTGTCGAAACCACCGAAAGCGGGAGCTGCGTCGGTCTTGGTGAGGTCGTCGAGCGTTACCTGACGGGTGATGGTGGTGTCATCCGAACCGGGTTCGTTGAAGCCGATGTGACCGGTACGGCCAATGCCGAGAATCTGCAGGTCGAGACCGCCACAGGCCTTGATTTTGTCCTCATAAGCCTGGCAGTGAGCGGGAATATCCTCGGGTGCGAGGGTGCCGCAGGGCAGGTTGATGTTCTCGGCGGGGATGTCGATGTGGTTGAACAGGTTGGTGTGCATGAAGTACCAGTAGGACTCCACGTGCTCGTGGGGCAGACCGGTGTACTCGTCGAGGTTGAAGGTGGTAACATTCTTGAAGGAAAGACCCTCTTCCTTGTGCATGCGGATGAGCTCAGCGTAGAAAGGCAGCGGGGTGGCACCTGTTGCCAGGCCAAGCACTACACCCTTGCCTTCAGCGGCGCGGCTGCGGATGAGCTCTGCAACTTCTGCTGCGAGTTTCTTCGCGGCAGCCTGCGGTGTATCGAAAACTTCGTATGTCATAGCACAGTCATTCTATAACCTTACGCGCGTAAAATCAACCCTAAAATGTGAAAAATGAAAAAAAATAACTTTTTTTTAAAAATTTTGCTTGCATTGCGGGGTAAACTGTGGTAAACTCTGCCCGCACACAGCATCTGCCGCTGTAGCTCAGGGGTAGAGCAACGCATTCGTAATGCGTGGGTCGTCAGTTCAAATCTGACCAGCGGCTTAAGCTCTCCCTTCTGAGGGCGAACAGATGCAGGGTGCTCACAGACAATGTGCCTCCTTAGCTCAGTTGGTAGAGCAGTTGACTCTTAATCAATTTGTCCGCGGTTCGAGTCCGCGAGGGGGTACTAGTCTGCGAGCTGCCTGAGAGTGTGTGATATACATAAAGCCTCCTTAGCTCAGTTGGTAGAGCAGTTGACTCTTAATCAATTTGTCCGCGGTTCGAGTCCGCGAGGGGGTACTGAAAGGTAGCTTGTACAGAGCTGCCTTTTTTGTTTTAAGCGTTGCCAATTTTTTACGCATATAAAAGCGAGCTCGCAGCCTGCATGCGGATGCTGCGAGGCTGCGAGCTGTGATTTGGAGCTATTGTGATGGTGTAATCAGTACACGTCTTTCTGATAGCGCTTGGCTTTTTTCATGTCGGCGAGGTAGGCAACGGCTTCTTCTTCGCTGCGGGCGCCCTTGGTGGCGATGATGTTGAGGAGTGCTTTTTCGACATCTTTTGCCATGCGGTTAGCGTCGCCGCACATGTAAACGGCAGCGCCTTTTTCGAGCCACTCCCAGATTTCATCTGCGGCCTGCTCCATGAGGTTCTGGACGTAAATCTTGTAGGCCTGGTCGCGGCTCCAGGCGACGGAGAGTTTGAGTTTGCCGCTTTCTACGAGCGGGGCGAGCTCGTCTTCGTAGCAGCTGTCAGTGGCCTGGTAGGGGTTGCCGAAGAAGAGCCACATGGGGCCGGTTGCACCGTCTGCCACACGCTGCTGCCAGAAGGCGCGGAACGGGGCGATACCGGTGCCGGGGCCGACCATGATGATGGGGGTGCTGCCATCTTCCGGCAGGCGGAAGTTTTTGTTGCTGTGTACGAATACGCGCACTTTGTCGCCGGCGGAGATACGGTCTGCCATGTAGGTGGAGCACACGCCGCCGCGCTTGCGGTCAGCGGTGGTGTAGCGCACGGCGCCCACGCACAGAGAAACCTGACCGGGTACGGCATCGGGGCTACTGGCGATGGAGTAGAGGCGCGGCAGCATCTTGCCCAGTATGCCCACGAATGCGGCGGCATCGCTGAACTGAGCTTTCATTTCAGGGTCAGTGGCGACATCGAGCAGGTCGCGCCCCCAGCAGAAATCTTTGAGAGCCTCTTTGTCCTCGAGAATAGCGGCAAGTTTGGCGCTGTTGGCTACGGCGTTCCACTTGGTAAGCACGGGTTTCTTGAGGTTGGTGATATCGCAGGCGGTGGTGAGGGCCTCTTTCAGTGTGGCCGGACCGCAGGGGGTGGGTACCTCGGCTGCGGGGTCGAGGCCGACTGCGGCGATGAGAGCATCCACCAGGGCGGGGTCATTGCAGGGAATTACCCCCAGAGCATCACCGGTGACATAGCTCATGCCCGAACCTTCCAGAGAGTAGTCGACGTGGATGGTTTCTTTGGCGCTGCCGGGCTTGGTGACAGGGCGAACCCCCACCACAGTGGCAGGGAACGGGTTCTTCATGCTGTATGGTTCCATAGCTGTTTTGGTATATGTGAAATCTGGTTACTGAATGGCTTTGAGTCTGCGGGCTTGCAGCAGGGTGGGTGAGAGCAGTTTGCGTGCGGCAAGGCAGAGTTCAATGTCCTGCTCGGCTGCGGCTATGCTGCGCCCGGTCTGCTCAGTTTGTTCGTAAGCGGTCAGTTCGGCTGCCAATATGTTTTCGAGAGCATTTACACGAGCCGATACGAACATGTCGAGAGCCTCCCCAACTTTGCGTTTCCATGTCTCCAGGCGGGTGCCTATTACCTCACGCCCGGCGCGGCGCCATTTGGGGGCAGTTTCGTTGTAGCTGCAGCGGCGGTTTATCATGCCCATGAAGGCGGTTTCTTTCAGCTCGCCCAGGAGTACGGGGGTGCAGTCCAGTTCTACGTCTTTCCAGGCGTTGAGTACAGCTTTCACGTAGTCTTTGCGTATCTCTTCCACGGTGCGGCGTTGCAGAATATCAGCGCATGCTTGTAGTTTTTCCTGTTCCAGTTCGGTGAGTTCGCAGATTTTGGCCGGGGCCAGTATGTGGGTTTCTTGTTCAGCCATCAGGTCGCCCAGGTCATTTTCGGCCTTGGTGCGGGCGGCGTTGAGCTCCTGGGCGGGCATGTCGGTGCTCATCCAATCCTCGTGGAAATAGCCGTCCACTGCCAGGTCGAGTATGGCATCGAGCCTTGTGTAGAGTGTCTGTCGAGCCTGGTCTGCGAGGTACCCGCAGCGTATGCGCCCTTCGTGCAGGTTGTTGCTTTCGACTGCTTCGCGCAGGCGGGCGGCGTCCATCAACTTACGAATGGCGGCTTGTATGGAGTGTATGTGCGAGATGTGGTTCTGGCTTTTCTGGATGAAGTCTTTGAGCCGGGTGTCGATGCTTTCGAGGGTCTTGAGCAGGTAGTCAGCAGAATTGCGGCGCAGGGTGGCTTCCGGGTTACGCAGGTCGGCCAGTATTTCATCCTCCAGCGCCGCGAGGTGTGAGTCGCGCTGCATGGCTGCCGAGATGTCGTGTTCGGGTGGTGTGGGGCGGAATTTGTTTTCATGCTGCCACCAGGCGAGCCCTGCATTTACCCAGCTGCCGGGGATGACTTTGCGGATAAAGTCGCTCATTTGGCGCTGGGTGTTGTACTGCTGTTTTTCCTGCTGTTGTTGCTGCTCTTCGGGGGTGAGCCAGTGTTGGGCTTCGATTCGGTTCTGCACTACGCGGATGGGGCGCTGGGAGTGCTCCATGGCGGTGCGCAGATAGTCTCGAGTGTCGGGGGTGAGGGCGGCAAAAGAACTCTGCACCAGCAGAAAGTAGTCTGCGTTCTCATTCATCCACTCGTGCAGTTTTTCGTCGTGCCAGTTGGAGGTCAGGCCATCCATACCGGGCATGTCGATGATACCGATACCGGCCTGCAGCAATCGAGCCGCCGGTTCGACGAGGAATATGGCCGCGCAGCCGGCGCTGGTGTGCCCCTGAGCCCAGGCGTCGAGATTTGCCTGATTGATGTTGCGGCGGTCAATGGCGACCTTCTCGTCAAAGTTATCGGGGGCAACTTTGCGCAGGTAGTCGATGACGAGCTCGAAGAGTTCCTGTTCACTCAGAGAACCGGCTGCGAGCGGGGAGTATAGTTCCATGCGCTCCGTGCCATCATCGCTGGCCAGAATGACCATGGGAAGTCGCGTGGTTTCGATTCCCAGCTTGGTTGCGCAGAGGTTGCGGTGCGCCAGGCAATTGGTGAGGGTGGATTTGCCGCTTTTCACGGAGCCGATGGTGGCCATGAGCAGCAGGTTTGAGTCAAATCGGGCAAGACTACGTTGAATTTCACGCTCGCTGCGGGCTGTGAGCTGCCGCAGCTCGGGGGAGGCCTTCGCCAGTTCGGACAGTCTCTTGCTGAAGTCGAGCGATTCCTGACAGATTTTTTTCAGCTGTTCTTCCATTGCAGCTATTATACGCGCGGTGTGGGGTGCCCGCAAGCAAAAATCTCGTTTCGGGCACAGAAAACTGAGCGGGTTTTTTACAGAAAATCGGGCATGAAATAGAACTTGAGTAGCTCTATCTGGTCTTCGCGGGTAACCAGGTAGCCGTCTTTCGGGTCAAGCCATTGGAAGGAGTGTATGGAGCTGCGCCGCGAACCTATGGGCTGTTCCGGGCTGAAGGACGGCAGGCGATCGAGGAGTTTCGGAGCGATGATTTCTGTTATTTCTGTAGTGGTCAGCGGCGGCATGGCCGGTATGATAGATTGTATACCCAGCGGTATACATTTTTCCACATCGCCGAGGATTCTCTGCGAGAAGTAGAGCTGGTGCATTTCGAGCGGGGCGAGGGGCAGGGGGCCTTCGTCCGGCGGGTTGAGCAATGTGTCGATGAGTTTGCTGAAACCACGGTGGCTTATGGAGGCTATCTCGGGCAGGTGGACATTGAGCACGCGGCCATATTGGCGATTGAGTTCCCGATACAGATTGATGCGGTTCTGTACGTAGGGGTCGTCGCTGTGGGTGAGGGTGGGGGTGGTTTCATCTGCATTGTCGGCGAGCATGTCGCAGGTGGTCACGAATACGGTGAACTCCGGTCTGATGTCGGCCAGGTGGTTGAGCAGGTAGTTCGTGGCGCGGGTGTCGGCCTCCACGTTGCTGCGTACGTTCTCGGCGCCGTTGGCCACGGCGTTGTCGAGGTAGACCATCATGCGGAATGACCTGCCGAATGTCAGTTGAAAGTTTTCTTTGTCGATGAGGTAGTCGAAGAAACGCCGCTTGGTCCAGTACTGACCAAGCACGGTGCTAGCGCCGAGGAATGCCGTATCGTGTGCCATGGGATGAATCGTTTGCTGTGTTATTCCCTTGCGGTTTATTTTAACACAATGAATATGGCTTTGGCAAGTTTCAAGCGTTTCAGTTTGCAAAAATATTTCAACTTACAGTCACAGTGTGGCCGATTTTGTCATAAATAGGGGTTGCTGTGAGTTTTATGCTTGCTCTGAATGCCTGCATGTGATAGGTAGATGATACTGTGAGAGCGTGTATTGCACAGTGGATCGGCTGCCGTGAAAAGCAGGAGGACTCTTACCGCGTAAAGTACTATCCCGATGGGGTGCTTGCCGTGGTGGCTGATGGTATGGGAGGGCACCGGGGCGGTGAGCTTGCATCTGCCGTAGCTGTTCAGGAGTTCGAGTCGGTGTTTTCCGCTAGTGCGGAGCTGTGCCCGCGTGAGCGTTTGTCTGGGGCTCTGGCGGCAGCCAATTCTGCTGTGGGGGCTGTGCTTGGCGGGGTTGGCGGTACGACTTTGGTGGCGGCATTCATCTGCTGCGGGGTAATGTGGTGGGTAAGTGTGGGCGATTCGCCCCTGCTTATCTGGCGCAGTGGTCGCCTGCAGCGGCTGAATGCTGACCATTCTCTGCGCGCGGTGCTGCTGGAGTATGTATCTGCCGGTACCATGACCTACATGGAGGCTATGCAGCGCGGCCACCAGCTCAGGTCTGCTCTCACCGGGGAGCCTCTTACGCTTGTTGATTCTCCGTGTGTACCTTTGCCGTTGCTGCCCGGCGACCGCATTCTGGTGGCCAGTGATGGGGTAGATGCCCTGCTGCTTGCGCCGGTACTGCCGCATGAGGTACGGGCTATACTCAGCACCCCCGGGGGGAACCCGGCTGTGAGTTTGGTGGGGGTGTGCAGCGAGTTGGCAGCCCCTGTGGCAGATAATGTGACGGTGGTGTGTGTGGACTGTGAGTGAACCGGTAATCTCCCGCTGCGGCTAAGCGATCTTGCACAAAAGCATATATTGAATGTCTGTGGCACCGGGGTGGTCATACCCTCTGCTATGAACAGTTCTTGTCTACAGAATGGCTATGATGACGGACGTTATGTGTTGCCGCCGTTGCCGTATGGGGATTCCGCGCTGGAGCCGCTCATCTGCGCGGAAACTCTGTATCTGCACCATGATAAGCACCATGCTGCCTATGTTGCCGGCGCGAATGCCGCGCTCGAAACTCTGCAACTCATCTGTGAGGGCTCGCTGAGTTCGTCTCATGCTGTGGCTGCCGGTCGGAATCTCGCGTTTAACCTGGGCGGGCATATTCTGCATACCTTGTACTGGGGAAATCTCGCACCGAAACACCTTAACTTTTCACCGGAGGGTGTTTTGGCAGAGGCGATAGATGCGACTTTCGGGAGTTATGCATCTTTCGTGGAGATTTTTTCTGCATTGGCGCTGGGGGTGCAGGGGAATGGCTGGGCGGTGCTTGGAACCGACCCTATCAGTCACCGCTTGATGATGACCGGTATCAGCAATCATCACGAGGTGCTTGTGCCGGGCTTTTGCCCCCTGCTTGTGTGTGATGTGTGGGAGCACGCTTACTACCTGACCTGGAGCAATGACCGCAAGGGGTATATCAACGCTTTCATGCAGCATGTTAACTGGCCGGTTGTTAATGAACGCTATGAAAAAATACTCCGCCATGAATTCTGAGCGTATGTTAGGTAGTCCCTGGCTGGCCGCCGTGTTAGCCGTTCTTGAGCTGATACTGGGGTTTGCCATGCTGAGCTTCCCGTACCTGCTGGGAGCCTCTGCCGTGTGGGTGGCCGGTTTCGTCTTTGTTGTGCTGGGAGTGGTACACCTGGTATATGTGTTCAGCCGTTCCGGCCACCGTTGGTGGAACCTGCTATCGGGTGGTCTTTTCCTGGTGTTGGGGTGTATGCTGTTGGTGCAGACTGCTGAATCGATGGTGGCTCTGACGCTTGTTATCGGGGTTGCTTTGCTTGCCGGTGGTGTGTTGCGACTGTTGGTGGCGCTGAGTATGCGGCGGGAGGAGGGGAGTGTCTGGCGATTTTTCAATGCCGGTATTTCCATATTGCTGGGCGGCATGGTGTTGTGGACCTGGCCTGAATCTTCTCTTTGGTTTATCGGGACGGTGATAGCTGTTGAGATGATTTTTTCCGGATGGTCTCTGTTGTTCCTGGCACTGGCTCCGCCTCGTGAAATCGGTTGAGCCGTACGCTCGGTGTGCGTCATAAACCGGCTCCGGCTGTCTCGCAGACAGTCGGAGCCGATATTTGGGTACGACCGACGCGATAAGGCTCCCTTAAATAAGTCAAATAGAAAACCGCCGTATGCCATAAATGGCACGCGGCGGTGGTGAGAGAAGGTGACTTTCGCCCCCCTTTTTTTATTTCAATCGGTCGGGCAAGGGCTGCTCAATCATTCATGCGATGAGCTATGGGCAGCTCGATTTGCTCGGAGGGGCGATCGGCGTGCAGCGCCAGGGGAATTTGGGTGCGCTTGAGTGCCGATGCGATGAGCTTGCGCTGTATCAGGCGAACGTCGTTCTCGCTGAAGGGGCAGATTCGCTCGTGCAGCAGAGCTGTTGCACTGGTGTTTTTGTCTGCCAGTTCGTGAATGATGCGGTCGGTTTCCGGGGTGGAAGGCTCTTTGATCGGCCCGAACAGGCCGGCGTATTTCTCGTGCAGATGCTGCCGCAGCATGTACAAATCCATCTCATACAGGTTGCCGAAGGGTGCAAAATGCCCGCAGCTCTCACCGTACAGGGTGAAATTGCCCGTCATGAAGTCTCGGCGGGTCAGGGGGCTCAGGTACATGAGCCCGCGTTTTTCTGCCAGGGTGAATTGGAGTGCTGAGCAGATTCGTGCGTCGAGTTCGGCACAGGGCTCGCCCAGGCATTCTGCTGCATGTGTTTGCAGGGATTTTATGGGGAGAGTGTGACAGGATATACTGAGAGCCTGAGCGATGGGGGATTCGCCGCGTGCGGTCATGCCCACGACGTTCGAGCTGCCCAGAGCCTGGGTGCAGATGACGGCCAGCAGGTCTGCATGCGGGCTGTCGAGGTTCAGGCTCACACCGCTGTAGCCGTTGCTGCGTACGGTGTCGCGTATACCGCGCTCCAGTGCACAGCAGAGCAGCTCCTGCTCGGTGGGCAGTGCGTTGGTCCGGATTCCGTTTTTGAGCGTGATGACCCGGTTGCTGTTCTCGAAGAATGGAAGTCGGGCGATGGTGATTCCCTGCGGGCTGTATACAGCTGAGCCACCGGCGTATATATTGCCGTCTGCTGTGCCCACGTGGTGCATGCAGATGATGGGCGCGGCAGAATCCTGCGCTTCCCACCTGAATTGCTCGTCCTCTGCCGTGGCTGCTCCGGCATACCAGGGTGCGGTGCTCAGGTGAATAATCAGGTCGGCATCCTCTATCTCTGTTTCCGTTACCCTGTTGCCGGGTGTTATCTCGTGGCAGAAATCGACGTAGACAGAGTGACCGCAAATCTCAACGGTATCCATTTCCGGCAATTCTGTGATTTCACCCTGTTCGAGCAGTACAGGGGTCAGTACCCCGCCCGTGGCGTCCGTCTGTTGGGCTATGTACTCATAGTCGATTTCCTCGTCCGTTATCGGTGTGTAGGCTGCGAGAATCAGCGGAGTGTTCCCCAGTTCGAGGGATAGAGCCTCCAGCGCAGCCTCGCTCTGCTGCACGAATGATTTGCGGTTTGCGAGGTTCTTGGGGTCTGCGCCGCAGAGCGCGTAGGCAGATGCCACTACCAGGTCGGCACCGTGGTCAAGGCATTCGCGGTATCCCTGTACTATCTGTCGCAGGTTATTCGGGAAGTCTGCTGTTGCAGGGCTGGTCTGTATAAGTCCGATTTTGAGATGTGTGCTCATGGTGATTTATGATGTGTTGACAATATGCTGCCTTATTTTTTCGAAAATAGCAAGCATAATTCGTGTATTACGTTATATTTTTCTTTGACAGCGGACAAAAAATGTAAAAAAACGCCGCCAGCGTTGTGCTGACGGCGAAAATTGGTGCAATTTGCTCAATGGAATGGTAAATCAGAATAAGCTGATGGGGAGAGCGGTTCCGGTTTCTGCCAGCGTGAAGGATATGCCGAAGCCGGTTTCTCGCTTCTCGCCGTTGTCTCTCATGAACAGAGTTGCTCCCATGTACCAGGCTCCACTCTTGCGGAAGACTGAATACTGTTGAATGGGAAGTCGTCTTTGCTCAACATCCCAGTACCAACTGCAGGCAACGGTGTATTTTTCGTTGATTCGCATGATGGTCTTGAGCGATACCTGCCGGGCGTCTTCCTGCACGTCGTGATCTTTGAGAGAGCGATAGGCCAGCTCTGTTTCGAGGCATGCCAGGGGTTGCCAGGAAAGGCCTATGCTGTATTCGCTGTAGCCGTCGCCGTTTTCGATGGTCGGAGTCTGAGTGTTGCAGAACATCGACAGTTCACGCGTGGGTGAGAAGGTGATGAGTGAGTAGAGGTTGGAGTATTTGCTGTTGGAGGTGGGGTTATCCTCGTTGTAATCGAAGAAGCAATTCCAGCGCAGAAGTCGGTGCACGCTGCCGTCCACTTTCGTGGTGAGGGTATTTTCCACGCCGATTCGCATAATATTCCAGGTTCCCCAGCTGTCGATGGCCGAGAAGCCGATGAGGTCGAGGTTCTGGGGCTTACTGGTGGCTGTACCGGTTGAGTTTGACCAGATGTCGACGCGCGGCAGTAAATCGTTGGTGGACGATACGCTGCAGTGTGACAGGGTGGTGTAGGGCTTGATGAGGTGAGTGAGCCCCTTGTAACCGAGCGAGGGAATGTTGAAGGAGTCGTAGTGTCTGTGCAGTTTGATGTTGGCATCTACCCCCAGGAACCCGATAAAACGGTTATCTGCCCCTACATCATCCACGCCGTAGTAGCCGGTATAACCGGCGCCAATCTTGGGCGTGACGTTCAGGAACTTCAGGATGTTGAAGTGGCGGGAGAACTCGTGAGTGCTGTTGAGACGCATGTACGTATGCGTATTGAGCATGCGCTGGTAGTATGCTCTTGTTTCGGGGTTCCGAATTCTGTCAAGTCGCTCACGATAGATTGCTCTGTCCTCTGCCGGGACATATTGTCTCATGATACCGGCTCGGCTCCAGCTCTCGTAGGTTATGCCTGAACTGCCGAGGGAGGAGCGAACCTTGTAGTGAGAGAGCTCGACACGCTGGTCGGTTGAGTAGTAATCATTCGGCGCCAGGCGCGTCATCAGCATCGTTTCGCTGAGCTTGGCTCTGCGGGTGATACGAATTGTGTTGTCTGGTTTGTCGTTCAGCTCACTTATATCTTCGAAGAAATCTCGCAGCACATAGCGGTCGCTCACGATGTTCAAATCCGTAACGGTAGACCAGGTGGTAAACGGGTCAGATTCTTTTATGGGCAGTTCCCATTCGCCCCTGTAGGCTACGCGGTATCGGTTTCTGCTCACCGGCAGACGGTCGATGGAAGTGGGGTTGATATCCGGTCGACTGTCGTACAGGTAATAGGTGTAGAGGTTGCCGTAGGAGGGCTTGTTCTTGGGTCTCTCCAGATCTTCGAAGTCCAGGCCGACGGCAAGCCCGCGGCGGGAGCGGAAGTCGAGGTGGGTCGTGAGCAGGTAGTCTGACACGGGCATGTTCTTTTCCACTCGACGATTCCCCAGCAGGAAACCATAGCGGTTGAGCAGGTAGCAGCCCCAGGAGGACTTCGACCCCGGATCAGGCATGTAGCCTTCCTTGGGGTTGAGCGAGTGGGAGAAGGTGAACCACCCCAATACCGGTACCGGTGCGTCGTAGTCGCCGCTCGCTACACTCAGGCGAGAAACTGAACCGTAGTCTCCGGGGTATACGGTCATTTCGCCGGTACCCAGCCAGCTGTCGGGTTTTTCAGCATCGTCCGTCGAGGCGAAGGCATCATGCAGTTTCATGTAATTCTTGCCCTCCTGGTCTTTCCGGTACTCGACCTTGGATGCTCTGATGAGGATGCCGGAGACCTTCGACTTGACTTTATGAGCAGTCATGATGGTAGAAGCCCAGTCGTAGCTGCCGTCTTCTGCCAGTGTCAGGCTTTCGCCCTGGTAGATGGTCAGTGGTCCGGTGAAAAATACCTGTTTCTTCTCGATGTCGACCAACATCTCGCCGCTCACGACCTCCAACCCGGCATCCGTAATCATGCGAATCGGGGAGCCTTTGCTCTTGTAGGTGATTTGTCGCTTTTCTGTGTCGTACAGTATATCTCCGCCTTCGTTATTGATTGTCAGATTTTCCGGTATTTCAGGGTCGAGCGAGAGACTGGCCGAGCTGATAGCTCTGTCCATCACATCGATCACGGGGTTGGTTCCCGGTGTCTGATTGTTGAAAATCTCCGACGGAAGAGGTGATATGTCCTGAGCACCAACATTGCACATCGTGCCTGCCGCTAGGATTGCCGTCGCCAGATGTGAGGTGCGCCTGAGTTTTGAATCTGAAAATCTGCTGCCCATTACTCCTATATACTGCACGAAATACCCCGCATTGTCAAGCATCTTTCACTCGGTGCAGCCCGCGAGAGGGGGATTCTCATCATTTTTATGCTCTCCGGTACGGCTTCCCAGCAAAAAAACGCCTGCATGGCGAAAAATCTTCAATTTTCGTGTTGCAAGTTTGCTCATAACATGCTATTTTATGGGCACCATGAAAATTACCGGTACAACTCACAAGAAGGCTGCCGAGTGGGTGGAGGAAATCCGCCAGCTCTGCAAACCCGATTCCGTCTACTGGTGCGACGGTTCCGAGGAAGAGAACACCCAGCTGTGCGACATGCTGGTTGAGAAAGGCACCTACATTCGCCTGAACCCCGAGAAGCGCCCCGGCTGCTTCCTCGCTCGTTCCACTCCCTCTGACGTAGCCCGCGTGGAGGAGCGTACGTTCATCTGCTCCGAGAAGCAGGAGGACGCCGGTCCTACCAACAACTGGAAGTCCCCGGCCGAGATGCGCGCCATCCTCAACCCCTACCTCGACGGCTGCATGAAGGGCCGTACCATGTACGTCATTCCTTTCTGCATGGGTCCGCTTGATTCTCCCCTGGCCAAGATTGGTATCGAGATTACCGACTCTGCCTACGTGGTGACCAACATGCGCATCATGACCATCATGGGTGAGAAGGTGCTCAAGCGCCTGGAAGATGAGGTGAACGGCGGTGGCAATCCCAAGCGCGACGGCTACGGTGACTTCGTTCCCTGTCTGCACACTGTGGGCGCCCCCCTCGAGCCCGGTCAGGAAGACGTGACCTGGCCCTGCAACAATGAGGAGAAGTACATCTGCCACTTCCCCGAGACCGGAGAAATCATCTCCTACGGTTCCGGTTACGGTGGTAACGCTCTGCTCGGCAAGAAGTGCCTTGCTCTGCGTATCGCTACCGGCATCGCCCGCAAGAATGGCTGGATGGCTGAGCACATGCTCATTCTCGGCATCACCGACCCCCAGGGCCGCAAGTCCTATGTGACCGGCGCATTCCCCTCCGCCTGCGGTAAGACCAACCTGGCCATGGTTGTGCCCCCGCCCGCTCTGGCTGAGAAGGGCTGGAAGACCAGCATTATCGGTGACGACATCGCTTGGATCTGGCCCCACGAGGACGGTACCTTCCACGCCATCAACCCCGAGAACGGCTACTTCGGTGTGGCTCCCGGCACCTCCTACAAGTCTAACCCCATCGCCATGGACACCATCAAGGAGAACATCATCTTCACCAACGTGGGGCTGACCGACGACGGTGACGTATGGTGGGAAGGCATGGACGGCGAGCCGCCGGCACACGCCATCGACTGGCAGGGTAACGACTGGACTCCCGACTGCGGCCGCAAGTGCGCTCACCCGAACAGCCGCTTCACCGCTCCGGCTTCCCAGTGCCCCACGCTCGACCCCGAGTACTACAACCCCGAGGGTGTATCCATCAGCGCATTCCTCTTCGGTGGCCGTCGTGCTACCACCATGCCGCTCGTATTCCAGTCCAAGGATTGGAACCACGGTGTGTATGTAGGCGCCACCATGGGCTCCGAGATGACCGCTGCTGCTTTCGGCCAGATTGGTCAGGTTCGCCGCGACCCGATGGCTATGAAGCCCTTCATTGGTTACAATGTGGGTGACTACTGGCAGCACTGGCTCGACATGGGCACCAAGACCTGCGCATGCAAGCTGCCCAAGATCTTCAACGTGAACTGGTTCCGCAAGGATGCCGAGGGTAACTTCGTATGGCCCGGCTTCGGCGACAACATGCGCGTGCTCGACTGGGTACTGCGTCGTTGCCGTGGCGAGGTGGACGGCGTAGAGACCGCACTTGGTATCTCCCCCACCTATGCTGAGCTCGACACCGAGGGTCTGAAGGGCTACGACGAGGCCGCCTTCAACACCAACATGGCTCTTTCCGAGTCTGAGTGGAAGGCTGAGCTCGAGTCCCAGACCGAGCTGTTCAACATGGTTGGTGACAAGCTGCCCGCCGAGCTCGAGGCTCAGCGCCAGGCTCTCATCGCCAAGTTCAACTAAAGCTCCTGCAGCCTGAGCTGCAAGCAACATTATCTACAGCCGCTTTCGTCAGAGTTACGAAAGCGGCTGTAGATTTATCAGCATTTGGTATCCCGTATATGCCCAATGGTCTTTCACGACAAGATATTCTCAATCTCCCGTCGCGGTATCTGCAAAATCCCGAGCATTCTCTCCGTTCGCCCCCCCCATTTCTCGATATCGGCCACCGCAGCCGAAACGCGAATATGCTCAGCAATGTTCCGGCTTATTTTCTGATTGGGAGAGAAGGGGGGCAACATGGGGCTTGCGGAGCAGGGCAGAATGTGTTACAATCCCCGGCATGAAGTATATGTCTGTTATTCTGCTGAGTGCAGTTGCGTTGTTTCTGTGCCATTGCACACCGCCTGTGACCGACAGCCGCCCGCAACCGGCCATGCCCGCAGATTTCTGTTATCTCGACACTGTGGCCCCGACTGTGCGTGTGGAGCTGAAGTACAGCGGCAGCGATAATTTTGTGGGGCGCCCGATTGTGGGGTATGCCGGTCAGCGGGCAATACTGCGAAAGGATACAGCGGCTGCGCTCAAGCGAGCGGCTGACTTGCTGGCAACCGAGGGGCTGGGGCTGCTCGTATGGGATGCCTACCGCCCCGCCTGTGCCATGTTTGATTTTCGCCGCTGGTCAAAGACGGATGACTCTCGCATGAAGGAACGATTTTACCCCAATATCTCCAAGCAGGGGATTTATGACGGCAAATATATCGGCAATGTATCGGAGCACAGTTGGGGGGTGGCTGTGGACATTACACTTGTAGATCTGAGCACCGGTCGTGAGCTTGATATGGGCGGTCACCATGACCTGCTGGATGAATCTTCCGCCACGCGCTCGCCGCTCGTTACGCCCGAGCAACGCGCTAATCGCCTGAAACTCAGAGATGTTATGTCTGCCGTTGGCATGCGCAACTACAGCCGCGAGTGGTGGCACTATTTCCTGGCTGAGCGAGGTGCTGTGTACTCATACAATTTCGAGGTCAGGGATGATCTGGTCTCTACCCCGTAAAAAAACGCATAAAGACAGTTTATGGGCTTGAAATCGGGAAAAAGTTTTCATATAATCCACCCAGACTATGCACGAGATATTTATTTTAGCACAGACCGTAAAGGCAGGTGAAGCGACCCAGGGCTTTGAGTTGTTTGATATATTTGAGAAGGGTGGTCCGCTGATGTATGCGCTTGTTGCGCTTTCGTTTATTGCGTTGATGGCAGTGTTTGTCTGTCTGTGGACTACGCGAGCCTCTGCTGTGCTTCCCCGCGATATTGTGCTTTCCGTCGAATCTTACATTCGCCACAAGGACTATGCCGGTCTGCTCAACAAGTGCGAGGCCGACGGCTCCAGTTTCGCTCGCACAGTACACGTGATTGTTCAGTTCATGCAGCGCAACCAGCGTGCCAGTATGGATGCCGTTCGTGAAGTTGCATCCGCCGAGGCTACCCGTCAGGCCAATATTCTCACCCGTCAGATTAACTGGCTTTCCGATATCGGTTCTATCTCTCCGATGGTGGGTCTGCTGGGTACTGTGCTGGGTATGATGAGCACTTTCCTCGAAATGGCTCAGGGTAACTTTGAGGGTGTGAAACAGATGCAGATGGCAAGCGGTATTTCCGAGGCTATGATTACCACGGCCGGCGGTCTGTTCCTGGCAATTCCCTGTATGCTCGCCTATGCCGTATTCCGCAATCGTATTCAGAAGCATATCACGGATATGGAGGTAGCCGTAACGCACATTCTCTCCGTGCTGACTGTGCAGGCAGATCGTGAGCAGCGCTTGGGTAATGTTGTGCAGAAGAGCACCCGCATTGAGACGATAGATGATGATGATGAGTATTGATAAATTCGCCTTGCGCTCATGAAAATCAATGCAAAAATTCCCGAGCCGATAGGCTTTCAGCTGGCACCCATGATTGACGTGGTTTTCCTGCTTCTCATCTTCTTCGTGGTTACACAGAAGTTTATCCTCAACGAGCAGGACCTCGAAGTGAAGGTGCCCACCGCCGACACGACATCCGAGGACCCGCGAGCCATTGATGAAATGATTATCAATGCTCGTGAGGACAAGGACGGTACGCTGATAGTAACCATTGACCGCACTCAGTTTACCCTGGAGGAGCTCCAGAACAAGCTGAGCAGACAGGTGAGAATTAACAAACATCAGCCTGTTCGCATTCGCGGAGATGCCGATATGCGCTGGCAGAAGGTGGCAGATGTGATTTCCACCTGTACCAAGGCCGGCGTGTACAATGTGAGCTTTTCCAAGCAGATGCCCCAAACATCCGAGTGATGCGGGGGCATCTGCCCGTTTATTCGTATAATGCCCGTCCGCGTGGCGGGATTTCATGCCGATGATGAATTAAGATGAACTGTAGAATATGATAATGTGCAGAAATATCAATAGTTTGATGCTTGGGATCTGCGTGCTGGGAGCCCCTGCACTTGTGGGCCAACAGGCCGAAGATGATAGCGATGCTTTGATGGTCAATCCCGAGCAGGATGCTTACGATATCGCTGAGAGCCTCTACGCGCAGGCTCGCAGTGCGGATAAGAATACCCAGGGGCGTAATATGGCCCTGGCTAGTGCAGCAGAGCTTTTCGGGCGCTTTGTCAAAGATTTCCCGGACTCTCCCAACGCCATCAAAGCGCAATTCCGCCAGGCTGTATGTCTGGAGGAATTGGGTAATCGTTCTGCTGCGGATGCTGTGCTGGAAAAGATAGCAGCCCGCAAGGGAGGTGGTGAGTTTGCTGCCACGGCGGCCTACAAGCTTGCCACGCAGGCAGCCTCTCGCAACCTGTGGGAGAAAGCTCGCAATTACTACATGGTCACGGCGCGCGAAACGCAGACCGACAAGATGCGCAATGATGCCAATTTCCGCCTTGCCCGTGCTCACCGACAGCTTGGTCAGAAGAAGGAGGCCGAGGCTCTTTTCCGTGCGCTGGTCGATACGCCCGGCGTTGAGTCCGTGTATGCTGAAATTGCACTGTTCGAATTAGCGCAGATGAAGACGGAGATTTCCGAATATGAACAGGCTTATGCCTTGTTCACCCGTCTGCTGAACAATCCCAATCTCGAAGCCACCCGCCGCAGCACGGCCACACTGCAGGCTGCTCGACTTGCCGTAAAGCTCGGCAAGATGGATGAAGCGCAGAGACACTACTCGTCGCTTCAGGGGATGCCCGGAATGGAAAAGCATAATTCCGAGGCTCAGCTCATCACACTGCGTAATCAGATGCAGGCGAAAGATTATCAGGGGGTGATAAATACCGTCACCACCGGTACTTACGTCGAAATGAATTCCCCAGAGAGTGAGGCTAAACGCGCTGTATATGTCGGTGTATCGTATATGGAACTCCGCAAGTACGAGGTGGCCGTACGCTGGTTCCTGGTCGCGGAGACCGCTGTGCCCAATAGTGTCATTGCTGCGGATTGTGCATACCGCCGGCTGATATGTTACAGACTGTCGCGAAAGCCCGACTTCATGCTCGATGCACAGAAATATCTCAACACATACGGCGCGCATGGTAAACCCACGGCTACATTACCCTGTGTTGATTTGGTGCGAGTCATGTACGCTGACAGATTGCTGCTTGCTTCGCCGCAGGAGGCATCCCGGCAGTACGAGGCCATTAACTACAACAACCTTTCCGGTTTGTCCGAAAAGGAACGCGCTGATATCATGTATAAGCGCGCCTGGTCTGCCACGAAAGTAGAGAACAATGAAATGCAGGCTCTGAAGGTGCTCGATGAGTTTGTGAAACTGTACCCTGCCGATGTTCACATGCCGGAGATTCTGGCCATGCGCGGTATCTGCAACATGCACCTGAATAACCTCACTGCAGCTATTGCCGATTTCGACAAGGTGATAAATGATTACCCCTCATCTTCATCGGCCCCCACCTGCATGCAGAAGGCCGCTCTTGCATCTGCAGAGGGCAAAGATACGGCAAAAATGATTCATTACTATGAGATGCTCATTAAGAGCTCTAACCGGGCGGTAAAACCCTCCGCCATTGCCGAGGCTCACTATCACATCGCTCGAGCCAAGGCCGAAACTGCACCTGCTGAAGCTATACCCCACTTCATGGAGGCTCGCAATACAGACCCCGAGCGCTTCGCTTCCGTTTCTGACCTGTGCCTGGTACAGTGCTACTACAGGCTGGAGGATGCCGCAAACCTGCTGGAGGCGCTCAACACCCTCAAGACGAATAACCCCGATACCTACCGTGCTCTCCCTGCGGATATTCCGCTCTGGTGCGGTTGGAAGTGTTTCCAGAACAAGCAGTATCTGAAGGCAGACGAGTATCTCTCGGACGCAGTGGGGCGCTCTCCCCGCGAGAAATATACCGATGCCCAGGGGCAGCAGAAAGAGCGCGCAGCAGTTCAGTCGCTGGTGTGGAAGACTCTCGCCCGCACACGCCTGGAGCTGCGCCAGTACGAAAGCGGTCTTGAGGCTGCTGAGCACTATGTGAGCATGGAGGACAAGCCCTACCGCAAGGCAGAGGGTATGCGCGACAAGGCTCAGTTGCTCATAGGGCTTCATCGAACAGAAGAGGCTCGCAAACTTTGTGAGGAGGCCATTGAAATGGGTATTGACGGCCCCATTAAGTCCTATACTTTCCTTACATTGGGTGATACATACTACGCCGAACGCAATTTCATCGAGGCTGCGAAGTATTACGGGCGTACTGCCAATGTGGTGAGCGACAAGGATCTCAAGCCGCTCGGTCTTTACAAGGTTGCACATGCACTGCGCCGCAGTCAGCATGGCAATGAAGCCGCCCAGTATGAGGAGGCTCTCAAGAAAGAGTTCCCCAACTGGCTTCCTGAGCCGAACACCGGTATCTTCATGAAGATGCACGACAAACAGCAAGACTGAGCTCGACATGTATTATTCCCGGGGTGAAAATCGCCGCAAACGCTGGTACAGATTACTGAGTATCAGCCAAAAGAAGTTGTTAGTCGTAGGCGTTGTTTTCTTCTTCGTCTTCGTTGCCCTGCTAACGGTATATGTGACGTACGACTGCCGTGCCCGGCAGTATGACCTGGATCGTGTGCTGCTGGTGAGCAATGAGAGCATGTTGTACGATTGTGACAACAAGGCGCTTGCCACACTCACCGGAGAAACAATGAACGTGGTGCAGTGGAACGACCTGCCACAGAATCTGGTGAATGCTTTTGTGGCCCGCGAGGATGAAACATTCTTCTCGCACAATGGCGTGGTATACTCCTCCGTTCTGCGCTCATTGTTTCGCAACCTGATGTCGCTCAGTTACGAGCAGGGAGCCTCCACCATCACCATGCAGCTCACGCGCAATGTGTATGAGATGAGTGAGAAGACGCTCGACCGTAAACTGCTCGAAGCCCTGCTTGCTCAGCGCATAGAGAATCGCTACGACAAACAGACGATATTCACGCAATATCTCAACCGTATATATTTCGGCAGCAATTGTTACGGGGTGGCCGCAGCTGCCGACCGGTATTTCGGCAAGCACGTTTCGGAGCTCAATCTGGTGGAATGTGCCACACTGGCCGGTCTGGTGCGGGCTCCATCGCTCTGCAACCCTATAGCGGATATGGATAACGCCATGGGGGTTAAACGAGAAACCCTCGCTCGCATGCAGACCCTCGGCATGATATCGCAAGAGGAGTATGACAACGCCGTCGCTGAAAACATTCACCTGGCCGAGGGGCGCGACAACTCTCGCCCCGTGCTTTCGTATGCCACTATGTGGGCCCACCGTGAACTCGATGATTTGCGCGGTGAGCTCGGTGAGCATGTCGCGGGTATATCCGTCGTGAGCAATCTGCACCTGGAGCTGCAGAAACAGGTCGAAATCGCCACGGAGCAGGCGCTTGTCGTGGTGGAAAAAGCCGGTAATTTCCCGGACCACTGGTTGCCTTTCCTGCATGAAAACCCGGAAGAGGCGCAGCGACAGCGTAAATTCTTCGAGGAGAAGGTAGAGCGCCCTTCTGATATGAAGGTACGCGGTATGAACAATGACATGGCTCATATATTGCAGTGCTGCGTGCTTGTGGTAGATGCCCGCCGCAACAACAAGGGGCGTGTGCTGGCCATGGTTTCCGGCCGCAGCGCTGTCGATGGCCGAGATCGTTGGAATGAAATGTGCACACCCGGCAACGCCATATCGCCTTTCCTCTACCTGTGTGCTTGTCTGCCCGGTGGAGATTCCGCTCACATCGTTGCCCGCAATGCTGAGGCAACCGGTCGAAATCTCGGCTATGATGTTGTGCACGCAGCCTACGAAAAACTCGGTCTGGGGCTCAATCTGCCGCCCAAGGAAAAGGCCATGGAGTTATATCGAGGGGAATTTCCCATGAAACGCATAGATCTGGCTCGCATTCTTTTCGACATCCAGAACGAGGGGCGAGATCACAGCTTTCACCTGATAGATCGGGTTTGGAGCAGAGCCGGCAATATGTTGCATGCCTACCAACCCGAGGTTGACGGTGAGTATATCCGCCGGGAAGGGGCCGGAGCTGTTGCCAAGATTCCACCCTTTATTGCGACTGAGGGAGGGCTGACTGTTCTGAATGAAACTCTGCACGGCAAGAGCGGTAACCTCTGTATGGTATTCAATAAAAAGGGGGTGGCCGTGTTCGTGTGGATGGGGTTCGATGACCCCGCCGATATGCCGGAAAGCAGCAGAATGAGCGCGCTGATTAAGAAGGTCTCTTATTGTCTGGCACGCGAGCTGCACGCCGCCGCCAGGGCATCTCTGAAAGAGCGTAGCGACAGGCAGAAAAAATCATGACCACAGATTACAGCTCCCAGCTCAGTGCTGCTGTTTCAGCAGCTCGCGCCGCCGGTGAATTCCTGCGGGCGCGTTTTGCGGATGTCAGGCAGGTGAACGCTGAGCTGCCGCATGACCTTAAACTGCAGCTCGACTGCGATACGCAGCAGCTTATCACCCGCAGCCTGCTATCTGCTTATCCTCACTATTCCGTATTGGGTGAAGAGGGGGAGACCGGCTCCATGGCTGCCGAGGCTCTCTGGATTGTCGACCCAATTGACGGCACGGTCAATTATTTCTACGGAATCCCCATTTTCTGTGTGAGTATAGCCCTGCAGGTGAAGGGGCAGCTTGTGCTCGGCTGTGTATATGACCCCATGCAGGATGAATGTTTCACCGCTCTGGCCGGAGCAGGGGCCCTGCTCAATGGGCGTCCCATACAGGTATCTGCCCGCAGTCGTATGGCGGAGGCCGTTGTTTTTGTGGGGCACGGCACGCATGATGGGTCGGGTTCAGAGGGCGTGCGGCGTTTTGCTCACATTTCGTCGCAGGTGCGCAAGGTTCGCATATTGGGTTCAGCCGCGCTGACTCTCTGCTATATAGCCGCCGGCAGGTTCGATGCCTATATAGAGAACCGTATCAATCTCTGGGACTTTGCGGCAGCGCGTGTTATATTGGAAAGCGCGGGCGGAGCCATGGAATTCACACCCGAACCCGATAGCCCGCATCGTGGTGCTGTCCTCGCCTGGAACAAGCACCTGCCTATACACGCCGCTCTCCGAATGCGAACCCTCCAAGACTGATTTTCTGTTATTTATGTCTGCATATCAACCCCGGAACACCCGCAGAGTCGCTCCTGCTGCCTCCCCCCGTCGTATTGCCTGGCACTGTTTGCAGCGCTGGGGGCAGGGTGGGATATTTGCCGAGACTATCATCTCGCGTGAGTGCACCGAGCTCAATCCTCAGAACCGCGCCATGGTACAGTCCCTGGTGCTGGGCACACTGCGAAATCTGCGCTGGCTTGAGCATATATGTTCGGTTTTGCGCCGTGGTGAGTTGGAGCCTTCTGCGCGTTGGCTGATATTGCTGGGACTTTGCCAGCTGTTTGTTCTGCACAAGCCCGACCATGCGGCCGTGGGTGAAACCGTAGCGCTGGCACCGCAGCGCCTTCGAGCTTTGACGAATGGAGTGTTGCGCAGTGCTGTTCGCCGCAGGGCTGAGTTTGAAGGTGAGCTGGAGCGTTTGCCCCTCGGCGTGCGATACTCGATGCCTGATTGGCTGGTTGAGAGATGGTGTGCAGAGTTCGGCAGGGCTGAGACTGAGCAGATATTGGCCTGGAATGTGCAAACTCCGCTTGTATATGCTCGTATCAATCCGCTCAATCCACCTTCAATCGCGCCGGAGTGGCAGCCGTTGCCGGGTGTGGAGGGGTGGTTCAGATTACCTGCCGGATTGCCATTGAATGAGCTCAGTCAGGGGCGTATTTATGTAGCAGACCCCTCGACCCGCCACTCCGTGCGTTTGTTGGCTCCCCGCCCGGGTGAACGTGTGCTCGATGCCTGCGCCGCGCCGGGCGGGAAATCCTGTGCCATGATTGCCGCCACGCTGGGTAAGATTAACCTGCTGGCCACAGATGCAGAGCCCCACCGCTTGCCGCAGCTGCGCGTGAACCTCATGCGCGCTGAGGGTGAGCAGGTAGAAGTGCAGTTGCACGACTGGTCTCGCCCTTGCCCGGAGCCCTGGCAGGGCGTGTTCGATGCTGTGCTGCTGGATGTCCCATGTAGCAACAGCGGCGTGTTGCAGCGCAGGGTAGATGCCCGCTGGCGACTTCAACCGGCAGAGTTTGACCGCCTGTCTCAACTTCAGTTGCAGATTCTCACCTGTGCTGCTGCTGCCGTGCGCCCGGGTGGCCGCCTAGTGTATTCCACTTGTTCCATAGATAGGCAGGAGAATCGCTCCGTGGTCGAGACTTTCCTCTCCCTTCACCCTGATTTCAGCCTCGCGGAAGATTACCTTGCGTTGCCCCACCGCGAGCAGGCAGACGGTGCCTACGCCGCTCTCTTGCTCAGGCAACCGCTCTCATAAGCCGCCCGCTTGACGCTCACCCGAGCCCCTGACCCCAAAAAACAAGACCGAAGTCAGATGATAGGCTTGCATTCAGAATCAATTTGTGATAGGCTCGGCACATGGCAACGCAGACTTTACAAACTGCTTTCGAGCTGGTTTCGCAGAATCCTGCTGCGTTTCTGTTAGTTGCCGGCAAGGGATTCTGGGCGACGGTATGTAGTATAGAGCTTACGGATTTTTCTCTTTCGTTTGATAATGCGGTGGCAGCTGTGGGTGTGGTGGCTGGTTCTGCCCGGTCTTTGCTGCCACGGTACGCGCCATTTTCGCCCCCTGGACCCTCTTCTCGAAAAAGAATTAAGTAAAACAGATTAACGACATGAGTCAACCTGAATTATCACCTGCGCTTGTTCGCGCTGCTCTCACAACTGTCAAATATCCCGGTTTTAGCCGCGATATCGTCTCCTTCGGCCTGGTGAAAGATATCACCGTCTCTCCGGAGGGGGCAGTGGTTGTCGAGCTGCTGATAGAGAGTAAGAATGCTGATGTGCCGCGTTTCATCTATGAAAACGTGATGGCTACGGTAAAGGAGCTGCCCGGCGTGAAAAAACTCGACGTCAATATCGAGCACCACGCCCCCAAGTCTAACCGCGTGGCAAGCAATGATGACCCCGCCGACTGGAAATCCAGCGTGCCGGGCGTGAAACACGTCATCGCCGTATCATCCGGCAAGGGCGGTGTGGGGAAAAGCACCGTCTCTGCCAACCTGGCCGTAGCGCTTTCTCGCCTGGGCTATAAGACCGGTCTGCTTGACCTCGACATCTACGGTCCCTCCATGGCCCTGATGTTCGGCACCAAGGAGCGCCCCGGTTGCTCCGACAAAGAGCAGTTCCTGCCGGTAGAGGCTCACGGTGTGAAACTTCTTTCCATGGGCCTGATGGTGGATGAGGCCTCCCCCGTCGCCGTGCGTGGTCCCCTTGCTACGCGCTATGTGCAGCAGTTCCTGCGCGATGTTGAGTGGGGTGGGCTCGATTTCCTTATTCTCGACATGCCTCCGGGCACCGGCGATATTCAGCTGACTATCGTGCAAACGGTCGATTTGTCTGGTGTGGTGGTAGTGACCACCCCGCAGGAGGTAGCACTTATCGACGCCCGCAAGGCAGTGGGGCTTTTCCAGCGTGTTGAAACTCCGATTCTCGGCATCATCGAGAATATGAGCTACTTCGTCTGCCCGAGCGACGGCCTCATCTACAACATCTTCGGCGAGGGCGGCGGTGAGCGCGAGGCTCAGAAACTCGGCGTTCCGCTTCTTGGTCGCATTCCGCTTGATATTGAAACCCGCTCCTGTGGTGATGAGGGCGCTCCCGTTGCTCTCAAAGACCCGGGGCAGAGTATGGTGTCTGCCGCGTTCCAGGGCGTGGCATCCATGCTGGCCAGTGTGCTGGGCGAGTAATTCCCCCGTGCTTGTTTTTTCATTTGAACCGAGCCCCTGTCTGCCTGCCGGACCGGGGCTCGGTAATTTTTCGCACACACTGCGTTTGTTCGCTGAGTGCAACTTCTGCGGTGTGCGGAAAGAAGCACCCCCTGCACGATTCTCTCGTGTAGGGGGGGGGAGCTGGATGTATCCGGGGTGAGGGGGGTATCAGAACTTGTACTGTTCGCCGTAGCCGTAGTGCTCGGCAATGTAGTCCACGTCTTTGTCACCACGGCCGGAGCAATTGGCCAGAATGGCACCCGTACCCATTTCTCGGGCTTTGCGCATGGCGAATGCTACTGCGTGAGAGCTTTCCAGCGCAGGGATGATACCCTCGTAGCGGCTGAGTTTGAAGAAAGCGTCTACCGCCTCTTCGTCCGATACGCCGTCGTACTGCACGCGACCGATGTCGCGCAGGTAGGCGTGCTCCGGGCCGACGGAGGGGTAATCGAGTCCGCTGGCGATGGAGTAGACGGGGGCGGGTTCATTGTCTTCACCCTTGAGCATGATGCTGTTGAAGCCGTGCATGATACCCTCTTCGCCATATTTCATGGAGGCCGCATGGTCGCCGAGCTTTTCGCTCTTGCCCATGGGTTCAATGCCGTAGATGTCCACCGGGTCATCGAGGAATGCCGGGAACATACCCATTGCGTTCGAGCCGCCGCCTACACAGGCGCACACTACATCTGGCAGAATACCGGTCATTTCGAGGAACTGCTCGCGGGCCTCGGCTCCTACCACCATCTGGAAATCACGCACCATCATGGGGAAGGGGTGCGGCCCCAGTACAGAGCCGATGCAGTAGATAGCTGTCTTGTAATCGCGCTGGTAGGCCTCGAAAGCAGAATCCACGGCCTCTTTCAGCGTTCTGAGTCCGTGTTTTACGCATACCACGTTGGCACCCAGCATCTTCATGCGTGTGACGTTCGGTGCCTGTTTGGCGATGTCGACCTCGCCCATGTGGATTTCACACTCCAGGCCGAAGTAGGCGGCGGCTGTGGCCAGAGCCACACCGTGCTGACCGGCGCCGGTTTCGGCGATGATTTTTTTCTTGCCCATGAACTTGGCCAGCAGACCTTCGCCCATGCAGTGGTTGAGCTTGTGTGCACCGGTGTGGTTCAGGTCTTCTCGCTTCAGGTAAATCTGGGCACCACCGTTGAGGCGGGAGAGTCGCTCGCAGTGGTAAACCGGCGTGGGGCGCCCTTGAAACTGTTTGCGGATGCGGCGCAGTTCGTTGATGAACTGAGCCGAGTGGCAGATGCTGTTGTATGCCTCGGTGATTTCCTTGAAAGCGGGTTCAAGTTCAGCGGGCAGGTATGCGCCGCCGAATCGACCATAAAAACCGTTCTTGTCCGGGTGGTGCCGGAGATATGTTCTGAAATCCATGACCTGAAAATATTGACAGTGCGGGCATTCTAGCTCAACTCGGCTCCCATGACAAGCTAAAATCATGTCGGTATGCCTCAGAGTACGCATTTTTTTTTAGTTGCCAAAATTGCGGCTTGTCAATTTGGGCAGATAGAGTATAATACCCGCGATGATGAAGTTCCCTCTCATCAATGTCGGTGCTGCCATCCTGCTGGGGCTGAATGTCCCCGCCGGGGCGCAGGTCTGTGTGGCTGCACCTGCTCCGCGCCCGCAGACCGCCTTACAGGGGAGCCCCGGTCAGGAGCTCTTGCGCGTGACCAATGAGATGTGGTTCCTGCTTTCTGCAGTGGCGGACCGCAAGGGGGCAGATGCCGCCGCTCCGCGTTTCGAGCGTTTAATAAGTGAGATGGAGACTGTCGGTAAAATGTTGCAGGGAGACGAGAACATGGGGCAGGACCTCGAAGCTCTTGATATGCTGCACTACCGTATCGCCGAGGCTTTGGAAGACCTGAGTATGGAGTTCGAGAGCCTTTGCCGGGTTAATTGCTATGGTTCGTCCCAGCTCATCAGGCAATTTCGCCGTGCGGTTCAGGCCGGCGTGGTGGGTGAAGACGTGGCGGAAGAACTGACCGAACCCCGCCCCCCGCTTTCAGAGAAAGAGGCGCGCCTGGAGATTGCACGTTTTCGCCGTCTGGCAGAGCCGGATCGAGCGCTGCTGGTAGCGCTGCAAGGGGTGCAGGATATCACCTCGGCCAATCAGGCTATAGCATCGCTCCGGGCCCTTGCCTCGCGACTGGAGTCTCTGCAACCGAAAAAGGAACTCGCCGACCGCCAGTTTTCCCCTGCTGCGCTGCGCTCTGCCCGAGAGGCCTACGCGCCCGTAGAACCGCTGCTCTGGGCGATTCGCTCGGAACTGGTGCGGATTGTGGCTCTGCCCGGTTACGATGAGACCGCGTATGATAATTTCTCGGATATCCTGGACCGCGTGTATGAAAATCTGGGCGGTGCGCACAGTGTGTGGTTTGAGGATGTGTTCGATGCCTCTTTCCGCACGGATCTCGATGAGGCTCTGCACGAGAATGCAACAACTTCAAATTAACGTCATTACCTAATCCTCCGTTTATAACAATGCCTGTTTCTGATTACCTGGTAACTATCGGCCTGGAAGTTCACTGCCAGATTAAGACCGCCACAAAGATGTTCTGCTCCTGCAAGGCCGGTTTCGGCTATGAGCCGAATACCAATGTATGCCCCACCTGCCTGGGTATGCCCGGCGCTCTGCCCGTGCTCAACAAGTTTGCCATCGAGCGTACTGTGCTCACCGGCCTGATGCTCGGCTGCAGCATGCCCCCTGTATCCAAGTGGGACCGCAAGAACTACTTTTACGCCGACATGCCGAAAAATTACCAGACCAGTCAGCTCGACCTGCCGCTTTGTATCGGCGGTGAAGTGCCCCTGTATTCCTGGGCATACCCCGCTGACAGCAAGGTGAAGGCTGAGGGGGCAGTTGTTCGTACCGTCAAACTAGACCACATTCACCTGGAGGAGGATGCCGCCAAGCTCACTCACTACGGTTCGTATTCGCTGGTGGACTATAACCGTGGCGGCACCCCGCTCATGGAGATAGTGTCCGCCCCCGATCTCACCAGCCCGGAGGAAACCTACGCCTACCTCAAGAGCCTGCAGCAGATTCTCATCTGCGGTGGGATATCGGATGCCGACATGGAGAAGGGGCAGATGCGCTGTGATGTGAACGTCTCTCTGCGCCCGAAAGGTCAGAAGGAGCTTGGTGCCAAGATAGAGATGAAGAATATCAACTCCATGTCCGCTGCCCGCCGCGCCCTCGTCTATGAGATAAATCGTCAGGCAGAGGAACTTGATCGTGGTATTGCTCAGGTACAGTCCACCCGCCGCTGGGATGATGACCTGGGAGAAAGCATTGTGATGCGCACCAAGGAGAACGCGCACGACTACCGCTACCATACGTGCCCCGACCTCATCCCCGTGCATACTGCTGAGTATGTGGAAAAGATGCAGGCCGAGCTACCGGAACTGCCTGATGCCCGCCAGCAGCGCCTGATGAACAGCTATGGCCTGCCTGTGGCGGATGCCAACGCCCTAGTGGCAGATGCCGCGCTCTGCACCTATTTCGAAACCGCAGCCGCCGCTACGAAAGCCCCGCGCAAGGTAGCAAACTGGCTCATCAACATCTTCCCCTCCGTACTTGCGGAAAAAGAGAGCGAGATTGAGAGCTGCCCCGTGCCGCCTGTTGCCCTTGCCGGCCTGGTGGATGTGGTGGAAGAGGGTATCTGCTCCGTCAGTCAGGCCCGCGAGGTGCTCGAAGTGCTTTGGAATGCCCCTGAACAGACAGCTGCCGCTGCCGCTGCGAGCCTGGGGTACAAGAAAGCCGACAGCGGCGCTCTGGAGTCTCTTGTCGACAAGGTGATAGCCGATAACCCTGACAAGGTGGCACTGGTGAAGGGTGGTAATATGAAGCTTATCAACGCCCTCACCGGGCAGGTGATGAAGAACAGCAACCCCAGGCCCAACCCCAAGCTCGTTACCGAGATTCTCATGGCGAAGCTCGGACTCTGAGTGCCGTGTATCTGCTATTCGACTGTAACAACTTCTTTGCAAGCTGCGAGCAGGTGTTCCGCCCCGATTGGCGGCGGCGCCCGCTCGTGGTTCTGTCGAATAACGATGGCTGTGTCATCTCCCGCAGTGCCGAGGCAAAGACGCTCGGCATAGCCATGGGCGAGCCTTATTTCAACTGTCGAGATCGCCTGAAAGCGGCGAATGCCGTCGTTTGCTCAGCCAATTTCCCGCTCTATGCAGACCTTTCCGACCGCATCATGCTGTTGCTGGAAGAGGCTTTGCCCTCGGTACAGCAGTACAGTATAGATGAGGCCTTTGCCCGTGTGGACGACACCCGCGATTGGGAACCCTTCTGCCGCGAGTTGCGCTCCACCATACGCCGAGGTACCGGTGTGACGGTAAGCGTGGGCATAGCCCCCACTCGAACCCTCTGCAAACTGGCAAATGAAACAGCCAAGCACCACCCCCGATATGACGGCGTGCTGGCACTCTGTACCCCGGAACAGTGGTACCCCCTGCTGGCAGAAACACCCGTGGGCGACATCTGGGGCGTGGGGCGCAAACTTGCCCCGCGCATGCATGCCCTGGGTATTCGCACGGCCGCCGGTCTGGCCGCAAGCGGTCTGCACTACCTGCGCAAGCATTTTGGCGTGCATGGAGAGCGACTGGCGCTTGAACTGAATGGTACTTCGTGTCTTGATGTCGAGGAACCGCCTGTAAGGCAGCAGATTATGGTGTCGCGCTCCCTGCGCGAAGGCGTGCGTGAGCTGCCGACTCTGCGTGACTCACTCTGCCGATTTGTGGAAAAAGCCGGGCGCATATTGCGGCAAGAGGGCATGATGACCAGCGCCCTGTACGTACTGCTGCGAACTTCTCGCTACCGAGATGAGCAGGAACTTTACGCCGCTAATCAGGGGGTGTCTTTGCCATGCCCTACGGATGATACACGCGTGCTCACGCTGCACGCCGCCGCTCTGCTGGAGAACCTGTATCGCCCGGGGTTTGAATACAAGAAAGTCGGTGTGTTACTGACCTCCCTGGAAAAAGCGGATGAGGTGCAGCCCACCTTTGACCACCCGCATGTAGCCCCCAGCAAGCTCATGGCTGTGCTCGACCGCTTGCAGCAGGCCGGGCTCAACATTCACTTTGCCAATCGCGGTACCACCGAACCCTGTCACCGCAAATTCGTATCCCCCGCATATACCACTTGCTGGGATGATATTCCTGAAACATCAAAGCGATAGAGCTGCCTGTAGCCGGGCTCCCGGCGTTCGGGGGTGGTATTCACGACCCATCTGCGGTCACGCCTTGGCGGCTAGCGCAGAGCGTCGCGCAGCAATGGCCGGCACTGAGGTCAGGATGACCAGCAGCAGGCAACCAACCACGGCCCAGTCGCCCAGCATGGCATACAGCGTGAACCCGGCATTGCGATCCACCGGCAGTACGGCATAACTGTAACCGGCCAGGTGTGGTGTGCCATCGGCTTTCAACAGGGCATCGATGAATGCTCCGTTTGGTGCAATGGCACAGCATACGCCTCTGTTGGCCGAGCGTACCATGGGGCGGCGAAGTTCGATACAGCGGAAGGCGGCGTTGCGTGCCTGCTGGGCTCCGCAGACGGAATTTCGGAACCAGGCATCGTTGCTCACGTTCACGATGACCTGCGGCCCCTTGCGCACGTACTTAGTGAGCAGGGCACCCACCGTATCTTCGTAGCAGATGGCGGGTATGACCCCTATTTTTTCACCGCTGCCGGGGAGTTGCAGCTCGATGGGGGCATCCCCCTTGCCGGGGCGTATACCTTCACCCACCTGAGTTCCGGTGATTTCGGAGTACAGGTCACCAATCCACTTGACGGATTCCACGAGCGGCAGGTACTCGCCGAAGGGCATGAGGTGCTGCTTTGCCACGGTGTGTATGCTGTCAAAATCGCCGGTAATGCAGGCCATGGAGTTGTAGGTACCGCTTGGCACCAGGTACTCGTCAGTGGGGGTGAGCAGTACTTCATCCACCCCGGTGAAGAGGGTGAAACTGCTGCCCCCCATCTCCTGCACCAGTTTGCGAATCATCGGCAGACCTTCTTCTCCGAAGAATACGCCCTTGGTGTACGGGTCGACAGGGGCTTGGTAGAGTTCGCCGTTCCGTGTGTCGCGCCAGATGGGCAGCCCCATGGCACTTTCCGGCCATACGACCCACACGGGCAGTTTTTGCACGAACCCGTACTCGGGGTGTTGCATGGCCCGGCGGGCGGTTTCCTGTTGAATTTCGTTGAAAGCCGCCATGGTAGAGCGCAGATAGACCCCGTATTGGGAGATGCCGTTCTCAATTCTCTGCGAGCGCGTAGCGTACATTGTTTCGGCGATGTGGTCACTCTGGTCCTTGTTGATTTGCAGAGCCATGACAGGCAGTTGCAGTGTGTTTTCGCGCTTATTGAGGCTCAGGGGTGAGTTCTGTCTGCTGAAGGTCAGCCCGACGGAGATGAGGATGAAGAGCAGAGCGACTGTTGCGTAAAAATCCCACGGGCGCCCGGCACGCCCCGCTCCCTTGAAGTGCAGCACGCAGCGGCGTAGAGCGCAATAGATGATTGCCGTGGTGAATACCGGCAGGAACGACAGGGCTGCCGTGCCGACGAACTCTGCCCACTGAGCGAGAGCCAGTCCGTTGTAAAGAGCCATGCCGAGACTGTTCCAGCTGAACCCCAGGGTGCCGTTTGCTCTCAGCCACTCGATACAAACCCACAGTGCGGCACAGCCGACAGCAGAGCGCAGGGTTGTGGCCATATCCTGCCAGGCCCAGTGGCGCCAGGCAGCTTTGCGTTCCTGGACATTCATGTCGGTTGTTACCGGTCCGGGGGATAAGCGGGGCCGCAGCAGGGTAGCTGCAAGAGCCGCCCATGCTCCAATCAGGCAAGAGTATACAGCCATAAGCGGCACAAAGGCGATTGCCAGAAATACCGGTGCCGGTATGTTGAAGGTATGTCCGACCTCGGTTATCCATGAGAACGTGGTGCAGTAATAACCCATGCCGTAGAGCCACCCCAGACGGAAAGCGCGCCACCACTTGCGCGGGCCACTCCACAACACGTAGAACAGGGGGAGCAGCGCTACCCATACCAGCTGTGAGTAATCATAGGGCAGGAATGCCAGTGCCATCACCACGCCACCTGCCGGACAGAGCAACCAGTGCCACCACTTGCTGTCTCGCATCTGCTCGGGCTGCTCGGTATACTGCTGTAATCTTTTTTTCATAATTTATTCTGCTGTGGGTGATATGGTGCGTTCGGAAAGAAAAAAGGTCTCATTTCTGTCCGCCGGTCGCTGAAAAATCTGCACTCGCCACAGCGGCTCTTCTTCGGTGAGCTGGTGCAGGCGGTAATCGTGCGGGTTGGTGAACCCTCGCTCCAGCAGAACCATGGCGTTTTTGCCCTCGGCCTTCCTATCGAGGTCATTAATCGTCTGAAACCCTCCGTCGCTGTAGCGCAGCATGATCGGGGTGCCCTTTTCAATTCGCCGTGAATCGATAAAGCGCAGGATAATTATACCGCTGCCGGTGGAATTCCCCAGCGTAAGCCTGACCTCGGGGTAGTATGCTGTGCGTAGTTCGAGTCGGGAATTGCCCGCAGAGCTTTTCCACGTAGCTTCTAAATCTGTTATTTCTATGCCGAGCCCTTTGATGGGTAGCTCTGAGCCGTATTCTCTCCAGTGAGCCACCGGTATATGTCGATAGGTGTAGAACACTGCTCCGAGCACCATGACCACCAGACCGCTGAACAGAGTCATCCAAATCAGGTTCTTTACCCCGACTTTTTTGACGATTCCCCACCATATTTTGGCTTTCTGCGCTTGCATGCGCACATTTTGTACCGAAAATTGCTCCGTTGCAATAAAAAAAGATTGCAATCCCGCGAAAAATGGTAAAAATAGGGGCGGGTAACCAAGCCCCGTACACATTATGGCCGATATTGACTCCAAAAACGAAAAGAATGTTCCCGGTAAGTTCTACGTCGACAGCAACTGCATCGACTGCGGACTGTGCCGCGAGGTAGCAGGCGATTTCTTCGCCGCTGATGAAGACGAGGGCGTATCTTACGTCTGCAAGCAGCCCGAGACCGACGACGAAATTGCTCTCTGCACCGAGGCTAAGGACGGCTGCCCCGTCGATTCCATCGGTGACGACGGTGAGTAACCCGCACCGGGAAATCCCGATTCTCTTTATCAACTAATCGGTTCCGGCGCCACGAACGCCGGAACCCTTTTTGCTGCCGGTGGTCCGTTGCCGGTTTCATTTCTGCCAAAACCTGACTGTTTCTCTGTTGTCATGGCCGCTCCTCGTCGCAGAATACGCAAGGCGGTACCGGTTGAACCGGTGCCGGCTCCCGATGTGCCGCACACCTCTCGCAGGGAATCTGCCACGCTGTACCACGAGGAGACCTTTGCCGATGGTTCTGTGCGCCCGGTGCGCAACAGCACCCGTGCCGAGCGTGAGAGCGGTCAGGCCCTGGCTGACTTTTTCGGCGTGGAGCCGCTGCTTAACCCCGCCTCGAACACTCGCAGCATGGAATCCGTGCTTGCTTCCATCATCAGCAAGATGGATATCTCCATGGCTGAGCATGCTCCCGAAGTGCTGGCCGAAGCCTGGCAGCGCGCGGTCGGACCCTTTCTGGCCACCAAGGCAGAGCTGCTTTCCATTGCCCGCAAGCAGGCCAGAATCCGCACCTCCCACCCGGCTGTGCGCTTCGAACTCATGCGCCAGAAAAACTCCATCATTCGCGCTCTCAATGCAACTTTGGGCGAGGGCTGTGTGACCTCGGTGCAGATTGTGCACGGTTGACAGATGGTGAATTAAAAAAGTGAGGGCACTCCCGCGACTGTCTCGGTCAAGCCAAGATGACAACGGGAACACCCTCACGGATATAAGACTACACCTCCGCTCAAAAGTCAACCACAAAACAAAGAAAAGAGGAGGAAACGGATGATTCTGCTGAAAGTTAAAGTGTACGGCCAGATGAAAGAGCAGGGTATTGCCACAAAAAAATATGGCAGTAACTATGCAGTCAGACTCAAGGCTTGCATTTGAGTAAAAAAGGTGTATAATGATTGCTCACCACATTAGATATCAACATGAGTACTGATTTAGCCCAGAGAGCTCTGCATTACCACGAGACACCGCGCCCCGGCAAACTGGAGGTGCTGCCCAACAAGTCCTGCTTCTCTATCGATGACCTTACCCTCGCCTATTCTCCCGGCGTGGCTGTTCCCTGCATGGAGATTGCTGCTGACCCGAACAAATCGGCTGCTTATACCGGCCGCGGTAACCTGGTGGGTGTTATCAGCAATGGTACCGCCGTGCTGGGGCTGGGCAACATCGGGGCTCATGCCTCCAAACCCGTGATGGAGGGTAAGGGACTTCTGTTCAAGATATATGCTGATGTGGACGTGTTCGATATCGAGCTTGATATCAAGAAGCCCGAGACGCTTATCGAGGTTATCAAAACCATGGAGCCCACGTTCGGCGCCATCAATCTGGAGGATATCAAGGCGCCCGAGTGCTTCATTGTCGAGCAGCGCCTGCGTGAGGAAATGAATATCCCCGTTTTCCACGATGACCAGCACGGCACGGCTGTTATCTCCGGCGCTGCCCTGCTGAACGCCGCTCACCTTACCGGTCGTCTGCTTCAGGATATGAAGTGTGTCGTTTGCGGTGCCGGTGCTGCCGGTATCGCCTGTGCCAAGTTCTATATGGCGCTTGGTATCCGCCGCGACAATATCTTCATGTTCGACTCCAAGGGGCTTATTCATACCGGTCGTCTGGACCTGCACCCCACCAAGGCTATGTTCGCCCAGAGTGAGGACTGCACACTTGAGGTCGCTCTGCAGGGTGCGGATATCTTCCTGGGGCTTTCCAAGAAGGGCCTGCTGAAGCCTGAGATGGTCAAGAGCATGGCTCCGAACCCCATCATCTTTGCCTGCGCTAACCCCGACCCGGAAATCACCTATCAGGAGGCCAAGGCTGCCCGCCCGGACTGCATCATGGGTTCCGGACGCAGTGACTGGCCCAACCAGGTGAACAATGTGAGCTGCTTCCCCTACATGTTCCGCGCGGCTCTGGACATGCAGGCCACCTGCATCAACGAGGCGATGAAGATTGCCGCCTCCCGCGCGCTGGCTGACCTGGCCCGCGAGGAAGTACCCGCCGAGGTGGTGGCTGCCAATGGTGGCGTGGAGCTGAAGTTTGGCCGCGACTACGTGATTCCCAAGCCTTTCGACCCGCGCATGATTGAGTACCTCGCACCAGCTATTGCAGAGGCCGCAGTTATCTCCGGCGTAGCCCGCCGCCCCATGCCTGACAAAGAAGCCTACAGGGCTGAGCTCAAGGCCCGTGTGCAGAAGGTGCACGAGCGCACACACGCCCTGGTGGACAGCTACAAGGCCTGATTCTCAGGCAAACTCAGTTGCCGCGCCATGAAACGAACCGTATTCTTCAGGGTATCGGCACTGGCCGCTCTTTCTACAGCCTTCTCCGCATGTGGTGATGCGGGGAAGGCTGAGCCGTCTACCCCGGAGCAGATGTACGCCCGCGCTCAGGAACTCCTTAAACCCAATATCGAGGGCGACTCTTCCGACTTCGCCGGAGCCTTTCAGTGGCTCACCCGCGCGGCAGAAGGCGGTTGGTGCAGGGCTCAGCTGGACCTTGGCGGTGTTTACCTGCAAGGCGGGAAAGGGGTAGATGTTGACCCGGCACAGGCATTCGAATGGTTTTCAAAGGCTGCCGCTCAGGGGAGTGCTGAGGCTGAATTCTACCTCGGGCATATCCTTTTCAACGGGCTGGGGCGCCCGGCGGACAAAACGGCGGCTGTAGCGCACTGGCGAAAGGCCGCTGCCGCCAACATAGCGGAGGCTCAGTACCGCCTGGCTCATTTGTTGTTGCAGTCTACCGATACTCAGGCTGAAGGTGTGGAGTTACTGCGAAAGGTTACGGAGGCAAAAGCCATGGGACTTGCCGCGAAGGCCGCCTGTGACCTCGGTAATATCTGCGCCAAAGGCTTGCACGGCGTGGAGGAGAATATGGAGCAGGCCGCCGATTGGTACTCACGCGCCGCTACAGGGGGCAATTCTCGCGCGCAGCTGGTGTATGCCATCATGCTGCTCAGCGGTGAAGCCGTGCCTGCCGACCCTCAGCGCGGTATGGCCATGCTCCGCCTGGCGGCCGGTCAGGATAACCCGGCGGCCATTGCTCTGCTCATTAACCTGCTGCGCAATGGTGAAAACGCCGCCGAAGATGAGGAAGAGGCAGCCGCCTGGGCCGAGCGCCTGGAAAAGTTGCGCCGACAATCGCCGACGGCTCCGTAAAATCTCCTTCTATTCGGTAATTTTCCCGCATCGGACTTGATTCCTGCTTGATATCTTGTACAAAAAATGATAGTCTGGCGTAGGCAATACTGTTTTAACGAGTATGAATCTTGCTATCATCGGAACGGGGTATGTGGGGCTAACCACTGGCACTTGCTTTGCGGAAGTGGGGCACAATGTTGTGTGTATCGATAATAATGCGGCAAAAGTTGAGAGTCTGCGCCGGGGGAAGATGCCCATTTATGAGCCAGACCTCGAAGATATGATAGTTTCCAACGTTTCTGCCGGGCGCCTGTCATTCAGCACGGATTTGGCCGCTGCGGTAAGAGATTGCGAAATTATTTTCATAGCCGTACCCACACCCCCGCATGACGATGGCTCGGTTGATTTGTCTTACATTGAAGGTGTAACTTGCGAAATCGCCTCCGTTCTCACCCCTGAAATGGGTTATCGCGTGGTGGTGGACAAGTCCACGGTACCTGTCAGCACGGGTGACAAGGTGTACAAGGTCATCGAGCGTTATTCCTGCCGTGGTGTGGATGTGGATGTGGTGTCCAACCCCGAGTTCCTGCGCGAGGGCAGTGCCGTGGCTGACCTGATGCACCCTGACCGCATTGTCATCGGTTCCGATTCTCAGCGCGCCATGGATTTGATGAAGCGAGTCTATCAACCCTTCAATGCTCCGATTGTCGAGGTTGATTTGGCCTCCGCCGAGCTGATTAAACACGCGGCCAACTCCTTCCTCGCGCTCAAGATTTCCTATATCAACGCCGTGTCTGCCGTGTGCGAAAAGGCCGGGGCGGATGTGGAACGGGTCGCCATGGGTATCGGCATGGATAAGCGTATATCCCGCCACTTCCTGAATGCCGGCCTGGGCTACGGCGGTTCCTGCTTCCCGAAAGATGTCAAGGGCTTTATCAACGTTGCAGAGCAGCTTGGTGCGCCGATGGAAATCCTCAAGGAGGTGGAGCGTGTGAATGCTGCCCAGCTGGAGCGATTCCTGGGCCGCGTGCGCAAGAAGCTGTGGGTGCTGCGCAAGAAGCGTGTAGCTGTCTGGGGTATTGCCTTCAAGCAGAATACGGACGATGTACGCGAATCCGTTGCTGTCAAGCTCATCAAGCGCTTGTGCGAGGAGGGTGCTGTCGTGACAGCCTACGACCCGAAGGCCGCTGAAACCGGAGCCGTCGCACTGAAAGGGTACGATGTCACCATCTGCGATGATATGTATGACTGCGTGCAGGATGCCGAGGTGCTTATCGTCGCGACGGAGTGGAAACAGTTTGCTACTGCCAATCTGGTCAAAGTTCGTGAAAAGATGCGCTTGCCGATTATTTTCGACGGTCGCAATATCATTCACGGCGAGAATGCTGTGCACGCCGGCATGGAGTATCACTCCATCGGTCGCAAGAATCTCTATCCCAAGAGCTGACCCGCGCGGAAACTTGCTCATTTACCGCCGCTGCTCCACCCGTCGGGACTTTCCTGGCTTTCTGCGCATAAGCCGGGGCGTTGGGGGGGCGGCGTTCTTGTTTCTCTGCGGGGTTATTTTTTATACTTGCTGTATTCGGCACGCTCGCGGCGCAGCTGCTCGAGCAGTTCTTGCGGGTTGCAGAATTCGGCGTTGACCTGTTTAATAGCGTACGGCTGACTTTCAGGTGGTATGCAGTATTTGATGATGAGTAGATTATCGTGCCGCATGGATTCGATGTCGTCCAGGGTGTCTGCCTGTTCACGTGTGCGACGTATGCGGTTGTTGAGCAGCTCTGCGAGCATCTTCTGCAAGGGGACGCGGTTGGTTTCGCTCACCTTGACCAGAGCATCTGTTATGACAATGAGGGCGCTTTCATCTGCCATGCCCCTGGTTTGAGCCTGTACATCCTGCACGATATTGAAATCTCTGACTTCCGTGTGGATTCCGGTAGAATTCTGCGGGTCGAGAGCAGCTATTTCTTTACGCAGCTCTGCCAGATTCCGTCGGAATACGTCGGGCATGTTCCGGTAAAAGGTGTAGAGCGTTTTCGCTTTTTCAACCCCGGTCTGCGTCTCTGCTTGCTCCAGCAGTCGGGCGTTCGCAAAGGCCAGTTCCAGCGGTTGGGTGACAGAACCCAGGTCGGTGCGCCCCCCGGTGAAACCGCCGGTCACTTGCCCCAGGGGTGTGACCACCAGAACCGTGGGGAAGGTGGTTATGGCGTAGCGCTTTACCAGCTCATGATTCTGACGGAGCTGCTGCGGGGTTAATTTCGCAGTGTTATGGGGTAAATCTACCTCAACCAGCACAAACTTATCTCTCGCATATTGCCTGAACTCCGTAGTGTCTAACACCTGGCGGCGCAGTGTGATGCACCAGCCGCACCAGTCCGAACCGGTGAAATCAAGCAGAACAGCCTTCCCCTCCGCTTGCGCCTGAGCTTGCGCAGCGGCAAAATCGGTGCACCATACCTCACCGGCGCAGGCCGTGAGTGCAAGCATCACCGGAACCGGTAAAAATGTATGCAGTTTCATCCTCCGACATCTTGCGCTTTTGTGTTTCTCTATGCAAGCAAAAAATCGACAGAGATGCCATTTTTCGACTTTGTGGCAAGAAAGTCGTGTGTACCGAGGGGAGAGGTCCTGTATTTTGATACACCTGGAAATTACTCCCAACAGGTCATGGCGCGGAACTGTTCAATTCTCTCTGCGAGCTGACGTCTGGTAAGCGCGAAGAGAGAGACTGTGCCGAACTTTTCGCAGACCGTGGCAGCCACGACCGTGGCAATGGCCACACCGCGTTTCATATCGTCCCATGTCGGGTTGCCGCCGTTGAGACAGTGTGTCAGGTAACCGGCCAGAGCTCCCATGTAGGAATCCCCTGCGCCGGTGGGGTCGGTGGCTTGTACCAGCGGCCAGGCCGGACAGCGGAAAAGCCTTATTTCCCCGCTCGGCGTGCGGTGGAAGAGGGTGGAGCCGGCGCTGCCATGCTTCACGATGACGTAGCGTGGACCGGCATCCAGCAGTTTGTAGCCTGCCGCCAGGCTGTCATTCACCCCGGCATATTTGCGGGCTTCTTCGTCATTCATGAGGGCTAAATCAACCACGCCCAGCAACTTGTGCGTGTAATCCCGCTCGCGGATAATCCATGATTTCATGAAATCCGCCATGCGGAAGGTGGCATTCGGGCACTGCTCAAGCATGCGGTACTGGAGCGGCGGGGTTACGTTCGTTGCGACGGCCAGGGTGCATTGCTGCAGTTCGGGGCTGAGCTGCATCTGCCAGTGTTCCTGCACTCCCTCGATGGTGCTCACCGTGGTGCGGTTGTTCATGTCTTGCTCGTACTGACCGGTCCAGGCGAAAGTCTGCCCCTCTACCTGTGCCACGTGCGCCATGCTGACGCCGCGGGTTTCCATAGCCAGTTGATATTTTTTCTCGAAATCCGTACCTACCACGCCGACCAGAGCCATGTTATCAGTGATAAGTCGTGCGGCCAGCGCGGCATAGATACCGCTGCCGCCCAGCACGGAGTTGGCGCGTCCGTTGGGGGTTATCAGGGTGTCAATGGCTATTGTGCCGTATATCAGAGCTTTGTCGGTCATGGGGTCAATCTCCTTTCAGCATGGAAAGCAGGGTTGTTTCGTCGATGATGGGGATGTTGAGTTTAACGGCTTTCTCGCGCTTGCTGCCGCCACCCTCGCCAGCCACCAGATAGGAGGTCTTTTTGGTAACGGAGCCCGTAGCTTTTCCGCCGGCTTCGGCAATGAGGCGTTCAAACTCAGGGCGAGGGCGGCTCAGAGCTCCAGTCAGCACAAAGGTGAGTCCGCTCAGCGGGCCGTTATCCGGCGTGGCATTTTCGGAATAAGTGGGGGAGGTCGGGTTGATACCCAGCTCACTGAGAGTGCTCATCACCTGTTGCCCGGCTGCAGACTCGAACCACTGTTGCAGATTGTGGGTAGACACGGAGCCGAGCGGGTTGCTGAGCTTGAGTTTGTTGCTGCCATCCGGCTGCAGGGAAAGAAAATGACGCTTCTCGTATGGGGCCGCGAGCGATTCCAGCTCCGCGCGCAGGGTTGTCCGGCGGGCTTCGAGCTCTGCGGGGTCAGCGCCCTTGTTGCTGCGAGCTTTCGGGTTGAGTGAGTTGTAGAGAGTCACCCCATCCTCCAGGCGTATGAGGGCGGCGAGGTACTCCGAATGTGCCAGTTGCTGCAAGTCGTGGTGGTAGCTCGCTACCTCGCGTGCCGTCGTCACACCGATACCGGGTATGCCGAAGGCGGTGAGCCAGCGCTCCAGGGGCAGGGTGCGGGCACGCTCCAGTGCCTCCAGCGCTTTGGCGGCGTTTTTCTCGCCGAATCGGCGTGGTTCCTCCTCCGTACCGAGATTGAGGGCGCCGAGCTTTTCCACAGAGAGAGAGAACAGGTCGAGAGGGGTGGAGATATAGCCGTTGCGCACGAGTGCTTCGGCCACGGTGCCGCCCAGATTTTCGATGTCGAGTGACTCTCGCTTGCAGAAGTGCGAGGTTCGCATGGCAGCCTGTGCAGAGCAGGTGAAATTGGTGCAGCGCCAGGCTACTTGTCCGTCCTCTTGCGAGATGGGTTCGCCGCAGCAGGGGCACACGCCGCCTACGGCATCGTACAGGCTGTAGGGCGTGGCACCGGCGGGGCGTTTATCTTTGTTGACGTGTATAATGGCCGGGATAATTTCGCCAGATTTTTCGACAAGCACCGTATCACCTATGCGAATATCTTTGCGGGTGATTTCGTCCTGATTGTGCAGCGTGGCGCGCGAGACGGTGGTGCCGGAAAGCTGAACCGGCTCCAGTTCGGCCACGGGGGTGAGCACACCGGTGCGACCCACCTGTATGGTGATAGCTCTCAGGGTGGTTTCTTTCTGCTCGGGTAAGTACTTGAATGCAGCTGCCCAGCGCGGGGCGCGAGCTGTAGAGCCAAGGCTCTCGCGCAGGGCAAAATCAGCCAGTTTGATGACGGCGCCATCCGTTCCGTAGCCAAGTTCGTGGCGCAGGGTATCGATGTCATTCACGGCCAGACGCACGGCAGCCAGCCCCTCGGCATGGATGATGGGGGCATTGCAGGGTATTCCCATGCGCTGGAGCAGGTCTGCGAAATCAGAGGCCGAGTGCAGGGGGGCTCCCTCGTATTCTCCTATACCGTGTGCCAGGAAAGCCAGTGGTCGGGCGGCTACTTCGTTCACATCGAGCAGCTTAATAGTGCCGGCGGTGGCGTTGCGGGGATTGGCCAGAGCCGGCAAGCCCTCGGCGTCTCGCTGTTCATTGAGCTTGTTGAAGTCGGCAAAGGGCATGTAAACCTCCCCTCGCACTTCCAGCAGGGTGGGCGCGCCTTCGGGGAGCACTCGGGGTATGCTGCCGATGGTCAGTATATTGGCGGTGATGTCATCCCCGGTAGTGCCGTTGCCGCGTGTGGCGGCGTAGATCAGACGACCATTGCGGTACATCAGGGTGACGGCGCAACCATCTATCTTGGGCTCTATCACCACCTGTGGGGCATCTTGCCCGAGAGTGCGGCAGAGTCGGTTATAGAAATCCACCAGCTCGACATCCGTTTCCCCCTGACCGGGCTTGTGCTCGAAGATATCGTCTATACTCTGCATCGGGCGCGGGTGGGTAATCTTGCGGAATCCCTCCGTCAGATCATTACCAACGTGCTGCGTGGGTGAGGCCGGGGTGATGAAGTCCGGGTGCGCGGCCTCCAGCCCCTCCAGTTCGCGGTAGAGAGCATCGTACTGAGCATCTGTTATTTCGGGTTGAGCCTGAGCATAATAAAGCTCGTTGTTACGATTGATGATTTGGCAGAGCTCGTCGTAGCGCGCGCGGTCCTGGTCTACCGGTTGCTGAGCAGCGAATTCAAAGAGATCCATAAGCATGCAGTATGGTGTGAGGATTGTGGGCTGCGGGGTGTTCAAACTGTCGCAGTTTACCCGAGGTGAGTTCCTGCAGCAGGTCAACAGCTCTGTCCCAATCGCGTGAGAGGTGAGCGGGGCAGTGAGCATCCGAATCGATGACTATGGGGATACGCCGCTGCAGCAGTTCTTGCAGGAATTCGCGGCCCGGGTATTGTTCGGTACAGTGTTTGTGCCAGCCTGCTGTGTTGATTTCTACCGCCATGCCGCTGTGTTCCAGGGCATCCAGAGCTGGGCCGTAGTAACGGAGCAGGTTGCCCCCGGGCACTCTTTTCCATATCTTGACAAGGTCTATATGCCCCACTATGTCAAACAATTTGCTCTGAATCATGTCGGTTACAGCCTGCCAATAGAGCTGCCAGTCCGTTTCGGTACTGTCGGTGATGGTGCGGTTGGCGTACACGCTGTCATCTACCGATTCGCCGCGCCGCAGATAGTGAACAGAGCCAATGAGGTAGTCGCAGGCGAATTCCTGCCGCAGCCGGCGAACCCACGGCTCTATGCCGGGTAGCCAGTCACACTCCAGCCCGGTGAGTATGCTCAGGGATTTGCCCGCAGCAGCAGCGCGGGCGCGGTCTATCCATTCCCGGTACGCCGTGGCATCTGCGCAGCGCATACGCCAGTTATCGTAGGGCTCCTGCTCGGGCGGCATAGGGGCATGATCTGCTATACCATAGGTCATCATTCCGAGCTCCAGGGCGCGAGCCACGTATTGCTCGGGTTCACCTTCCGCGTGCAGACACAGCGGCGTATGGGTGTGGTAATCGGTGCGTTGCATGGCGGTGTGTTCAGGGCATCGCTGCATAGGGGCTGAGCAGCGAGGGTAAATCGGGGTCATCGAAGCAGGTTGCCTTGCGCAATCTGCCAATCTCTGCGGCAAGTTCAGCTTTCAGCGAAGATAGTTTTTCCTGGTCGGCAATCTGTTCAGCCAGTACAGCGGGTGGCAGGCTGTTCCACTGTTCGCACAGGCGCCGGTGCTCCGGTTGCCACTGGCGCAGCACGGCAGCAGTGTTGCGGGCAGAGTAGCTGTCGGTGGTTTTGCGAAGTTCATAGAGCACCTCATTGAGGTGGCGACACAGCGCCGTGTATACCTCATGTGGCTGAACGGCAGGAACTGACGGTGATTCTTCATTTTCACCGTAGGGGTCATCTGAGCCGAGCACTCGCAGCATAGCCAGCAGGCTTTCGGAGCCATAGGCGTTTTCTGTCTCCAATCGCAGGACAACGGGCATGTAGCGCTGCGTTATGTGCATGAGGGTCATCATGGTCCGGGTGATGATTCGGTTCGTGCTGATATCGGTCGGTGCGTCTTCCAGCTTCAGCAGCAATGCACGAACCCGGTTCTGGTGGCTCTGCATGGCAGGCACGGCAGCCTGGGCGCTTTCGTAATCCTTTACTTTGAGCAGCAGCTCTTCTATCTCCTCTGTAGCCGATATCAATTGTCGACAGACCTCCGCCATCTGTGGTTCCGCTGCTTCTTGCGGCAAACCCACACTGTCCCTTGCCGGGACGGGCAGGGGTATGAGCAGTAACAGCAATGTGATGATTAACCGTATCTTCATGCGGAATCTTCAGTCATTCTAGCGACTGCCGGGCTTGTTGTCAAGGTTATACTGAATCAGCACCGCAGATAGGGGCTGTTTCCATTTTGCCGACAAAACATTCCAACAAGAAGTGATTTTTTTTCTACCCGAAATTTGCTTATTATCTCGCGTCGGCCTGCCGCAGACACTGAGCGCATTCCTCATGATTGTAATCTTTAGCCACATCGAGCGGGCGCCCTTCCGAGCAACTCCACAAGTAAATAAAGAAGAACCGCTCGGTTGATTCGCTGCGCCGGAATTGAATACGGGGCAGCAATTAAGCTGCCCCGTATGGAGTGTATGCGCTATATGAGAAAGGGAACTCCCTTATTTTGTCACCAGGCTGTGGCCGGTCATTTCGGCGGGTTGGGGAATACCCAGCAGGCTCAACAGGGTGGGAGAAATATCGGCCAGAATACCATCACTCATCTTGACTTCGGCCTGATCGGGACCGCAGTAGATGAGGTCTACCAGGTTTGTGGTGTGAGCGGTATTGGGGGAGCCGTCGGCGTTGAGCATATTCTCGCAGTTGCCGTGGTCGGCGCAGATGAGGCAGCAGCCGCCCAGTTCGAGAATCTTGTTGACGCTCTTTTCGAGAGCCTTGTCTACAGCCTCGCAGGCGGTGATTCCGGCCTCGAGATAACCGGTGTGACCGACCATATCGGGGTTAGCGAAGTTCATGATGGCGATGTCATAGTTGGCAATGGCATCCACAAACTTATCGGCTACTTCACCCACGCTCATCTGGGGCTTGAGGTCGTAAGTTGCCACCTCGCGGGGGGAGGGGACGAGGATGCGGTCTTCGCCCTCGAACTGAGTTTCTACACCACCATTGAAGAAGAAGGTGACGTGAGCGTATTTCTCCGTCTCAGCGATGCGGAGCTGCTTGAGCCCTGCAGCGGCGATAACCTCGCCGAGGATGTTGGTGAGCTGCTCCTGCTCGAACACGACGGGTGTGGGGTAGCAGGCCTCGTATTCCGACATGGTGATGTAGTGTACGTGGGGGTGTACACCACGGTCGAAACCGTCGAAGTCATCGTAAATGAAAGCGCGGGAAAGCTCGCGGGCGCGGTCTGCGCGGAAGTTGAAGAAGAACACGACGTCGTTGTCGCGCACTCGCTGAGTGTCGCCCTCGCAGAAGATGGCGGGCTTCAGGAATTCATCCGTCACGCCACCCTCGTAGCTCTTCTCTGCATATTCTGCGGGGGTGCAGTTGCACTGCTCGCCCTTACCGAGGACGATGGCGTCCCAGCCGACCTGAACACGGTCCCAGCGCTTGTCGCGGTCCATGGCGTAGAAACGCCCGACGACGGTAGCGATTTTGGCGCCATAGGGGGCTACAGCCTGCTGGAGCTGGTTGAGGAACCCTGCGCCGCTCTTGGGGTCGGTGTCGCGGCCGTCGGTAATGGCGTGAATCATGATGTCTTTCACACCGGCCTCGGCAGCAATTTTAACCACGCCGATGAGGTGCTCGATGTGGGAGTGAACACCGCCGTCGGACACCAGGCCGAGCAGGTGCAGACGAGTGCCGGCAGCCTTGGCGAAAGCCTCGGTAATCACGGGGTTTTTGGCGAGGGAACCATCATTGATGGCGTTGGTGATGCGGCAGAGGTCCTGGAAAACGACTCGACCTGCACCCAGGTTCAGGTGACCTACCTCAGAGTTACCCATCTGTCCGTCGGGCAGACCTACGTCCTGCCCACTGGCCCCCAGCATGGAGTGCGGGCAGGTGGCCAGCAGCTTGTCAGTGAAAGGAGTATCGGCGAGCACGGTAGCATCGCCCGTCTGTTTGGCGGCCTCCGGCCCCTGCGGGTTGCGGCCCCAGCCGTCACGAATAATCAGAACTACGGGTTTATTAGCCATGCGCGTATTATATCATCCGCTGCGGCGTTTGTGAAGTCAAAAGACACAAAATTCTGCAATCTTCAAAACTGCCGACCTCAGTCGGGAGGTAAGAGCGGATTGATTTTGAAAGAAAGCCGTTCGGGTTCTGTAAGCCAGATTCTGTCCACCCTTTCGGGTTGTGTGGTCATTTTTCTTACGGAGCGGGCTCCGTACCCGGCGTTTATAGCCGGGTGCAACTATTACCCGGGGGACTTCAGTCGGGCAGGCGACCCTCCCCCTGTTTGTCTTGCATCGCGCGGGGTTTACCGAGCCTCCGTCGTTACCTTCGGAGCGGTGGGCTCTTACCCCACCTTTTCACCCTTACCCTTTCGGGCGGTTTGTTTTCTGTGGCACTTTCCGTCCACCCGGCATTGGCTCCGGGCGTCTCCCCCTTTCAAGGGACGCGCTGCCTTGCGATGTCCGGACTTTCCTCTATGCAGTAGTGCTGCACAGCGACCACCCGAACCCGAACGGCGCAGCTAATCTACAACGCAACGTGGTATTTTGCAAGCGCAAAATGCGTTCCTGCTTGCAAAATGGTGTAAATGATAGTATAGTGTGCGCAGACATGAAGCGAAAAAAGGTTGTAATACTTGGTTCGACCGGCAGCATTGGCACCAGCGCGCTGAAGGTGGCTCGTGATATCCCCGAGCGTATGGACGTGGTGGGTCTGGCCGCTCACAGCAGTGTGGATACCCTTGCGGCACAGGCTCTGGAGTTCGGGGTGAAGGATGTGTGTATCTATGATTCGGCGAAGGCCGCCGAGCTGCAGCGCCGACTGCCTGCGGGCACACGAGTGCTCACCGGGTTGGATGGGCTCTGTGAGTTGGCAACTCTGGCCGGTGCAGATATGGTGTTGGTTTCCATCATAGGCACAGCGGGTCTCAAGCCCACGTTGCAGGCTATCGAAGCGGGGAAGGATTTAGCCATTGCGTCGAAGGAGATACTGGTAATGGCCGGAGAGGTGGTGATGAATCGAGCTGCTGCCAAAGGTATCAATGTATTGCCGGTGGACAGCGAGCACAATGCCATTTACCAGTGCCTGCAAGGGCACAGAGGCGGGGCGGAGCAGGTAAGTCGTCTCATTCTCACGGCCAGTGGCGGGCCTTTCCGCACTACGCCGCGAGAGAAACTCGCGGAGGTAACACTTGAGCAGGCGCTCAATCACCCGACCTGGAAAATGGGTCGCAAGATTACCATCGACTCCGCTACGCTATTCAACAAGGGGCTTGAAATGATTGAGGCTCGCTGGCTGTTTGGTATTCCCATGGAGCGGGTGGATGTCATTGTGCACCCCCAGAGTATTGTGCACTCCCTCGTTGAGTATCAGGATGGCTCCATACTCGCCCAGTTGAGCAGCAGTGATATGTGTTTCCCCATCCAATACGCTGTCACCTGGCCCGATCGCACGGTCAACAGCCTGAAAAAACTCGACCTCGCGCAGATTGCCTCGCTGAAGTTTGAGGCTCCGCGCTGGGATGATTTCCCCGCGCTGAACCTTGCCCGCCAGTCCGGGCTGGTGGGTGGTACCATGCCGGCGATGTTCAATGCAGCCAATGAGGAGGCCGTACAGGCTTTCGTAGATGGTAAGCTGGGCTTTACCGGTATATGGGAGACGGTGGAAAAGGTGCTCTCCCAAGCTCGCCCTCGCGATTACCAGGGCCAGCTTGAGATGATACTGGAGGACGATGCCTGGGCACGAGAGGAAGCCCGACGTGTGATTTTCGCCTGAGCAGCACATGGCACAGCAGCGTATACATTCCATTGACTCGGTGCGGGCTACGGCGCTTTTCGGTATCTTGATGGCGCACGCCCACAATTTCTTTAACATTCACCAGCCTGAATTTCCGGTGGGGCCGCTGGATGGTATACTGGGCTGGCTGCACGTGGTGCTCTTCACGGAGAAGTTTTTTCTGATATTCTCTTTCCTGTTCGGGTTGAGTTTCTTTCTGCAGATGGATCGCGCCATGGCGAAGGGGCTGGATTTTCGCGGGCGTTTTTGTTGGCGGCTCGTACTGCTGGCGGGTTTTGGTCTGGTACACAGTTATTTCTACTGCGGGGACATACTGCTGATATTTGCCATTACGGGGTTCATACCTGTGCTGTTGTGGCGATGTCCCACGAGGTGGCTGGTGGTACTCTGCGCTATTTGCCTGTTGCAGCCGCTGGCCATGTATCATCATCTCATCGGCACGCCGGAGGCCATGCGCCAGTGGTATGACGGTATACGCGAAACATACGGGCTCTCCTGGGCGCCGTCGTCGCAGACGGCATCGTTCCTCGACATGGGGTGGTGGAATATCACCAATGGAGTATGGCACAGTCTGCTTTATGTGGTGTACAGTTACCGAATCTGGGCGTTGGCGGGCATGTTCCTGCTGGGAATGATAGCGGGGCGTCTGCGCGTATTTGAGGGGAAAATCAGCAGTCGACCGCTGGTGCTGACAGCTGCGGCCGTCTGGGGCGTGGTTGTGCTGTGCAAGACATATTATCCGGCAGCGGGCTATTGGGGTAATATAGAGCCTACTCTTTTCGTGCTGTGGTTCATGCCGTTGCTGGCTCTGCTATACGAGCTCCCCTGTATGCAGTGGCTGGCTGCACCCTTGGGCAAACTGGGGCGCTGCACGCTCACTTGCTATATTACGCAGAACATCATCATGGTCGTGCTGATATGTGGCTATGGTGGCGGGTTGGTCGGTCATTTGAGTATCGGCGGGGTCATGGGGCTGGCGCTGCTGCTCTACCTTCTTCAACTCGCCGCATGCAATGTGTGGTTGCGCTATTATCGCTACGGACCGTTCGAGGGCGTGTGGCGCTACCTCACACGCCTGGGGTTGCACTGAGAGGTTACGGTTTTACGGGGGGGCTCCGGCGGTGGAGCCTCTTGTTCTTCCGCTGTACCGCCTGCCAGCAGCACTTCCTGCCGGAGTTTCTTATAACACACAGGTCGGGGGTGTGTTTGCCGAGGCCAGAGCCCAGGCTGTGGCTCGGCCTCAGTCACGAGTTTTGCTGAAGATGGACAGGAAGCCGGGGTTATGATTCCTGTTGTTCGGGGGCCGGGGAGTCGGTGACGGAGTTGAGCAATTCCTTTGCTTTTTTCTGCATTTGTTGCACGGCGGCATTTTGTCTATCTCGCTGTGCTATGTCAGAGAGCAGCACCACAGCTTGTTCGAGCAGCTTTTTCGCGTCGCTGTATTTCTGTAGGGAGATATCGTAAGCTGCTCGTTCCATCAGAGCATCTGCATACATGATTCGGAGGCGCGGATTGCTCGGTGTCTTCTGCAACAACTGGTCAACGAGATTGAGGTAGCGGCTGTATTCCTGATTCGCCCGCCCATGATGTCTGGGGTTTTCGCTGTGGGCTTTGGCCAGCCCGCGAAAAGCTCCGGCTTTGAGCATGTTGTACTCGATATTGCCGGGGGAGGTTAACAGGAGTTTCTCTGTTTTCTGCATGATGGTATTGCAGTAGGCCTCCGCCTGGTTGTGAAGTTTGCGGCGCAACATGATATCAACCATGAAACTCATGGCCCGGCATTGCTGGAAGGTGTATTCGGTGTTGTGGGCATCCATAGCGGCAAGTTCCTCTGAAAGAGAAATGCTCTGTTTGAATGCTGTCATGGCATGCTCCTCCATATCGGCCAATACTGAAGGGTCGGTAGTACCCATGCACATTTTGGTGTACATATTACCACGTGCGTATGCCTCGTTCGATCTGCCGGTTTTGAAGGAGAGTCTGTGTGGATGTTCGGCTGAGAGCCTGGTGTAGATATCTCTTGCCTCGTTGAGCAACTGTGTAGCAAGGCCGTAGTTGTCGGATTCCGCCAAGAGATTCGCCTGGCTGATGAAAGCTTGTGCCAGCCCCATGGCGGCGCCTTCATGACGGGGGTATTTTACAACCAGTCTGCGGAACAGATCCGCCATGCTGTCGATGGCATTGCGCCGCTGGTCACTATTGCCGCTGTTGTCGGCCAGACGAGCGGTATATTCTATGGCGCGCCCCAGGTCACAATGATAATCCGGGTTATCGGGGGATTGGTCGCAGAGGGAGCGCAGCATGTCGAGAGCCTGGCTGACCAGCACACGGGCCTGGGTGTTCATGTTGCGTCGGCGCCCGACCTCGGCACGCAGTAGCCAGATACGGGCTAATTCATAGCGGTATTGTTGTTCTTCGGGGTGTGAGTCATGAAGTGATTGCAATAGCTTGGTGGCATTGCGATACGCCTCTGTCGCTGCTGCCAGCTCTCCCTGTTGCACGTTGACTGAGCCCAGGTTTTTCCATGCGATGGCGAGTGCGCGTTGCAGTTTTTCATCCTGAGCAACGGGGAGTTTCTCCATGGAGTTCAGGTAATTCTTAAGGTTTGTTCCGAGTTGCTGCTGTAGTTCGGTTGAGCCCGGAATGTCTGCTAACTCGTCATTGAAATCGTAGAGCATACCTTCCGTGAAGTTCAGGCTGTTGTTGTATATCTCCATGGCCTGCTCTTTTTCTTTCAGCGCCCATGCACACAATGTGGCCAGGGCGACCACGACAGAGATGCTGAGCGTCATCAGAATTCGCATGCGCTTGACCAGGCCGGTGGGTGGCGGTACAATTCCGCTCTCCATGCTGTCGCGCCAAGCTGCCGCACTTTTCCACCGCTCGGCCGGCTCCAGTTGCAGGGCCCGGTCGATGGCTTGCAGGAAGTGACGGCTGTAGTTTTCCTCCAGGTGGATGCGCCCGGCCAGTGGTTTATAGGGATCGGGAGAGGAGAGGGTGCGCATGTCTGATTTGGGCGGCAGCAATCGCGTAATCAGGTAGTAAAAGGTTGCACCGAGGGCATAGAGGTCGGTTTGGGGGCCGATAGCGGCGCTCATCTGGGCATCTGTTCGCGCGGTGCTCTGTTCCGGGGCACAGAAATCGGGCGTGTAAATATTGGTGTATACCTTGCCTGCCTGTAATTGGCGTGCAGAGCCGAAGTCGAGCAGGATGGGGCGCCCCTCGGTGTTGATGACGATATTTTCGGGCTTGATATCGCGGTGAACGATTCCGTTTTGCTCCAGGTACTCAAGCGTATAGAGCAGGTAACGCAACTGCTGCTTGAGTTTGCGGGCCTCTACAGCTTGTTTGTCTTTGTCGAGAGTGGGTTGAGGGTTCAGCTCCATGGAGTGACCTTCAACATAGGGCATCACATAATAGGCTGTACCATTGGCCTCGAAGCCGGAGATGATGGGGACAATGCCGGGGTGCTCCAGCCCCATCAGGATAACGACTTCTTCCATGAACTCGGCCATTGTGGCCTTGAAACGTGCATCCGTTTCGGGGGAAACACTACTCACAAAGGTGCTACCCGGCATGCGCATAGCCAGCCCCGAGGGCATGTGTTCCTTGAGCACGACAATCGAGCCAAGCACAGTATGTTGAGCTCTGTAGGTAATGCCGAAGCCGCCCTGACCGAGCTTGGAGATGATGGTATAATCCCCTACGACAGTACCGGGAGCCAGGGGGGCACGGGGATTATCTTCTATTGTCAGAGCAGGGGGCTCTGCGGCTGTGGTCGGGAGCACCACATGGGGCGGTGGTGGTGGGGCGATGGGTGCCGGTGGTACTGAGTTCATGGTGTACGGGGTGGGAAAGTCAGAGTGCTTTACTGAGCACAAGTTTGCTTGCACCGTCAGCCGTGCTGTATTCTGCGCGGTCCAGGGACAGGTGGGGCAGCAGGATGAGCGGGTTATACTGCGGAATATTGTAGCTGAGTGTCAGGCGGGCCTCTTGTTCATTGCAGCGCAATATTGAGTTTATGGTGCATTCGGATGGCAGGTTTTTGCAGATATCGAGCACGGCAAACTGCAATTCGGTGATACTGTCCGGAGCGGCCAGCACACTTTCCAGTTTCTGTTGTAACAGGTCGACAAGTTTTTCGGGTGTTTCGGCTGTCACGTCGCAATGAGCGTAGCAGCTCCATTTGCCGCGAAATTCGAGGGCGAGCATGGTGATGTCGTTAGTTTGCTCCATCTCGCCGGTATATTGGCGCAGTGCAGCACGTACACGGCGGGGAACATCTGCTATCGTGGCGGCATCTGTCGGCAGAGCTTGCTGCAGTCGGGCCGCGCCGAAAGGTGTGTGGTCAGCATCAGCCGCAGCCAGCACGCCGTGTGTGTACAGAAACAAGCGGTCGCCCGGTTTGAGTGTTCGCCTGCACTCCGTGTATGTTGCTCCGGCGTGTGCTCCCACTACTGCTCCGGAGCGCATGGAGAGCATTTCGTACCCACGGCCACTGTGACTGAGCAGGGCCTGCGGGGTGCCGGCATTCACGAAGCGAAAATCACCGGTTATAATATTGAGCCGGCCATAGAAGAGAGATAAGCGCATGTCAGCTCCCTCGGCACAGAGGGTTTTATTCGCCTTGGTAAGCAGAATTTGCGGGGGCAGACCATCGTTTGCCAGCTCTCGGGTTATGGAGATGGCGCGCATCATATACAGGGCTGCGGGTATACCGGTAGCCGCCACATCTCCCAGCAGAAAACAGAGGTGCTTTTCGTCCGGCATGAAGAAATCATAAAAATCGCCGCCCACGCTGTGCGCCTGATCGCAGGTGGCATAGATGTCGAACTCCTTTCGCTCAGGGAAAGCGGGGAAGGTGTGAGGTAACACCGTACTTTGTATAGCCCCTGCGAGTTGCAGTTCTTTCTGCAGTCGCTCACGTTTCTGCTCGCTGTAGGCCTGAATGGCGTCCACCATGGTGTTAATGCCTGTTGAAAGTCGAGTGAACTCAGGGGTGCTTTTTTCGTCTACCCGCTCCTGAGTGTAGCCCTCGGTAATTCGTCTGAGAGAGAGGTTGATTCGTCGCAGCCCTCTCAGTACATAAATGCGCAACAGAAGCCATACCACTATGAACATGAAGGCAAAAAGCGCCAGGTTGCTCCATAGCAGGTACCGGAGTGACTTGTAGCTGATTTTGCTGATTTCCCGCCAGGGGATGAGAGTAACCAGGCGCATGCCATTCTCTTCTATGGCATAGGTGGCGTAGTCTTTCCCGCCCAGTGTTACCTCACCTACTTGGTTGAGGGGCATGGCCAGCAGGGTTGAGGTCGGTATGTTCAGAGCGCCCCGGTTCAGCAGGCGCCCGTCGCGAAAGGCAATGATATGGCCGGTATCGCCCCCCAGTATCTTGCCGGCGAGTTTCTCGAAGTCGGCAGAGGCTCGCACCATTTGCTCGTGCTGGGGTTTGAACCCGAGCTGGATGACCCCGGGTTGGTCTGGTCTGCTCACACCGGCGTATTGAAGCATCTGGCCGCTTTGCGCATTATTCGTGGGGCGCTGTATCAGTTCATGCCCCGGGGTGCGAATACACTCCATGAAAGGGCGGCTTTGCTCGTGCTCTGACAGGTTGAAGCCAATCACACTTCTGGGCACGCCCGCTACAATGATTCCCTCGCTGTCCGTTATGCAGAGTTGAGCCGCTCCCAGTTCATTGCAAAGTCCCTGCAATTCCTCCGGTGAGCTGAGGATAGCGGGATTGAGGCGTATGATTTCTGCTGCTGCACGTGTGCGCTCCAGTGTGCTGGCGTCGTTGATTTGTGCAACGTGGTTCATGTTGTCCTGTGTGAACCTCACCAGCAGCATGAGGTCGTGCAGACGATTACTCATCAAATCACGCGCACGGGCTTTTGATTGACGTTGAAATTGCAGGAACGACAGCACCCCCGCCAGGGTAAAGGCGGTACATATCAGTACGAATAGCCAGCTGAGAAACTTGCGTTGCATGCGAGCGTTGTCTTGTGCCGACCATTCTAGCATGGTATTGACCGAATGGCAAGCTTCGATTGCGATTTCGCGCGGATTTAGGGGCTGTTTCAGATTTGCTGATTACACAAACACCCCTGAATAAAGTAGGGGTGGGGATTGGGTAAGTCACACGGGCGGAAGACCCGCCGAATAAATAACGGATTGTCCCCACCGCAGGAAATCTACAGTGGGGACAATGTAGCAGCAGCTCGTGTAAATCTTACTTACTGAGCTGAATCTGTAAGCGAAGTGTGTGTGTGCTGCCGTTGATGGTAGAAACACCGTCTATGCGATTGATGAATCGGGCGGCGTTTTCAAGCGTTTCTGCTATATCTTCTGCCGTTTCGGCCCGCTCCTCGGCTGGGCTCTGGCGGTGGTAGGTATAGAGATCTTCCTCTTCATAGTCTTCCTCCTCAATGTAATCCTCACCATCCTCGATATCGTCGTTTGCAGCGAGATCTCCGGAGGTTGAGGGGGTGTTGTTAAGAGAGAGCGGTTCTTTTTCGGCCTTGGCTACAGTGGCGAGTTCCCTGGCGATACCGCGTGCGGTGCTGGCCATTTGGTTGAACTTCAACGTGCATACACTGCCGGTGAAAGCAGTGTTACCTGTTGCTGCAGCAGCAATCTCTGCATTGTAGGCAGAAGAGGTGCCGGCGGTAAAGGTGGTATCGCTCACGGCTACGCAGGGCACCATGTCAGGGGTGAACCAGGGCATGGCAACGGTGTAGGAGATAAGATTGCCGCTCTGCGAGGGAACGATAGGCAGCATGTTGACGATAGCGGGGTCCTGGTCGAGTTTGCCGGCAATGTTGCCCGCGATTTTCACGATGGAGTTCCAACCGGAGCTCAGTTTGCTGCGGTCGGTTACACCGGCATAGAAGCAAATGCGAGGGATAGCAGTTTTGTTGCCGGGGGTGCCTCCGAGCAGCATGGGCATGTTGCCGGCGCTGTCAATAGTCAGCGCCGTGCTGTTGCCCATACCTTCGCCGATGTTGCCGATAGCGGCACAGAGCTCCTTCACATCGGGCAGGAACTGCTTGGCCATGGCTACTTGCGGGACGATTTCGGCCTGGTCTTTAGCGGGGACTGTGGCAATCATGCCGTCGACTACGCTGACGATGGCATCCACAATTTCACCGCATCCTGCGCCGATGTTGAAAGAAACGGGCGAGCTCTCAGTGTAGAAGATGGTGCCGGGCTTGTCGGGAACGGAGGTCAGGCTGAGCTTGCCGGGCAGGTAGGTTTTCCCCTTGGTATTGCCGTCGTACTGCAGCTGCAGGGTGCTGCCTTCAGCCCATACCTGCACGATATTGGGCACGGTGGCAGTGGGCTGAATCAGAGCTTTTACCACATTGCTGAGCAGTTCGGCACCCTTTGCAGCACCGGCCCAGGTGGTCTGGTTGTCGCCGGGCTGAGCCGCGAGCTCGGTGAAGATGTCCTTTATCAGAGTGGGTATGCCGACAAAGGGTGCGGTCTGAATCTCATAGCTGCTGAAGTTGATTCCCGGGGTGGCGTAGCACAGCATGTAGGGAGATTTTGTCAGGTTGGCATCTGCCTTGCAGAGCTTGTCGGTGCCGAGCAGGGATGCTGCGGCATCTGTCGGCAGTGCGAAGTCTGCCTCGTTTTCTGTGACAACGGCGATGAGTTTGGTGCCCTCTTGCTTAAGGCCGACGTATATAGTGCGCCCGTCGATTGCCTTGCGGGCGGCGAGCTGTACATCGTTCAGCGGCTTTTTCGTGATGGTATCGGTCTCGTAGTCATAATCTACATCGGGATTAATGAAAGAGTCTCCCTTCAATGTGATTTTGATACCCTCGTAACCATTGTTGCTGTAAATTTCACGCATGCCGTCATCGTATTCCTCACCGATATCCTCGCGCATGTTGCTCACGGCTATTTGCTGCCACTCGCCGAGCATCTGTTCGCCCTCGGGCTTAACGGTGACTACACTGTAGAAAGAGGGAAGTTTGAGATTCTCGATGCTGGAGATTGCAGCAGACTTTGCGGCGTTGATGTATGCCAGGATTGGCTTGTTGATGACAGCCCCGACGGGAGTGGCTGCATTCTTGCTCCAGCGGGTGAAGAAATCATGTACTTGCTCAGCTTCGTCGCTATTGTAGGCATATATTGCAGCGATGTGTTTGTAGAGCTCGGCGCTCCCCTTGCCGGTTGCAATGGTGAAGCTGTCGAGCATACCCAGTTCAGCGGGTACTTCTCTTTCAGCAGAAGCTTCGAGAGCGGCGGAAACGCCCATGCAAATCTCAGAAATGCGGTTCACGGTGAGTACCGATTCGACATCTGCCGGTATTATGCTCAAGGCGGGGTAAGCTGCAGCTCGCTGCTCAACCGTAGCTGTCGTGACCGTGGTCGGAGCGGCCAGACGGGCATATATCTGGGCGGAATTTTCCGCCGGTTCCTGGGCGTAGATGGGCGCCATGGTGGCAGCCATCAGTATAAGGGTGGTGCGCATATTCATAAGTGAAATCATTATAGTATATTTCGCCCGTCTGTAAAGGAAAAAATGCGTTCTCACACCGGCACTCGTGCTATTTGTGACAATAGGCAGGGTGAGTCTTTCTACGGATTGTTGTATTGCATACAAAAAGGCTCTCCAGGGGGAGAGCCTTAGAGTAACAAATCTTGCGAGACGGGGGTTACTTCTCGCAGTAGCTGCGAACGGCAGCAGCGATGCGGGCGGATACATCCTCCGGCTCACCTTCCTCTACCACGTCAATCTGCACAACCTTGCCCTGTGCGCGGTAGTGCTCCACTACGGGCACGGTGAGAGTCTCGTAGTCCTTGCGGCGCTTGGCGAAAGCCTCGGGGTTATCGTCGGTGCGCACAATCATGGCGCCGCCGCACTTGGGGCAGATTTCCTCACCATTGCGGGTGGTCTCGCCACAGGCGGGGCAGGCTTTGCGCTTGAGCATACGGGCTTCGATAAGCTCTGCAGAAACATTCAGGTAAATCACGATGTCTACACCCAGTCCCATGGAGGTCAGGTTAGCATCCAGAGTTTCAGCCTGAGAAACCGTGCGGGGATAACCATCGAGCAGACAGCCGCAATCCTTGTTCTCGCCCAGCCATTTGGCCACGATGCCGTTCACCACTTCATCGGGCACGAACATGGCAGCATCCATATACTTCTTAGCTTCCAGACCCAGCTCGGAACCGGCAGCAATCTCAGCGCGAAGCAGGGCGCCGGTGCTCAGCGGCTTGAGACCATAGGTCTCGGAGAGGAAGTTTGACTGCGTGCCCTTACCGGAGGCCGGAGCACCTACAAGTACGAATCTTTTGAGCGTTTTCATATTCATGTAAAATTGAGCTTTGCTGCCCGTCTTCTGGCAGCGGCTGTGTACATTATGCCCGTTTTTTCAGGAAATGCAAGCACATAATCTGACTGCTGTAAAAATCGGAACAAAACTCGGCTCATTCGGTTTCATGAGCTGCGGCGGGCAGGGGGCTGAGTAGCAGTGAAAGGCTAAGGAAGAGTTGGGGGGCTTTTCGTGGTGAAAAATTGCGGCTCCACGCCCGGAAGCGCGGAGCCGCATATCGAAATCAGGCTTTCTTCTTCTTATCCACGCCGATGGTGCGCGCTGTCCAGTCGCGCATGCGGGCGAAGATGGAATAGAGAGCGGGCACCATGAAGATGCCGAACACGGTGGCCAGCAACATGCCGAAGAAGGTCGTGATGCCGATTTCCTGACGGCTGGCTGCACCGGAACCGGTCGCTACCACCATGGGGAATACGCCGAATATGAACGAAATGGCAGTCATGAGCACCGCGCGGAAACGCATTCTCGCACCGTTGATGGCTGCTGTCTGCACACTGTTGCCCGTCTCGTGGTCTTCCTTACTGAACTCAACCATGAGAATGGCATTCTTGGCGGCCAGACCGATAAGCATGAGGATACCCAGCTGCACATAGATGGACATGGTGAGTCCGCAGAGCTGAGCTCCCATGAGCGCACCCAGCGTAGCCACACTCACCGAGAGCATAACCGGTACAGGCGTGGTCCAGCTTTCATACTGTGCCACCAGGAAGAGGTAGGCAAACAGCATGGCAAGCCCGATGAGAACGCCGATTTTACCGGTATTCTGGCGCTCCTGGTATGAGAGGTCCTTCCATTCAGCAGCCCACTGTCGGTCAAGACCTTTGGCGCGTTCTTCCCTGTTGATTCCTGCAATGGTTTCTTCGATAAGTTTCATCACCTGGCCAGAGCCGACACCAGCCTGCGGCATGACCGTGACATCCGCACACATGTACTGGTTGAAACGACCATAGTTCGACGGTCCCAGGCGGTAGGAGAGAGTGCAAACGGCTGAGAGCGGCACCATGGCACCCTTGTCGTTTCGCACCATCTGGTTGAGAATATCGTCTGCTGTGCGGCGATCCTTCACGTCACCCTGAATCTTTACCTTGAAGTTGAAACCATTGAGCGTGAAGTCGTTTACGTAGGAGGATGCCATCACACTCTGCAGGGTGGTGAAGATGCTGCGAACATCCACATTGAGAGCCTGAGCTTTCTCTCGGTTGATTTCCAGGCGAATCTGCGGCGTTTCGGCATTGAACTCAGAGCGTACCATCATGATGAGGTCGGGGTGAGCCTGCAGGCGCTTGCTGACCTCTTTCACCATGTCACTCAGATCTTTTGGGGTGGCATTTCCACGGCCTTCCAGTACCATGGATACACCGCCGTAGAGCCCCAGGCCCTGAATGGCGGGCGGGGTCGTGGCCATGATGGAGGCCTCCGGGATATCCTTACAGGCCTCGTTTATCTTTTTGGCCAGTGCCGTAGCGTGCAAATCCGGTGTGGTTCGCTCGGCCCAGGGTTTCAGCATAACGATAACCATACCGTTGCCCTCACCGGAACCGGAGGCGAAACTGAAACCGCTGGTGGATGTCACCATGTCAATACCTTCAATCCTGGAGATACGCTCTTCAATCTGTCGCATTACCTTATCGGTTCTCTGTTTGGCAGTAGCTGAGCCCTCGAGGTTTACGATACAGAAGACGGCGCCCTTATCCTCCGTGGGGATGAATGAGCTGTTGAGCATTTCGGGGGCGATGAGGCTCAGTAAATCATACTGACTCTTGGTCTGATTCTTGGCCATCATGGCAGCGCCGGGCTGCGGAGCAGGGCGCCAGATTTGGTTCCACCATTGCGGTGCACCGGCGTAGAAGACATAGTTCAGGTAGAGCACAGCAGCTATTACCAGTACGGTCAGCCAGGCGTTGCGCACCAATATGCCCGCACCCCACAGGTAGATACTGCGGCATTTCTCCATGAACCAGTTAAATGGGTAGAACAGCCAGTATGAGAGCCGGCTCTGCTTGACATTTGCCGGGCGAAGTATCAGTGCACAGAGGGCAGGCGATAGCGTCAGCGCGTTGAATGTCGAGATACAAAGAGCCACGCACATGGTGACGGAGAACTGGGTATAAATCACACCTACCATGCCACCGTAGAAGGCAATGGGCACATATACCGCCAGTGTCACCAGCGTGGTGGCGATAATTGCACCCGTAATCTGTTTCATGCTCTTAATGGTGGCCTCCCGGGGGGAGAGTTTTTCCTCCTGAATCAGACGCATGACATTCTCTACCACCACGATGGCGTCGTCCACCAGCGAGCCGATGACGAGAATCAGACCGAACATGGTGAGCACGTTCACGGTGTAACCCAGCGGGTACATGACTGCAAAGGCACCCAGCAGAGATACCGGAATTGCCAGAGCCGGGATAAGTGTGGCGCGCCAATCCTGCAGGAAGGCGAAGGTCACAAGCACGACGAGGAACAGTGCCAGCAACAGTGTGAGGGCGATTTCTTCCATGGTGGCAGAAATGGCCTGTGTGGGGTCATAGCCCATGACCCAGGTCACACCATCGGGCAGCATGGGTTCTATTTCCTTCATCTTGGCTTTCAGCGCATCGACGGTGGCAAGAGCGTTTGCGTCGTTGTTACGCTGTACCATCATACCTACAGAGTTTTTACCGTTCAGGCGGCTGTAGCCGGAGTTGTTCTCTGCGCCCAGTTCGATGGTGGCGATATCTTTCAGCTTGGTCACATGGCCTTCTTCTCCGCGCTTGACCACGATATTGCCGAACTCTTCCACCGTTTTGAGTCGCCCGGTGGCTGTTACCTTATAGGTGGCGTATGCACCTTCGTCCTGCGAGCCGACTGAACCGGCTGCGGCCTGAATATTCTGCTCCGAAATGGCCGAACGCACGTCGGCGGGAGTGATATTGAGGGCATTCATGCGGGTGGTATTCATCCACACGCGCATGGAGTAGTTGCGGCTGTGCATGATATCAGCCACAGAGACGCCGTCCACCTGCGTAAGCGGGTCTTTTACGTTCATGCGCAACCAGTTGGTAAGCTGGAGGATATCCATCTTGTTTTCGTCGCACATGAAGTTGAGGAAGCAGAGCATGTCGCTAGAGCGCTTGCGTACGCTGTAGCCCATCTGCTTGATTTCCTCAGGCAGCTTGCTTTCCACCTGTTTAATGGCGTTGGAGACGTTCACCATGGCCATATCGTCATTGGTGCCGGTCTCGAAAATCAATGTCAATGAGTATGAACCGTCATTTGTACAGGAGGAGCTGAAGTACAGCAAATCGTCCATACCGATGAGGTTTTCTTCCACCGGGGCGGCCACGACCTGTGCCAGTTCTTCAGCACTGGCACCGGCGTATGTCATGCGCACCGAAATGGTCGGGGGAGATACCTCGGGGTATTCCGATACGGGCATTTTGCTCAGGCTCAGGAAGCCCGCCAGCATCATTACGATGGAAATGACGAAGGCGAACTTGGGGCGATGGATGAAGAATTGTGAAAACATGATTGTATAAGGTGAATGGGGTTACTTGTTTTCTTCCTCTGCGGGGGTGGGTTCCGATTGTTCAGCTGCGAGGGTAACGAGTGTGCCATCTTCAATCTCTGCAAGGGGTGAGGTGATGCAGCGATCGCCCTCGCGCAGGCCTGCGAAGATGGGGATAAGTCCGTTCTCGTCCGGCGTACCGGTGAGCACGCGTACCAGTACGGCCCGGTTATGGCGCACGGCATACACATAGCGACCACTCGTATCGGTCAGTACAGCATGAGCTGCCACGGCGGGCACCTGGCGGTCTGCTTTACGGGTTACGCGAATGGTAACCACACCGCCGGGGCGAAGTTGCCCATCTTCGTTTTTGAACACAGCCCAGAAGTTCTGCGTATCGGTAGCAGACTGAATGACGTTATCTCCGAAGTAGACGCTGCCTTTCTCGTGGTAGGTATTGCCATTGGCCGTTACCAGGGTGACCTCGGAGTTGTCTTTCAGGCGGTCATCTGTTCCGTAGTTGGAGAGAATTGCATTTTCACTCAGAGAGAATCGCACATAGATGGGGCTGATTTGCACCAGTGTGGCAAGGGGGGATTTGATATCAGATATGTAGGTACCCTCTGAGAAGTTGACACGCCCGATTCGCCCGGTGATGGGTGCTCGCATTGTGCAGCGGGAGAGGTCATCCTCTGCAATAACCAGCGCGGCTTCGGCTTTTTTCTTCTGAGCAATCAGCTCATCGAGAGTGGCCTTGGAGCTTTCCATATCGTCGCGGCTGGTCGCATTGTTCTGCAAAAGCGCCACCTGACGATCGTATTTGCGGGTGGCATCTTTGATTTTTACTTCCAGCTGGTCCACGGCGGCCTTGCGGGCATCCACGACGGCTTTGTAGCGGGTGGAGTCAATCTGGAACAACTCTGCCCCCTTCTGTACTAAATCGCCTTCGGTAAATGAGGGAGCGGCCAGTACACCTTGCACCAGAGGGCGCATGTTTACCCGGTTGATTGCTTCGAGCCTCGCGCCCTGGCATGTCAGTACCGTCGTGTCTTTTGCCATGACAACGGGGGTGGTTTCGACAGCAAGCGGAGCAGCGGTAGAGACTACATTTCCGCTTTCATCGATGGGCATTTCGTTCTGAGCCAGCACCGGAATGACCGTATCTCCCACACGCACTTTGTGAGCGCCGTCGGTGATGATGGTTTCTCCTTCGTTCAGACCGCTGTATACGGATTGCAGGCGCCCCTGTATGGAACCGACGATAACTTCTCGTCTTGCGACTTGATTTGTCTCATCACTGATTGTAAAGACATAGGCGCCATCGGCGTCGTAATGCACAGCGGTGAGGGGTACCATGCAAACTTGCTGCGTGTCGGTGAGGGAGATGAACATGGCTCCCACGCCGCGCGGGGTGAGCATGTTGTCTTTGTTGGAAAACTCTGCCCACAGGGTATAGGTGTCGGTACCAGAGGTGAGCAGATTGTCCACAATAGCCACCTTTCCTGCGTGCTCATAACGTCTGCCATTAGCGGTATTCAGGCGTACATCGGCTACATTGCCGATTTCTTTCGGCCCGCGAAAAATACCATTGACATCTGATTGACTGAGAGGGAAACGCACATAGATGGGATCCATCTGCTTGATGGTAGCGAGTGTTTCACCTTTGGTGACATAGTTACCCTCAGAAAACTCGACACGCCCGATTCGCCCGGTGATTTCTGCGCGGATAGTGCAGTCATCCAAATCTTTGCGAGCTTTAATCACCTCTGCACGAGCGCCGGCAAGACTTGCTTTGAGTTCCTCCAGTTTGGCAAGGGCACTTTCGGTGGTTTCTACCGAGGTGGCCTGTGCTTCTGCGAGTCGGGCAAGACGTTTGTAACTTTTTTCGGCGTAGATGATACGGGCTTCGATTTCTGCGACGGCGGCCTCTGCCTGTTCGACGGCGGCTTTGTAGCGGACAGGGGATATTTCAAAGAGGATATCGCCGGCCTTGACAATGGAACCCTCTCGGAATCTGGGTTCGCCCAGAAAGCCTTCCACCGCAGACTTCACTGCCACGGAGCGTATGGCCTCCATGTGCCCGATACTTTTGCGGGTGATGCGATCTTTGCCAATAGTTACCTTTTCTACCTGAACATGTTCTGCGCCATTGGGGCGTTGAGCCATGACAGAACTCACGGTCAGCGGCAGCAACGCAAGCGTATAAAGAGCAAATCTCATGACGTTCATTTTAATTACGGATTTAAAAAAATCAACTTATTTTTTGAGCAGAGCCTGACATTTCTGTGTTATATTTTTTCTGTAGCTCAGCCACCTCGGCAAATTGAGCGTAGCCGCATAGCTGCCACAAATATGGGACATAGCCCCATAATCAACAGATAAACGGCATTTCGACCAATGGTGGAGACGGAGTACAGGTCGGTTTCCTGATCCAGCCCGCTGAACGCGCGGGCCTGTCGCGGAGCGAGGAAGAAGCCACGGTGCTCGTTTTTTCGGCCGTCTTTTCGCGCGGTTTTGACACCTTCCTTAATCACCTGGAGCTTGCGATTGGCGAAGAAGAATTCAACGGGCTGGTCAGTTTCCTGCGGTTCGCGTTCTTCGAGCGTGACGGTCAGTTCCTCCAGGAATCTTTCATCGTGGTAGATAGCAGCTTTTCGCACACGGCGAAGAATGTCGCCGGCCTCTCCGGCATCTGCCGCAGGTGAATTGAGCAACAAAGCCGCACGCTGAATAAAGCGCAGTTCCTCAAGCGAGCCGTTGTCTTTCAGGTACTCACGGCGCTCGTTGATGCGACCGCTTTCCACCTCCCACAAATTGCCGTGAGCCTGAGTGACAAACATCATTTCAAATGCATAGCGCAGCGGGCAGAATTCGGCAATGAACGGTACCGGTTTGGAGGTAATATTGTGGGTTGTTTCGTCCTGATAAGCTACGCGGTGACGCAGGTTGGAAAGAGCTTTGTCGATTTTTTCGGGGAGAAAGGTAGGGACCTTGGGGCTGAATTCATTCATCTCTTCAAAGCGCACAAGGGCCCCGGCCAGCAAAATCTGTGGTACCAGGAGCAGGGGAACCACGTTGAGAGCCGTGCGATCTGAACGTACCAGTGCAGACACCATCAGTGAAAGCGATATCCCAACGAAAGCCGTGAGTACCATTACACCCATGTGTTGCCAGAACATGCGCTCAATTCCCAGTATAGCATTGCTAACCAGTAGATAAAGAGCGCATTGCACGGCAGCTATGCCGGTAAGGACCAAAACCTTGGCCAATAGGTAGCCGGGTATGAACAGCTTATAATTGCTCTCGCGCCGTATCAGCGGGCGATCGCGCAATATCTCGCAGGCGGAGTCTGTCAGCCCGAAAAACATCGCCAGTACAAGCGAGAGAAACAGATATTCATTGATGTGGAGTGATTTATAGAATGTATACTGAGGTTCACTTGACGCACGCAGTGTGCCGGCTATGAGCAGCGCCAGTACAGGACCTTCGAGCAGAACGGCGTATAACCCCATACGACTGCGAACTCTTGCCAGAAATGTGCGGTTCATCCACAGCAGGAACAGGCGCCAGTACTCTAGCAGGCTCCTGCGAGGTACGCGCGGTATGGCGCGCATCTCTGGCGCGGGCTCTTCAGGCTCTGCGGGGGGCTGCTCGGTATCTCCATTCGCAGTCCGTTTCGGCGTGGCGGAGTTTCGGCGGTAGCAATAGCTCTCAAATCGAGTCTGCCACATTGTCGGGGCCGGTCGCTGTTCATAACCGAGACGTGTATAGGGTGCCTCCAGCACCTCGAACACGTAGTCGGCTCCACCGGCTATTACGGCTTCGCGAGATACGTGCAGCCCCATCTCATGTGCCGATTTGCGGAAGTAGTTCACCATTTCAGCAGGCGAGCCCCAGAAGGCCATCTGTCCGTTGGCGTTGAGAACCATCACCTTCTTAAAGCGATTAAGTATCACCTGAGCGGGGCGGTGAAGTGTGCAGATTAATATGCGAGAAGCCGCCATATTCTCCAGCGTTTCAATCACTCGCTCGGCATCGCCCGATGAAAGCCCGCTGATGGGTTCGTCTATCAGGAACACCTCCGCCGTGCCGGTAAGGTCAAGCCCAAGGTTAAGTCGGGTTCGCTCGCCGTCCGATATCGTACGTTCTCCGGCTCGGCCGACGCTGCGATTTGCCAAAGCGCCCAGCCCGATGTAGTTAAGGATGGAGAGCACGCGACGTTTGCGGTCAGAGTCGCTCAGGCGGGGGCGTCTGGCGATAGAAGCATGGTAGACATGTTCGCCGACGGTCATTGCTTCATCCAATATGTCCTCTCGGGGGATGTAGGCAACATGCCGGCGCAGGTTTGTGGCCTGCGGGGTCATGAGCTCGCCGTTGTAATGAATGGTGCCGATTGAGGAGGAAAGGTGCCCGGCGAGCATGCTCAGCAGGGTGCTTTTCCCCGAACCGCTGGGGCCGAGGATACAGGCCATCTCTCCACGCCTGAGTGTGAAATCGATATTGTCGACAACTCGTCCGGCACGCACAAACTCTCTTGTGAGCCCCTGAACGGAGAGAGAATAAATGAGGGCAGATTCCTCGTCGAGTACTCCGGAAGAGAATCGGCAGCGCAGCGACTGAATAAGACTCAGGGAAATGAGATCACCGTCTTTGAGCGGAGTGTCGCCTTTTACGGGGGTGCCGTTCACCGTGAGACTCTCGCCACCCTCAATGATTCTGAGCGTTCCTGTATTATCCGTGCAGGAGTAGCTGACCTCGAACACCGCTGCTGATGCCAGCCCCGGTGTCAGCATGAGTGCGGAGGCACTGTTGATATAGGGTAGGTTGGTAACGAGTAGTTTACGAGCATCGGGCGCGAGTTGGTAGCTGCGCCCCGGGCTCTCGATATTATGCAGGTCGGCAAAGCGATATGGGCCGAGCCCCATGAGAGTGAAGGGGGTATAGTAGGTGGTGCGGATAACCTCATCCATCTGCAGTTGCTGATCTTCCATCACGATGTCAGCATCGCGGCTGAGGATTTCCAGCTCAACCATCAGACTGAAGCGCACGCGGGCCAGCGGGTTACGGGGCCGATGCAGGGTAATGCTGACCTCGTCATCTTCACGATAGAGATAGCCCACGTAACTCACACCGCTGTAGCGGTTTTGAATGAAGGCGCGAATGGTGGCATAGCTCAGAGACCACTCGCTCAGCTCCACATTTTGGCCGGGCGCAAGCAGCTGCATGTCGCCCTGGTGCAATACTCGGCCTTCAACGGTGAAAGGCTTTCGTGAATCGTTGATAATGAGCAGCACGTGAACACAGTTCAGGGCTCGGAAACTGATTTCTCCCTCTTCTTTTGCCAGAGTGACGACATTTGACCCTCGTTCATGTGAGAAACAAAGGCTCTGAATCGGTTCGGGAGCCTCTTTGCCGGGGGTGGCTATTAACTCTTCCAGCTCTGCAGCGTAACCGGGCAGGTTAAGGCCGTTGGTAATGCGATCAAAGAGGGTGGGATTGGTCAGGTCACCCCCCACTCGATAAAGCATGGTGAGGATTTCCAGAGCAAGCGCAACGCGTTCCTCTTCCGTGCGCTGAGCAGCAGCCAGGCGCAAGGTGTCGCTCAGAGAATAACGCGCTGTATATGCAGCCTGGAATCGCGAGGCCAGCCAGCTGTGCTCGACATTCGGAAAATCACAGCGCAGCATGTCCATGGTCGTGTCCATGTCTTCGATGGAGATACCATCTACACGTACCATGATGGAGGCAAAGAGGTCTACCACCACCCCGGCGTGACTGCGGCGGGATTCATCGCGAGCGGCAAGTCTGCGGGGCGCGCGAGAAAAGGCATTGGCCAGGAACCCGCGAAAAGCCATGAATCTGCGGCGCGAGTGGAGCCAGAATGATATCAGGCGCTTTTTCATGAATAGGGGCTTGTCGTTTTACCGGCACCGGGGCAGCGCTGCTCCCACCCGGGGAAGTTCCACTTATGAGGGAAGTCCCTGCATTGCTGGGGTTTTACGGGCTGTATACGGCAGCCATTCTGCGTCAGCATGCAGCAGGGGCCATCGCCGTTGTCTGCATCTATCAGCGAAAGCCCTCGTCGGTTGCGCTGCAGACGGCAATAATGCTCGATAAACGCCTCCTCGGTCATTTGAAGATAAGCCGCAATCGCTGTTATATCCTCATCCGTCAGGCAGACATCGCCTTCCCAGCGGCAGCAGGCTCCGCAGCGCTGACAGGTGTGCACAATGGGGGAGGGGGAAGAATCACTCATGGTTCTGGGGAAGGTCGGGAATCATGCAATTTCCCAGGGTTTGCGCTTGGCCTCCGTAATATGCGGCGGGCGCACATAGATGGGTTCTGCCGGTTTGTTCGCCAGGTCGCTCTGTTGTTGCGGGGTAAGGTGCAGCCAGGAGCGCACCAAACCACACGCAGTCGGCACCAAATCATAACGGGCGGCGGAAATGCCGTGTTTTGCCAGAGTGGCTTCCGATTCGATGGTGTAAAGAGTGGTATCAGGTGTCAGTTCTGCCAGTAGCTCTGTGGTACTCAGTACCGCAATCCGGCCATCGGGGTAGCGCAGAGTCCAGCCACCACGCCGCGCATCGGAGATAATGCAGGCGCCATCCTCTGCAAGTGAGCTCCAGGAATCGATGGATACAACGCGAGCACCTTTCACTGTCGAAATGCCAACTGCGGCAGCGAGCGCCACACGCACCCCCCCATAGCTCCCCGGACCGGCTCCGACCAGCAGGATATCAAGGTGGGCTGAACCCAATTCTGCAAGAGCTGTTTGCAGCGCGGGAAAAAGGAAGGAGTCGTGATTACGCTCTGATTTCCAGCATGTACTGTAGACCACCCCGGAATTAAGATAAAGGCAGAGGGAGGCCTGTGACTGAGAGCATTCTATGGCCAGTATGTTCATGCGAGCCTGAGTTTGGCTGTAGTCCATTTACCTCGGCTGACCACTTTGAGCACCTGCAGACCTGCTGCCTGAGCTGCTGCCAGAGTCTCTTCCTGTTGGGTATTCAGTATACCCGAAATAATCAGCACTCCATCGCTCTTCATGGCTGCAATCAGGCGGGGAAAAGCCTTCTGCAATACTGTGGAAAACAGGTTAGCCAGCACGATATCCGCCTGTTCGCCGGGAGCAGGGGCCCACTCAAATACATCGGCCTGAAACAGGGTCAGATTTTCTGCCCCGCCGTTGCGCTCTATGTTGCGCGCGGCAACTTCTACAGCGACCGGATCAAAGTCGAAACTGAGAGCTCGCTCAGCCCCCAGTCGCAAACCGGCCAGGGCCAATACTCCGGTACCACATCCTATGTCTGTCAGGGTCCAGGGAGAGACCCGGTTCTTGACTTCATCGCACAACATCCGCAGGCATGTGGAGGTTGTGGCATGGTTCCCTGTGCCGAATGCACGTTCGGCGGGGAAAACCAGGATAATGCGCCCGGGGTATTTCTGCTGCAATTGTTCCAGTACGTCCGGGTCTGAACTGGCGGAGATTACCAGACGATCACGAATGACCAGGGGGAGCGTATTCTCAGGAGCGGTGGCAGCCACCCAGTCTACGGTTTGCACGACTTCAGTCTTGCCACCGTAACATGCAGCCAATACGAGAGAATCTTCCTCTGTCTCCGTATAAACCTCGATATTAAGACGCCCGGCATGGTAGGCTTCTGAAAAAACAGCCCCCGGCAGTTGACCGACGCGTTGCTGCCATTCCTCCTCATTTGATTTCGATATTGTTTTTTTCCAGACCCACATAACTGAATGTTGATGATAGTAATTTTACATGTCGAGAATACTGCCGGCAAGTCCCTGTGCATCATCAAAGGGAAGTACAAAAAGCTCCCCGGTTTCGACTATACGGCCATAGAAGAAAGGCTTGTCGGAGTTTTCCGTCGACGGTGCAATTTCAATGGTGATGGTAAGCGCCTGTGTTTTACGCTCCTGCAGAGCGGCGTTTCTCAGTGCTTCATCTGTAGCGGTACTTTCCGTGAGAGCCTCCTGCGCCTTATCCATGCGGGAATCACCGAAACCGGGGGTGAGGGAGTTGTGGTCGAGGTCGGCGGAATCTATCACCACGGCCTCTGCGCCGGAATAATCAGTCATTTCCAACTCTATCCGCACAGAGAATACAGGGGATTTCAGGCTTTCGAGGGCATATTCGTCGTCTTTATCCAGCCATTCGGAAACCTTCAACTTCTGCAACTGGCGAACGTAGTACTGAGCACGGTGGGGGTTGATACGCGGCGTGACATCTTCTTCGGCAAGGGTTCCGCTCCAGCTCTCGCCAATATAGTCGTAATTGAGAGCGAGGGGAGCCTGAGCGTAACCGAGCGTGAGTTTACGAAGTGCTGATATGGGGAAATTGACAATATCTCTGGACCTCCAGTAATTGGGGCTCATGGAGAAAGTACGGGTCAGACGAGTGCTGAGCCAGTAAATGGTATTGCCGTTGCGCTCCATGCCGAGCCATTTTGTTTTTCCGCTTTGCGGGTCGCGGTAGCGGGTTACGTAGAAGATTCGAGCGTCGCGGTCTTTCACCAGGGGCAAATCCACACCGAAAATAGTGGCGCGGTACAGACAGGACTTCGGGCGGAGGTAGAGACTGTAGAAGGGCTTGTCGAAACCGTAGCGTTTGATAAAATCGTTCGGGTTTTCACCCGGTTGCAGGTCAGCTTCAACACCTCGCACGGGGATACTGCTCAGGCCGTTGATGAAACGACGTACAATTACTTCCTCGGCTCTGGCAAATCGCGTGTTGCCTACGGCATACATCCAGATATCATTCACCTCGCTTTCTGCGTCGCCGGGTATGAGCAACAGTTTGACAGAGTCATTGTTGTCATGCACACGAAGCACCACTCGCTCTACATCGCGGTCAACTATGTCAGAGAATTTAAGCGAGCGCAGACTTTCCAGTTCGAGCGGTAAATCCGCAGTATAAATCACACCGGCGTTCGACTTAATCTGAGCCATGGATTTAGCCGGAAGCACGGGCAGATTGCAGATACTGTTGACGATTCGTGAGTAGCTGCCCTTGCGGCTTACTCTGGGTTCTGCCTGAAGAGTGAAAACGACAGGGCGGTTGTTTACTGTGGCATGGCAGAGCTTCTGTCCATCTGCGGGGGAACTGAAAGGCGAATAAAGTTTCAGCTCTACAGGTTCTCCATTATCAGAGATGAACTCTATGGTGTGTTCCGGGGTGCCGGATGGTTGAAGCATGCTGTTATCTTCTACCTTTATGGCAGAGAGAGAGACAAAAGATGCCACGAGTGCATTCACTTTATCCTGGTCTGCCGGTGTGACACACGGGGCAATGATATTCCACTCCGTCTCGGCACTTGCCCGGCGCAGCACTACTGTGCGCTCAGCTTCAGTAGCATGAGTGGTTATGCGCATTTCTAGCAGGTTATCGGGCCGGAAAAGCAGGGGGCGGGGATCTCTCAGAGCAAGCACACCGTCTTTGAAGATACTGAGGATATTACCGCTTACGACGTGAATTCGCTTGTCTTTGCCGTAAAAATCCGTGCGCAGGTAGGTGGTCGGCATCACGCTTTTACCATCACCAGCATCCGCAAGCCAGGGGGAAGCACTGCCAAGGGTATAACGCGCAATGGTTGTAAGGCCGTCTGAGCTGCTGTCATCTGCCGCCTTGATGGTAATGGTATGCGGGTTGGAGTGAACCCCGTACTCACGCAGTCTGCTGCGTGTTGATTTGTTGTAGGGCAGGGTATCGACCACGCGGGCATGCTCGGTAAAGTTCAGCACGGTATCGGCAATAGCCGGGTTCAGGCGATCGTTGAATGGTGCAACTATCCACCAGGTGCCGTCATCGGCTTTCCGGCATTCGATGGAGTCGTGCAGGTCACGTATGCGCATCCATTTCACATTGGGCAGAAGCCTGATGTTTTCTGAGGTAAACAAGGGCATGCCGGGCTTGAAGCTGTACCAGCCGGTCAATCGCGCCAGATTGCCATCTATGGTCAGAAACACAGCGGCTGTCACACTGAGTATAGTGGCAATTGCCAATAAAACTGTGGAGATGATTCTCATATTTCAGTCAGGCTCAGTGACGGCGGGTGTTCCAGATACCGATTGCAACCAGCAGGGCCAACAGGGGCATAATGATGAGGGTAATATGCTCTACGGCGCTGCGTGTGTGACGGTTGAGGTCAATCTTGAAAGTAAGGTCCTGATTGGAGCTCTTACCGGCATATTCGGGGCGGTGTACCATCCAGGCCCAGAGCGAGCGCATGTAATCGGTCTGTTCCTTGCGCGCATTTTCACGAGTAAGCACATCGATATTACCGGTCACAATCATGGTGGAAAGATTGTTGGGGTCATTGTTGCTGCCGCGTGTTACGGCTGCCTGCAGACAGAGCGGTCCTTCAAAATCCTCTCTGGGGTCAAATGATGGTTCCAGGTCGCGGCTGGTTTCGCCATAGTAATCTTCTGTGCTCATGAGCAGGGGGTAAGTAGTCAATTTGCGGAATGCCGCCATATTTTCGTCACCATGTTCCAGCTTAAGGGACATGGACTGACCATCGACCTGTGTCGTGTTGTTCCAGAAGGCTTTGGTACACAGGAGTCCCTTGGGCATAACGGCAGAAATATTGTAGTAGGCGCGTTTACGATTGCGCAGCAGCACACGGTCAGCGCCGGGGCGTACCCCCTGCTCACGCAGGAAGCGATACAGCATGGGGAGTTTGGTGTTGGTCGGGTCAAGTGCTACGAATACGGCATTTCGCCCCTCGCGGTCCCAGAACTCACGAACGACGCGCATTTCATCCTCCGTAAAATCTGTCTGGGGGGAGATGATGATTAAGCCCTCTGCATTGGCCGGCAACATCTCAACTTCACTGAGATTCACCCAGGAGAGCTGGATGTTGAGGGATGAGGTTATCATCCCCAGATTTTCAAGCAGGGATTGGTCATCGCGCGAAACTCCGCCCTTGCCCTCAACCACATACATGCGGCGCATGTCACCCTCTACAGCTTCGGTAATGGCAGAACAGAGCACTTCGTCCATCATCAGGGCGACAATTCGTTTGCTTTCATCGGGCAAGACCTCGTATTTCATGAACGAAGCCCCCGGGCGGATTCGCACGTGTTTGCGCTCATTCTCTTTATCCTCGAAGGTTTTGAGCGGCACGGTATGGTTGGCGCGTGCATCTATCACGCAGAGGTTCTGGTCGAATTCCACGCCGTAAATCTGGGAGATTTCTCGTGCTCGGTTAGGTTCTCGCAGAGGATCGAAACAGTCCACTACAACTTTACCGTTACTGTGGCGCACATACTCCTCGAGCAGAGAATACATGCGCGTGTAACCGGTAGCAGTGCGCTGGAAAGCAAAAATGATGTGAATAGGCGTTTCTCTCTTCTGTATGCGGTCGCTGGAAAGCACATTGAGCGTGCGCTCAGAGATAGAGTAGCTCTCTTGCTCGGAGAGGTCGATTCTGGTGTATTCGCGGCAACCTATATAGTTGCAGGCAATCACAATAATGGAGAGCAACAGAAGGTTGATCCAGGCCAGGGGATTACCCTTGGGACGGCGGGCGTCGGGGTGTCCGGTGAATTTAATCTTGCTCATGAGTGGTCAGATGGTCAGATGTATTAAGCTCAGCGGGTCCAGCGGCGGTGGTCGACCACGCGTTTAGTGAGAGCCAGTGTAAACACGGCGAATGATATATAGAGTACAAGCGGGCGGGTGTCTATCACTCCGCTGGCAAAGGTTTTCACTTGTTCCGTGCAGGAGAGATAGTGGAAAATAGGTGCTGCGGGGAATTCGCCCCAGAGCTCCGTAACGCGCCCCATGAAGTAATACATAATCATCAGGCAGGTACAGAGTATTGCAGCTATAATCTGGCTGCGGGTCATGGCTGAGCACAATATGCCCAGTGCCACAAAGAACGCACCCGAAAGCGCAAGTATGGCATAGGGGCCAATCCAGTCCGCAAGCATGTAGGTAATTGCTCCCTCCGGCTGAACTCCATAACGAAGCTCTGTGTAATAGTTGCCGATATCGCTCACCAGGGGGTACAGCAACATGGGTAGCCACAGCATCAGGTAAAACGTGTAGGCGGCAAAGTACTTGCCCAGCACTATCTGTGTTGTGGTAACAGGTGCGGTAAGCAGGCCTTCGAGTGTTCCCAGTCGCTCTTCCTCCGCCAGGCAGCGCATGGTGATGAGCGGGAAAATGAAGATGAAATAGAACCAGAAGTTGAGGTTGTCGAGCATGTGGTACATGACCCCATTGCCCGTGGCGTGGGTCATCACTTGCAGCACAGCCTGCAGTATAAAGCCCTGCAACGCCATGGTGCAAGCCAGAATCACCCAGCCGAAGGGTACCCCGAGGTACCCTCGCATTTCACGGCTGTAGATGGTACGCAGCGTGGTAAAATAACTTGTGGTGCGAGTGACGGTGTTTTGTTCGCTTTCCATTGATAGAGAAGGGGGGGGTGAGTAGGGGTTAGTCGCGGCGGGTCATTTCTACGAATACGTCTTCCAGACTCGGGATGTGGCGGTATATGTGGCGCACTGGCAAACCGTGCGAGGTGATGACAGCGGCTGCTTTTTCGCGCGTGTCCGTGCCGGGTTCAGCTCGCACCAGTATGCGATTCCAGCCATCCTCAGGGGCTTCGAGTATCACTTTCTTCACAGCTTCAAGGGATTCGAGCTCTGCAACAACTGCTGTCGGATCTCCCTTGAACTCGATTGAAACTCGACCGGCGGCACGCAGGTTGCGGGTGAGGTTTTCCGGGGTATCTGCTGCCTTGATTTCACCTTGGTCTATAATGATGACCTTGTTGCATATCATTTCCACCTCACTGAGTATGTGAGTGGAGAGTATCACGGTGTGATTTTCCGACAGCGTGCGTATCAGTTCGCGAATCTGACGTATCTGGTTAGGGTCCAGACCGTTGGTAGGCTCATCTAGAATAAGCAAATCGGGATTTCCGAGCAAGGCATCTGCCAAACCAACTCGCTGGCGGAAACCTTTCGAAAGAGTGCTGACGAGGTTCTTGCGTTTCTGTTCCAGACCGCATTTATCGATTACTTCTGCCAGTTGCTGCCGTACGGATTTGCCGCATATTCCTTTGAGCCGCGCGCGGTACTCCAGATATTCAAATACGCGCATGTCGTCATACAACGGCACGTTTTCCGGCATGTAGCCCAGGTGCCTGCGAGCTTCAAGCGGATTGTCGATAATGTCGTAGCCTGCTATCGATGCCGTGCCGGCGGTGGGCGGCAGATATCCCGTCAGCATCTTCATCGTGGTTGTCTTACCGGCTCCGTTCGGCCCGAGAAATCCGACAATCTCTCCCTTATCGATAGAGAACGTCGCATCCTTCACAGCTGTAAAGCGCCCGAACGTCTTGTGTAAATGTTCTGCAGTCACCATGCTCATACGCACCGACAATACTACCAGTTTTTCGCCACATTTCAAGTTGAAAGTACGTTATCACCCTCAGGTTGTCAGATTCCGTAATTTGATTTTGCATTACACGTGTTATGCGAAGTCGGAATTATACTTGTTGCCACACATTTTCCGCTGCGAGTAGCGATTCTACCTTGACGCCCCTGCCTGTGGTGTGTAGAATGCTGCCATGGTAAAGTGCAAGATGACATATATGGGAGGTCTTCGCTGCGAACTGCAGCATGGGCCGAGCGGCGCGACGGTGAGCACAGATGCACCTGTTGACAATCACGGCAAAGGCAAATCTTTCTCACCCACCGATTTGATGTGCTCGGCAATGGCGGGCTGCATGGCGACGATAATGGGCATTTATGCAGAGAAAGAAAATCTCGACTTGCGAGGCATGAGTATTGAAGTCAGCAAAGAAATGAGTGCCAATCCCCGTCGTATAGCCCGTATCACGACCGTCATCAATGTGCCGTTGCCGTCCGACACGCCGCACCGCGAAGCACTGCTTCAGTGCGTGGTTGGCAGTCCGGCCATGTTGAGTCTGCACCCTGACATCGAGGTGCCCATCAGCTGGAACTGGCTCGGCTGAGCAAACTGCTGAGCGACATGAAACGACTGAATTACATATACTGGTGCGTACCTTTGTTTGTGCTGCTGAGCTGCGGCTCACTTCTTACAGGGGTTCTCGGCACCGGTTTATTGATGCTGGCTGTAGTATTTGCCCTGATTCTTGTGATTTGGGGCGTGGTATGGATTCGGCTGTACATGGGTGGGCGCCTTCGACCTGAGTTTGCCATACTCACGGTATTGCCACATTCCGCATATTATCTCGCAACCTACTTCAGATCAAGCTTATTCACCGACATTAACTGGCAGAATGCTTACGGTCTGAGCTGGCTGGCATTTGTCGCGGTCATGTTTATCAGTCTTCGTCCCGACAAGTCGGACGAAAAACGCGAACGCATGTCAAAAGACCGCACCTTCATACTGATGTCCATACTCACAGTGGTCTATGCGTGGTCAACCATGGCTGCATTCGCCAATCAACTCTTCTACAAATAATATAACCATGAAACAAACGACTCCTCTTATCGTATCCTGTATTGCAACTGCCGCCATTCTTTGCTCGTGCGCTACAGATGAGGGCTGGGGCAGCCCTAGAGTTCACGGGCGCGCCACCGCTCCCGAACTTACCCCCCTGCCCCCGCAACTGGACCCGGTGGTACAGCAACGCGAGGCCGCTCGCGCTGAGCGCGAACGCCGCAGAGCAATCGCGCAGAATCAGCCCACTGCAGCTCAGCAGATTCAGAGCACCCCGACATCTCAGCAGCAGCCCGCTCCCGTAGCTCAGGCCCCCGAGCCGGAACCCACCGGAAACTCACCGGTTGAAATAGAAATCCCCGCCCCTGTAACACAGCAACAGCCGGCCCCCGTTGAGCAAGCACCAGCCGTGGCTCCTGTGGCTCGCCCGGTAGTACAGCCTGTTGCCAAACCCGTGGTACAACCTGTTGCCAAACCCGTGGTACAGCCTGTGGCAAAACCTGTGGCTCGCCCGGTAGTACAGCCTGTGAACAAACCCGTGGTACAACCTGTTGCCAAACCTGTGGTACAGCCTGTGGCAAAACCTGTGGCTCGCCCGGTAGTACAGCCTGTGAACAAACCCGTTCCCCGCCCGGTATTCACTCCTGCCCAGAAGAAGCGCTATCCCGTGATGCCTGGTCAGAACCGTGGTCAGAAACTGCGTGATTAACCTTCGCTGAATATGCCGAAGCAGAGATTAGATGTTCTCATTACAACCCTGGGCCTGTGCGATTCCCGCGAACAGGCCCAGCGCCTTATCATCGCCGGTGAGGTGCTGGTGAAAGGTCAACCCGTCACCAAACCCGGCACAAAGGTAGATGACAGCCTGCCTATCACTGTCAAGAACAAACCTCGCTACGTGAGCCGAGGCGGACTGAAACTCGAAGGTGCGCTGAAAGCATTCCCTGTAAAGGCAGAAGGAAAAATCTGTCTCGATATCGGTTCCTCAACGGGCGGGTTTACAGATTGCCTTCTGCAGAACGGAGCCCTGCGTGTACATGCGGTTGATGTAGGCACTAATCAACTGGTATGGAAATTGCGCAACGACCCCAGGGTTATCGTGAAGGAGCAATTCAATGCCCGCTACATGACACCTGAAGACCTGGGGGAAAAGGTACAGCTTATAGTGAGCGATGTTTCCTTCATTTCTCTGACCCGAATACTACCTGCTGCTTACGATTGTCTGCAAGAGGGCGGCGACATGCTTGTACTTATCAAGCCTCAGTTCGAACTCCAGCCGGAGGATATCGGCCCCGGCGGCATTGTGCGCGACCCGGCTCTGCATCGTCGGGCCGTTGATAAAATTCATGATTTTGTGGTTAACGAACTCCGCCGTGAATGGATGGGTGTGGCAGACTCTCCCATAACCGGCATGGAGGGCAACCGGGAATTCCTGGCCTGGCTGCGCTGATATCTCTCCCTTCACTGGTTAAAAGAAAACCCCCGCTTAATTGCGGGGGATTTCTTTTTTAACTCATTCGGCATCCGAGAATGATATATTGACCTTCTTGCGTTTCCAGGCCTTTATGAAATCCTTTTGAAGTTGAGCCGCATTCCTGTGCGGCGTAATAAGATGCTCGGCTGCTTCTTCGGGAGATTCACCATCGAGCAGAGCCTGCATATACTCTTTTATAGCCTCTATCCCCTTTTTACCGTCCAGGTGTACGTAAAAGGTGACAATCATAGTGGCGAGCAAATAGGTATCCTTACCGCGCGGCATGTATGAATACATGTCCTTCTGGCTCATGGTAAAGAACTCCTCGAGAGAGAAAGGGAAATCGAGAGCCCCTTGTTCGGCTCGTTCGAGAGCCCGGTTCTGAACCACAGAAAAACAGCGAGAGAACTCCAGATCCTCCCCCACATAGGGCACCAAACCCACATACTCAGCCCAGCCCTCATTGCACCATATAGGCAGACTGTTATAAAGAAAATTCTGGTGAGTCAGCTCATGTACCAGAGTGTGAGTCTGAATATCGTTGCTTACCACCTCCCCATTGACATTCAGCCCCAGCGAGGGAAAAGGCACCATAACCTTATCTACAGCAACATCTGCCGCCGTAATGGTGGTTTTCGCCTGTTGTCCCGGTTGCCTGCGCAAAGCAAAACTGAACACGCCGGATGAGTTCTCCGGGCCGCCCTGCTGTCGATAAGCCGCGACCGTGGGCCAGAGTTCCACCCGGTACTTTTTCTGGCTGCGGTCCTCCTGCGTGCGCGGCACGGGCAAAACTTCACCCACGGCCTTGTTTGCCTCATACGCACACTCGAAAAGACGCCCCACAGTAGTACAGGCATTCGAATCGAGCGCTACCGGAGTGTAGAAAACGTAGTTATTCGTTTCATAGACAAACATATCACCCTGTTTCGGGCATTCCTGAAGAGTCGTTTCTTTGGGCACAGGAACTTTAACCGGCCAACCGGAGGGGGATTTGACGCGCACATTTCGCACCCCCTGCTCTCGCAGCTCCTTTCTCTTCTGCTGAGCTGCCTTGCCGACGTTGCGTTTTTTGCTCTTTTTCTTCTTTACCTCGCGCTGCTCAAGCTTTACTTCAGAAGTAGCAGCATCTGCACCGAACGACATGTTTGCACACACTATCGGCAGCAATAATACAGACAACAAATGAATAAACGTTTTCATTAAATGAGAATCTGCCATATTCCAGCCTGTTTGACAAGCAAAAAAGTTACCCGCAATACAGCTTTTTCCCCTAAGTTTGATTTTTTCTGTTGGCAAAGGTTAAACAAATGTGCTAGAATAATGTCACATGAGAACCGCCGTCTGTAAAAGAACCACGGGAGAGACCGATATTGCGCTGGAGTTGAATCTCGACGGCACCGGCCGTGCCGATGTGCGTACCGGTCACGCTTTCTTTGACCACATGCTCAATCTGCTCTCGCGCCACAGCCTGATAGATATGAAACTGGAGTGCCATGGAGATTTGGCGGTGGATGCTCACCATACCATAGAAGATACAGGCATAGTGCTTGGCGAGACGATACTGACGGCACTGGGCGACAAGAAAGGGATTCAGCGCTACGGCTGTGCCTATGTTCCCATGGATGAAACGCTCTCTCGCTGCGTCATAGACCTGTCCAATCGCCCCTATCTGGAATTCCGGGCTTTCCCCGGAGCGGCAGATGCACCCAACATGCCGCTCTCTCTCACGGTTGAGTTCCTGAGAGCACTCACCAATAACCTGCGCTGCAACCTGCACGTGGAGGTTTTTTACGGCATGGACGGCCACCACATTGCAGAAGCCGTATTCAAAAGTCTGGCTCGCGCGCTACGCCAGGCCGTCGAAACGGATTCCCGCACCGCAGGCATGATTCCCTCAACAAAAGGAACCCTCTGATAGTAACACCATGAGCACACTCGGCATCATTGATTACGGAGCAGGCAATCTTTCCAGCGTCTGCAACAGCTTCCGCGCCATTGGCGCAGAGGCCAGATTGGTGCGTTGTGCCGCCGATATGGAGGGCTTGTCGCACCTCGTCCTGCCGGGGGTGGGAGCATTCGGAGATTGCTCCCGTGCTCTGCATGAGCAGGGACTGACAGAGCCCATCCGACATTGGATTAAATCAGATAACCCCTTTCTGGGAATTTGTATCGGTTACCAGATTCTCTTCGAAAGCAGCGAAGAAACCCCCGGAGCAGACGGCCTGGGGATTTTCCACGGGAACGTGCGGCGTTTTCCGGACTGCGGGCTCAAAATCCCCCACATGGGATGGAACAAGGTCAAACCGCAGAATCCCGCAGACCCGATATGGGAAGGCATGGGAACAGAACCATATTTTTATTACGTACACTCCTATTTTCCCGAGCCGACATCAGGTGATATCGTTGCAGCCACCACAGATTATGGCTGCACATTTGCAGCGGCAGTACGCCAAGGCCGCCTGATTGCCACACAATTTCACCCCGAAAAGAGCCAGCACCTCGGGCTCAGACTTCTGACAAATTTCCTCACTCTCTGACTTACTGCCGTGAAAACCATCGATCGCTATATACTCAAACAACTCATCGCCGTTACCTTTCTGGGGGTGATGTCTCTCACCCTGCTCATGCTGCTGGGGCAGCTTTTCAAGGAACTGCACACCCTGCTGGTAGAAAGTGGCGCACCGCCCTCCATCGTATTTGACTTCATCGTACAGGTTATACCGTTTTCGCTTACGTTCTCGGTGCCCTGGGGATTCCTGACGGCAGTATTGCTGGTGTACGGGCGCCTGGCCGCCGACAATGAATTAACGTCCATGCGCATGGCCGGGCTGAGCCTGTGGCGCCTGAGCATGCCGGCTATCGGCATGGGGCTTGCGCTCTCTCTGCTGTGCTACTACATCAATATAGAGGTTGCGCCCAAGGGCAAAAACGCCATGAGTGACCTGGTCATGAAAGCCGCCATGGACAACCCCCGCAACCTGCTGACCGCCGGTGGCGGAGAAACCAAGCTCAACGACGTTCGACTGTACGTGGAAGGGCGCAATGGCGATATGATGCATGGCGTGCATATTTATCCGCTGGAAAATGCAAAATCCGCCAAGAACAGCATGGGTGGGTTCTCTGCCATGCATGCCAAAAAGGCAGCTATCGGTGCCTTCGACGTTAAAACCCGCATGCTCAGTCTTGTGCTTTACAATGCTACGATTGAGCATGCCGACGGCTCGGAGGTCAGTCTTATCATGACTGAGGAGATGCCCCTGCAGGTTCACGTACCCATCCGCACCCGCAGAAAGATGAAGCCCAACCGCTACACGAATGCAGAAATAGCGGATGAGCTGGCACACTGGGAAGTTGTGCGTATTACAGCCTTGCCGACACTGAACCGCTACGAGCAGGCAGCAATTTCTCGCTCTGCCAATCCCCTGTTCCCCTGTGCTGACAATCTGTGGGCTGCGGCAAAGAGCGATGCGGCTTACTACCGCAACTCTATGAATAAGAAGACGGAGCGAGCTTTCCGCACAGAGGGCGTACAGCGAGCTTCATTTGCCTGTGCCTGCTTTGTGTTCTCTCTCATTGGTGTACCGTTGGCCATCACAGCACGGCGTAAGGACACCTCTACCGGCTTCGCCCTGGGCATCATCGTTGCGGCTGTTTATTTCGTAGCCCTGGTGTTCTGCGAACTTTCGCGCAAAGCAGGTGGTGTAACCCCCTACATCGTGCTCTGGCTGCCGAATGTTCTGTGCGCAGCTTTCGCCGTGTGGCAACATGCCAAGGCCAAATTCAGAGGGTAACATATTCCCCCTGATTGTCGTTTATGTATCACTCCCGGTGCCAATGTGGCACCGGGTTCTTTTTTTTGAATATGCGCCACCGGGTGTGGTGCGCTTACCTACCCCCCCAGGGCCAGGAGCCGAGAAACCATCTCAGCAGGGAATGATGGTGTGGAGCCCTGACGATAGTCGCCTGCTTTCTATACCGAATCGGTACAAATAAGAATCCGGTGCTGAATCGAGGTCTTCAACACAGCACCGGAAACGATGTAAAAGGAGGTACAATCAGCGAGACGGGCGCAATATGTAGCGAGCCTGGGTCATGGCTGCAGCATGGTTCATTTTAATAGCTTTTTTCTCGTGACCGGCACCCCAGCTGTCACTGAAATAGACGACGCCGGATTCCTCATTGTACCCGACAAGCAAGCGCATGTGACCGCCGGAAGACTGTTGCCCTCCTTGCTCCGGGAAAAGCCCCAGCTCTACACTCCACAATACGGGTATGCCGGCATCGATGCTCTTTTTCACAGGAGCAAACCACTTTTTGACATATTTTTTATTACCACGAGCCGCCAGCAGGACTTGCGTATCGTTGCAGACATTAATCCAGTTCGAGGGGGTTGCCTGCTGCTTTTTAAGTTTTTTGGCAGCCTTGTTGTAATCGGCTATGAATGTCGTTATAACAGAAGTCATATCCTTGCCATCAAGCATCTGAATACGGATATGGAACTTACGGCTGATGGACTCCAGAGCCTCCTGCATGGCAACGGTGGATGTACCACCATCGGCAGAGCTGTCGCAGAGTTGCGCCAGAGCGTGCTGGTCGACACCATCCATGCCGTAATAGGCGAATACCCGGGCAACAGTCGCCGGCACACAGTACCCCTTCTGCCCCTGATCCACCATGGGTATGCTTACCCATACATCCCCGGATGCTTCATCTCTTTGAACATTTTCCTTCAAATCTTTGCGCTTTGCTGCATCCGCAGCCCCGCCACCGCTGACACTCTCCTGATCTGCCCCGAGTTTCAGGCGGATGAACTCGCCCTCAAAATCTTTTTTGCGACCGGTGTATGAGGCGTCCAGTCGAATCATGCCGCATTCACATTCCCAGCTCCAGCTGCGCAAATCCACACCTGTATCTTTCTTAGCAGCCTTACGGGCTTTCCCTTTAGTACCGATGAGATTGTTGAGAGAATCGATTGAGGACTGGAGGGTTTCCATGTATTCCTCCCTGCTCATCTGGCCATCGTCTCCTTTGTTGTAAATCATGATAACCAGGCTTGCGGTCGGTCCGTTATCCGGGTTCCAGCTTACGACCGTTTCTCCGAATTTCAGGTCTGCGAGCTGTATACCCCCATTGCGGGGTACGCGGATGGTGTTAGCATCCACACGGGCATAGCGAACCCCGTTGAACTCTTTGGCGGAGAGCTCCATGCGGTTCTTTTTCCAGATTTCACCGCTTTTTACAATATCTGCAATATCCCCACCAAAAAGTGGTAAGCTTAACAGGCAAGCTGCTCCGGCACTCAGTATACTCCTCATGCCGGTCATTCTATCCTTTCAATTGCCATCTGGCAAGCAAAAAACATAATTCGCCCATCGCAATAGGCAAAAACTCGCCCCACATGCCAATAACCTACATGTGGGGCGGAAAATCATTCACCTTCTGATAAAGGCTCAGGGCATGGGGAAAGATTTATTGAACGCGCTGACCTCAGCACGGAGGGCATCGTACGCGCCCTCTGTCTCATGCACCTTCTGACCGGCCAGAATGGCCAGACAACGGGCAATGTATTCAGCAACCTTGCGTACATCCTGCTCCTTCATGCCACGAGTCGTAACAGCCGGCGTACCGATACGGATACCGGAAGGCTTGGCAGTAGTACCCTTGTCGTAAGGAATTGCGTTCTTATTGACAGTGATACCCACTTTATCCAGTGCAATCTGAGCTTCAGCACCATTCAGCCCCTTCACGCTGAGGTCAACCAGGAAACAGTGATTGTCTGTACCACCGGCAACAATGCGGAACCCGCGGGAAGAGAGCTCAGCGGCCATTGCCTTGGAGTTTTTAACAACCTGAGCAGCATATTCACGGAACTCGGGCTTGAGAGCCTCGCCCAGACATGCCGCCTTGGCTGCAATCACGTGCATGAGCGGACCACCCTGCAGACCGGGGAAAGTTGCGCTGTTGAGTTTCTTGGCCCATTTCTCCTTGCAGAGCACCATGCCGCCGCGCGGACCTCGCAGGCTCTTGTGCGTGGTGGTCGACACGAAATCAGCATAGGGAACAGGCGAGGGATGTGCACCACCGGCAACCAGACCGGCGATGTGTGCCATGTCTACAAACATAATGGCTCCGACCTCGTCGCAAATCTCGCGGATGCGCTTGAAATCAATCGTGCGGGAATAGGCAGAAGCTCCGGCCAGAATAAGCGCGGGCTTGCACTCGCGTGCTTTCGCAGCCATGTCATCATAGTCGATACACTCTGTCTCGGGGTTCACTCCATAGTGTACCACTTTGTACTGCTTGCCGGAGAAATTGGCAAAGAAGCCGTGAGAAAGGTGACCACCGCAGGCGAGGTCCATGGTCAGGATTGTATCGCCGGGGTTGATGCAGGCGTGATACACGCTCATGTTGGCCTGAGAGCCGGAGTGAGCCTGCACGTTGGCAAAGTCGCAGCCGAACAGAGCACAGGCACGGTCAATGGCCAGCTGCTCCACCTTATCCACCACTTCACAACCGCCGTACCAGCGCTTGGAGGGGTAACCCTCTGCATACTTATTGGTGAGCACGGAGCCCTGTGCTTCCATGATAGACGGGGAGGCAAAGTTCTCAGAAGCGATAAGCTCGATATTGTTGCGCTGACGGGCGTGCTCCTCTTCGATATAAGCTGCCAGTTCGGGGTCTGTAGATGCCAGCAGAGAGCCGGAGGCTTTTGCCAGGCGATTCACGTGGCGTCCGGCCTCGAATTCGGCATCGAGCCAGGTGTGCAGCAAGTCATCCAAATCATCTGGGGTCACGAAAGCAGAGGCCAGGCACATGACATTAGAATCGTTGTGCTGGCGGGCAAGCGCGGCAACCTGGGGGGTACGTGTCAATGTGGCACGAATTCCCTTCCAACGGTTGGCGGCAATGCTCATACCTAATCCGGAAAAACAAATCAGAATACCTCGGTCAGCGCGACCTTCAACCACACGTTTGCACACGGCATTTGCGTAGTCAGAATAATCGCAGGCCTCCTTCGTCTCGGTACCTACGTCTTCGACTGTGTAACCCCAGTTAGTCAGGATTTCTACAGCGACTTCCTTCAGATCCACGCCTTTGTGATCTGAACCGATTGCGATGCGAAGATTGGTGTTCATGTCTTATGTAACGCCTGTTGCGCGGGCATTCTAGCACAGAGTCTTTAAAAAGGCAAGCTTAAATTGTCCCCCTGCTTGCTTACTGATCGTTCCGGGCTCGGTGCACGATTTCCATAAGAGGTGCCGTGTCGTACTTATCCGCCCAGGCTTTGAGCTCCTTGCCGGAATAAGAAGAAAGCCCGTCTGCCGACAACTGCCGGGCCAACACGCCGGCGGGTATAAGCATGCAGAGAAAATCAGCATCGCTCTCGTACCCTACCTTTACCTTTCCCTCGCGGGTCATGATGACGCCGTCGCAGGGACTCATGGAATTCAGCTCGATAATGGCAGCGGTGAGCTCGGCCTGCGCGATTTCAGATGAATCTATTTCACTCATGGCCGCATTATACCCCAGAGCCGCTCACAACTCAAGCCGCAAGTTTGGCACACATCAGGCTTGACGTCTCCCCTTGTTTTGGTGTAGGCTATGTGCATGAGCAGATTAAACATTGCGGCTGCAGCGGTGCTGATGTGTGTTCTGGCCGTCAGTTGTCAGCAGCAGCAACAGCCCGACGGAGACGGCAACTCAGCCGCCAATGAGCAGAAAATGCCCCCGCCTATTCACCTGGGGGCTGTTCACCAGGTCTACCCCGAGCAGAACTTTGCCCTGCTCCGCATCATCGGCCCCATGCCCCGAAGCGGCACCGTGCTTATCACGCACCCTATGGACGGAACAAACTCGCGAATCGGCAATCTGGTTGTTTCATCCGAATTTGCCGCTCGCAACGGCATTATCGCAGCTGATATCCGCTCCGGAACTGTCGTGAAAGGAGACCGAGTTTTCCAGTATCGCAACATTTCCAGGCAAACAAAACAGACTGAAGAGCAGGAAAGTCAGGAGACGGTTGAACACCCCATCCTGGACACGGTCCCTGATGAAGTAGTGGTTGAAACGGAGTCTCCCCCTGCCCCTGGAGCTGTGACGACGGCTGAAGAAGATGCCCCCTCGCCCGCAACGGAAAGCGCCGAGCCGACATTCGCCACACCCCCGACCGCCCCTGAGCCTGTGCCCGCCACCCAGGGGAATACACCATCCTACCTTGACGATATACCCGATGACATAAGCGGCTGGAACTGATTAAAACACACATATACCATGAGATTACAGTATTACGTTGATGAGGAAGGTGAAAGCGTTATCGGCCTGTGGGTGCCGCGCCGCAAATGCTGGATTGACGTCACCGGTCAGGATGAGCAAATATGGGCAGCCCTGCAACCCGACGGCAAAAAACTGCGTAAAGAGATAGAAACCTGGATTTCCAAGGGGGCACCCGATGGCGTAGCCGTCGATATGGAAGGACTGGTAACCTCAAGCGCCCTGCACGTGCAACCCTGCACCATAGCCTGCCTGGGGAAATGCTATGCAGCGCATGCGCGCGAGTTCAGCGGAGATACCCCCGGCGAACCGTCCATTTTCCTGAAAGCCACCTCAGCCATCAGTTCCGACCTGTCATACGTGCTCAACCCGCCCGGTGCCGAAAAGCTGGATTACGAAGTTGAACTTGCCGTCATTCTGGGGGACACTCTGCACAATGCCACACCTGCTGAGGCTCGGCGGGCCATCATCGGTTACACTCTGATGTGCGATTACTCCGAGCGCTCTTACCAACTTGAGCATGGCGGACAGTGGACCAAAGGTAAAAGCTACGACACGTTCGCCCCATTCGGCCCCGTTTTTGTCTCAAAAGATGAAATTCCCAACCCGGACAATCTCACCCTGCAACTTAAGGTAAACGGAGAAATACGCCAACATGCCTCTACCTCCGAACTGATCATGCCGGTAGCAGACCTGGTTGCCTATGTATCCCGGTTCATGACCCTGAATGCCGGCGACGTGATTTCCACGGGTACCCCCGGTGGAGTGGGCATGGGAATGACTCCCCCGCAATACCTCCGACCGGGCGATATCGTTGAATTGGGCTGCGATGCCATTGGCTGGATGACACAAGTGGTGGAACAGGAATAAAATTTAAAAAAAAGATTGCAATTACAGTAAAACAATGTAGAATGAGCTTTGTTCGCCAAATCTGCATATCTCTCACAATTATCACCTTCGCACCAAATGAAAATACTCGTAACCGGAGTTGCCGGGTTCATCGGCTACCACACTGTCAATCGACTTATCAACGAGGGACACAACATCGTGGGCATAGATAACCTGTGTGAACCGGACACTGTTGACATCAAGAAAATAAGGCTTTCCCTGCTGGGTATTAACCCTGACACCATAGCGGATGCAACCCCGGTGCGCAGCACTATTGCGCAGTTCGATTTCATTAAGCTGGACGTGCTGGATCGTGAAAATATGCTGCAACTCTGCCACAACTGCAAGTTCGATGCTATCATACACCTGGCAGCCGTTACCGGAACAGCTATTTCGAAGAATTATCCGGTGCCGTTTTACGATATCAACACCACCGGTACGCTCAACATGCTCGAAGCAGCTCGGCTCAGCAACGTCGGGCATTTCTTCTTCACCTCCAGCTCAGTGGTGCATGGCAAGTTCGCTCACGCACCGATGAAAGAGCAGGATGATGTAGATAGCCCCATGACTATGTATGCCGGTTCCAAGCGAGCGGCAGAGCTGCTCTGCTACACCTACGCACACTCGTATGAATTACCCGTTACCATTTTCCGACTGTTCAACGTCTATGGTTCCTGGTGCCGCCCGAATTCCATCCCCATGCGTATAGCTTCTGATATTACTGAGGGCAGACCCATTCAGGTTATCAACAACGGCTATCTCGTGCGAGATTTCACCTACATTGACGATGTGCTGGATGGCATGGTATTCGCCCTGAATACGCCGAGTCACAAGCCCGGGCATGCCCCCTACGCTCTATACAACGTCGGCCGATCGACCCCGGTTCCGTTCCTGTCATTCATTCAGGCCATCGAGACCACCCTGGGCACGCCCGCCATTATCGAGCAGAACGATACAGACCCCTTCACCCTGGGTGAACATGTAGAAATGTATGCAGACACCACAAAACTCGAAGCGGAACTGGCATACTCTCCCGTATGGGATTACGAGGAGGCTGTGCAGCTTTTCGCCCAGTGGTTTAAGGACAATTATAACGTAAACTTCACAATCTAACTCAACAGCGAAGCGCTGGCAGAAACGGGGCAGTTCCTGTCACGCTTTCTCCCTCAACCGTGAACCCGATTATCTATAGCATAGGCAAACGATTCCTCTTCAGCCTGGACCCCGAAACTGCGCACGGACTCACCCTTGCCGGTTTGAGAGTGGCTGAAAAGATGCATCTTCTATCACTTATCGCACCGCGTACCATCGAAGACCCTGTAACGGTCATGGGTATTAAGTTCCCGAACCGTGTGGGACTGGCAGCAGGTATGGATAAAGAGGCCAACACAGTGGCGGCCTTCGGGCGGTTAGGCTTCGGTTTTGTCGAGGTCGGCACACTGACCCCTCGCCCGCAACCAGGCAACCCCAGGCCCCGCCTCTTCCGGTGCATCAAAGAGCGAGCTATTATTAACCACATGGGCATCAATAACCCGGGTATTGATAAAGGTGTGGAAAATATAGAAGCTACAAAACGCTTCAACGGCGTTCTCGGAGTCAATATCAGCAAAAACAAAGTCACGCCCAACGACGAGGCCCGCATGGACTACCTGGCCTGCATGCGTACAGCCTGGCCAGTGGCAGATTATATTGCCATCAACTTCTCATGCCCGAATGTTCCCAACCTCTGCAACCTGGCAAAAGCCGCCCCAGCCGCTGACCTGCTGGCCAGCCTGAAGAGCGAACAAGCCAACCTGACCAATGATACCGGGCGCTATGTTCCCATCGTCATGAAGGTTTCTCCCGACATGGAGGAAGCCCAAATCCATGAACTGGCTCAGGTGTTCATGGACAGTCAACTCGACGGCCTGATCTGTTCGAATACGACCACCACCAGATTCGGTGTCGAAAGCCACCCGGCGGCTTCGCAGAGCGGCGGGCTTTCCGGGGCTCCACTCTACAACCGGGCCAATGAAACGCTGGAGGCTTTTGCCAAGGCATTCAAGGGCAGCATTCCTATCATCGGCGTGGGCGGTATCATGAGTGGAGAAGATGCCGTGAAGAAAATCCAGGCCGGAGCCAGTTTGGTGCAGCTTTACAGCGGTTTTATCTACAATGGCCCCAAACTGATACAGGACTGCGCAAAGAGCATCCGGGATATGGCTCATTAAGCACCCGGCGCATAGAAAATCGTCGCAAAAACGGTCACAGGTGGTGACCGTTTTTGTTTATTATTTCAGCAACTCCTTCCGAATAAAGGGTGCGGTTATGCTCTGTTTATTCCGAGCGACTTGTTTCACCGACCCCTGAGCAACGATATTCCCGCCTTCGGCTCCGGCACCGGGGCCGATGTCGATTACATAGTCAGCCTCGCATATCAGCTCAAGATTGTGCTCGATAACCACGACCGTGTTCCCCATATCCACCAGACGGCGCAGTACTCCGACCAACTGTCGGACATCATGCGGGTGCAGGCCGATGGTAGGCTCTTCTATGAGGTAGAGGTCCTGCGGCAGAGCGCGCCCCCGGCGAATGGCTGTCAGGGCAGCGCGGCGCCCCTTAATGAGTTCAGCCACGAGCTTTATGCGCTGAGCTTCACCACCCGAGAGCGTATTACTGGCCTGACCGAGCGTAAGGTAGCCCAAGCCTGTTTCGCAGAGCAATTTCAGGGGCTCTGCGAGACGGGGTTGCCCGGCGAAGAACTCAGCGGCAGACTCCATATTCATGTCGAGCACCTCGGCAATGGTCTTGCCCTTATAGCGCACTTGCAGCGTACGTGAGTTGTAACGAGCACCTCGACAGGTTTCGCAGGGCACACTGCAAGGTGGCAGAAAATCCATTTCCCTGCGTTGGTAGCCGGTACCCTTGCAGCTTTCGCAATGACCGGCTGCGGTGTTGAAGGAAAAGCGCCCGGCATCGAACCCCAGTCGGCGGGCGTCTGCACTCTGAGCAAAGAGCTTACGTATTTCATCAAAGATACCGATGTAGGTAGCGGGCGTAGAGCGAGGCGTTTTCCCCAGGGGCGACTGATCTACCCTGTACAGAGAGCGCACGCTGGCAAGACCGGTCGAGTTTTTCCAGGCGGCACGCTCCTCGCTACTGATATCCACCCCAAGCGCATGCAGCACAGCGGGTGCGAGAGTTCCGGTGATGAGCGAGGTCTTTCCTGCGCCGGAAGGACCGGTTACAACCGTGAAACGTGCACGGGGTATACGCAGTGTAACATTGTTCAGGTTATGGAGACAGCAGCCAGTCAGTTCCAACCACTCAACATCATTCACCGATAACCACTTACCACAGGCAGGGTGACTGCGTTTTTCAGACAGAGCCTGTCCTGTGACAGACTGAGGGTTCGCCAGTACCTCATCAAAAGCCCCCTGAGCCACAATCTCACCGCCATGCACACCGGCACCGGGTCCCAGGTCAATGATGTGGTCAGCACAGCGCATAGTTTCCTCATCATGCTCCACAACCAGCAGGGTATTACCCCGCTTTTTCAGTTCTGCCAAAGTGGAGAGCAGGCGCTCGTTATCACGTGGGTGAAGACCTATGGTGGGTTCATCGAGCACATATAGCACCCCGCGAAGCTCTGAGCCCAGCTGCGCAGCCAGTCGTATACGCTGAGTCTCTCCGCCGGAGAGGGTCGTAGCAGAGCGCTCCATAGACAGGTAACCCAGCCCCACTCGCTGCAGAAAGCGCAGACGGGGCGTAATCTCGGCCAGAATATTGCGGGCGATTTCAGCCTCTCTCCCTTCAAAATGCCAGGTGGCGGCAAGTTTCAGAGCGCTGGCGGCATCCAACCTGCCGACCTCTGCTATATTTTTGCCAAACAGAGTGACCGCAAGAGCAAATTCATTCAGCCGCAACCCTCGGCATTGAGGGCAACATCGGCTCTCTCCCTCGCGGGTTGCGCGTTCGACCTCGCGGTCATAGCGCAGCTCGCGTTCCAGCTCGCTGAGTTTCTCATCATCACGGCGGCTGCTCATCTTGGCAACTCGCCCATGACCGGCGCACATCGGGCACCAGCCGCGCGGTGAGTTGAATGAGAAAGTCGAGGGTTCCGGCTCGGCATAGCTTTCACCGCATTGCGGGCAGGTCAAGCGAGTACCGAGCAACTGACTTGTTTTCCCCTGCACAAGCCGCAGGAACCCGTCACCCATTTCCAGAGCACGCCCCACACAGTCATGAAGTGCGGAGAAATCACAATCCCGGCCATTCATGGTGATGTGGTTGCCCTGCACGCATATTTCGGCCAGTACAATGTCTACATCGTGGTTGGAATAGCGGTCCAGCGGGGTGAAATCCTCCGTTCGGCAGATGTTACCATCTGCTATCATATAAGGGTATTTCTTTTTGGCGGCCCAGCGTGCCAGGTCGGCATAGTGCCCCTTGCGGTTGCGCACCACGGGAGCAGCTATCATAAGCGAAGCCGGGCGTTTATCAATTTCAGCCATGACGAGCGAGCGAATTTCTTCCGGCAGACGGCGACCGACCGGCACCTTGCAACGGGGGCAATGCGGTTGCCCCAATTTGGCATACAGCAAGCGCAGGAACTGCCAGATTTCCGTTACCGTGCCAACAGTGGATTTGCTGCCGCCGCGCGAACGGTTCTGCTCAATGGCCACCGTGGGCGGCAACCCGGTCAGGCGGTCTATGTCGGGTGTTTCCATCTGCTCGGTGAACTGACGCGCATAGGGGCTCATAACATCCATGAAGCGTTTCTGCCCCTCAGCAAAAACGATGTCAAAGGCAAGCGTGCTCTTGCCACTTCCTGAAAGCCCGGTGACGACGGTCATCAGATTGCGGGGGATATCCACATCTATATTCTTGAGCTGGTGGTGGCGCGCACCGCGCAGGGCGATAACACCCCCGGGAACGCCGATATCGATAAGCTCTGCCGGGGAATCGCCCCCTGCTCCACTCTCGCCGCAGAGCATGCGCGACAGATATCCGCCGGTGAATCCGGCCGGGCAGGCGGCCACTTGTTCGGGAGTCCCCTGCACCACGATATTGCCACCGCCGGTCCCCCCCTCCGGGCCGAGGTCAATGATATAATCGGCGCACTTGATAAGCTCCGGGTTGTGCTCGATTACCAGCAGGGTGTGCCCTTGCTCCACCAGGCGCCGGAACACACCGAGCAATACCTCCAAATCACAGAAATGCAACCCGGTACCGGGCTCGTCGAGAATGAGCAGACTGCCTTTGTCTGCCTGTTCTCCCGTAAGGGCATCCACCAGTATGTGAGCGAGTTTCAGGCGCTGATTTTCACCCCCGGAAAGTGTATTGAGCGGCTGCCCGAGCCCCAGATGCCCCAGACCTACATCCACCAGCACTTGCAGGCGCTCGGCAATACGACGGGCACGGGCATTCTTTTCACGAGCGAAAAGGAGTTGAGCGCTGCGGATATCCAGTGCGAGCATCTCAGCCATATTATAGCCGAGCAAAGTTATAGTAAGAGCGCGATCGGTGTAACGAGTGCCGTGGCACAGAGCGCAGGGCACGAAAATATCGGAAAGGAACTGCATCTCCACCTTCTCCTGGCCGAGCCCTGAGCAGCGGGGGCAGCGACCGTCACCGCTGTTGAAAGAGAAATATCCGGGTTTCAATCCGCGAGCCTGAGCCGCAGGTTCCGCCACAAAAAGCGCCCGGATATCCTCGAATACGCCGATATATACCGCAGGGGTGGAGCGAGGAGTTCGCACGATGGGGCTCTGGTCCACAAGCAACACGTCATGCACCTTATCAAGCCCGCTGATAGAGCGCACTTTCATCTCGTCCTCATCGTCGAGCGCATCTGCATGCACGGAGCCATAGAGCACCTGACAGGCCAGTGTGCTCTTACCACTGCCGCTCACTCCGGTCAGACAGGTATAGACCCCTAATGGTATGTCGACGTCGAAATTGTGTAGATTGTGACACTCTGCCCCGCGAATGGAAATTTTACCCTTCCCCTTGCGGCGTTTGCGAGGTACAGGAATGCGGCGGGCACCGCTGAGGTACTGACCGGTGAGTGAACGAGTGGCGTTTTCGATACCGTCGGGACTTCCCGCATACACCAACTCGCCGCCGCCGGAACCACTGGCCGGCCCCATGTCAACCAGGTAATCAGCTGCGCGCATTACAGCTTCCTCATGTTCCACCACCACAAGTGTGTTCCCCCTGCCGGCCAGACGGTGCATGGCTGAAATCAACCGTGCCGTGTCGCGGGCGTGCAGACCAACGGTGGGTTCATCGAGCACAAAAAGGGTTTCTGTCAACGCAGCCCCCAGGCAAGCGGTCAGGCTCACACGCTCAATCTCACCACCGGAAAGTGAGCGAGTAAGGCGATTGGCAGCAATGTAGCCCAGCCCCACTTCGCACAGGTAAGCCACGCGGCTGCGCAGCTCGCGCACAGCCTGAGACAGGGAGCGGTCGTCCCCTGCGGACGGCAGCACATGTTCATCGAGCCAGGGCAGAAACTCCACCATGGGGAGCGCCATGACCTGCGGCACTGTCAGATTACCTATCGTGAAGGCCAGAGCCTCTGCCCGCAAGCGCCCGCCATGGCACTCAGGGCACACGCTGTACACGCGATAGTAGGCCAGAAACACACGCACGGTCATCTTGTGCGCGTGTTTCTCCATATCATCAAAAATCCCCTTGTAACCATACCACAAATGATGGTCAGCAGCCGTGTACGGGTCGATATCTCCACAATTTCCATAGAAAACCCAATCCTTTTCTTTCTGGGTCAGATTCTGCCAGGGCACATTCATACGCACGGCGCGGTGGCGTTTATTCGCCCGAAGGAAGTCCCCGTAGCAGATGGAGAGAGTCTGCGACGAAAGCATCTTGAGTGCACCGTCTGCTATGCTCTTGTCGGGTATGATACCGCGATGATAATCATAGGTAATCGCTCGACCGTACCCCTTGCACCCGGGACAAGCACCCAGGGGTGAGTTCCCGCTGAAAAGCCCCGGCTGAGGCTCTGCAAGCGGGTACCAGTCGCTGCGGAACTCCCGCAGTTCACTCCACCCATTCTCCGTACGCAAAGCTGTGTACACAACATCCTGCCCCAGTCGCAGGGCTGTCTCCACCGCCTCTGTCAGGCGAGGTGTGCTCTCGGGGCGCAGTTTAACACGATCCTGCACGATAAGCCAGCGCTCCATACCCAGCAGCGGTTCACTCGCGCAATCCAGGCGCAACACCTCGCCACGGGCATACACACGCAGATAGCCCTGCCCCTGCAGTGCCTGTACCATCTCATCGAACGCCCCGACCGGCCGCAGAGCAAAACATACCAACACTTCACCGCCCGAACTCTCAGACAATAACTGTGCAGCTACCCCCTGCGGTGTGGCCGGCCGCACCACGCGCCCCTCAGAATCCCGACCCACTGCCAGACGTGAGTATATGAGTTTCAGATACTCGTTGATGCCCGTCATCGTGCCCACTGTCGAGCGTGAGTTCTTGACAGAGTTGCGCTGTCCCAGAGCAATCGCGGGCGGAACATTCTCCACCGCATCAACATTCGGGCGGTCCATACGATCCATAAACTGGCGAACGTAGGGCGAGAATGTCTCCACATATCGCCGTTGCCCCTCTGCATAGAGCGTACTCATGGCCAGCGACGTCTTTCCGCTGCCACTGGGTCCCGTCACCACGGTGATACCACCCAGGGGAATATCTACATCGACCCCCTTGAGGTTGTGTTCTTTCGCTCCGCGTATGCGGATGCAGTTCCCCGCGTTCTCGCTTGTCATGCGGTTATATTACCTACTTTTTTAGCAGAGATAAAGCAAAATGTGCAGCATACCGCCCGGGGGCATGCAGCAGACCGACAAGCGGCACCGCGCATCCCCCTGAGATTGCAAGATTTTCTTTTGCGCGTCAGCGGCAGGCGAAATAAATACCCATCCCCAGAAATATCAAAACAAGCAGCACGACATAAAGACACCCCGCCTCCTTTCCCATGGAGCGAAAGTGGAAATAATCCAGAATAAAGTCAATAAAATCGAACATGTTTTTCCGAATTCTGTCTTTATGCTGATTACAGCTTCATGCCGCTGCGATAGGCCCGCGCGAGGACAATAACGGTACGAGGCAGCAGATAGAGTGAGAGGTTCTGCTTGCGATCGGTGAAGTGGTTGATGTTGTCATCCTGCCTATCAAGCCCGCCGAAAGCGGCGGAGTCGGAATCGAGCACAACTCTCCATTCCCCATGGGCAGGAGCGGGCAGCTTGTAGTCCGGTATGGCGCGGGTACCGCTCCAGTTGAACACAAATACAAGCCCGGAGCGCTCAAAGGCCATCACCTGATTCTTCTCATCCATATTCAGCGGGCGTGCGGGAGCTGCGGACAACAAGTCGGTGCGCTTGGCCAGCTCGACCATGGCGCGGTCGAAGGCATGCAGGTGGCGGTAGCGCAGCAGCTCATTGTCCACCAGTGACCACTGACGTCGACAGTATTTGTAGGAATTTCCATTGCCCTCCCGGGGGAAATCTATCCACTCCGGGTGACCGAATTCATTGCCCATGAAGTTAAGCCAGCCCTCACCTCCGGCAGCCAGAGTTGCCAGTCGTATCATCTTGTGCAGGGCGATACCTCGGTCAATAATAACACTGGGCAACTCGCAGCTCATGTGGGTGTACATCTCGGCATCCATTAAGCGGAAGGCTATGGTTTTATCGCCCACGAGAGCCTGGTCGTGACTCTCGGCATAGGCAATATTCGGCTCGCCATAGCGGCGATTAATGAGCGTGTACCAGATATCCCCCACACTCCAATCTTCGTCCTTTTTCTCCTTAAGCAGCTTAATCCAGTAATCCGGCAGTCCCATGGCCAGGCGATGTGTAAACCCGAATCCGCCCTCATCCACCGGTCGGCACAGACCGGGCATGCCCGACATATCCTCTGCTATGGCGAAGGCTCCGGGGCGCACCTGCTGTACCACAGTCGCGGCAAGCTGCAGGTAGACAACCGCATCTATATTTACCTGCGTATTGAAATAACAACCGAGGTCTGTAAAGGGCTCATGCCCGTGGTGCAGGTAGAGCATGCTGGTCACGCCATCGAAACGGAAACCATCGAAATGATACTCCTGCAGCCACCAGCGCAGGTTGCTGAGAAGAAATTCGATAACCTCCGTCCGCCCGTAGTCAAACAGGCAACTGTCCCAGTCGGGGTGGAACGCATCTCGCTTGCCGGCATTGAAATACTGCCCCCCTGAGCCGTCGAAATTGTTGAGCCCCTCGGCTACGTTTTTCACTGCATGCGAGTGAACCACATCGAGCAACACGGCAATACCCAGTCCGTGAGCCGTATCGATGAGATATTTCAGGTCGTCGGGCGTGCCGAAGCGATTACATGGAGCAAAGAATGAGGAGACGTGGTAGCCGAAAGAACCGTAGTAGGGGTGCTCCTGTATAGCCATGAGCTGCACCACGTTGTACCCGAGGGCTGCCACTCGCGGCAACACGTTGTCCGCAAACTCGCGGTATGTGTGCACTCGCTCATCTTCACCGGCCATACCGACATGCGCCTCGTAAATGAAAGGCACCTTCACGACGGAGGGGTTCCAGCGGGTGTTCTTCCACTTATATTCCTGCTCGGGAGCCCATACGATACCGCTGTAGTCAAAAGTGGCAGAATCCTGCCTGGTGTAGCGAATCCAGGCAGGTATACGATCGCGCGCCACATTGTCAGCGCCTATCACATGTACTTTCACGCTCTGACCATGCCGCAGGGTATCTGCCGGCAAACGCAGTTCCCACACACCATCTGCGGTCGGTTGCATGGGGTGAGACTCGCGGTTCCATGCGTTAAAATCACCGATCAGATACAGAGCGCGCGCTCCGGGAGCCCACTCGCGGTAAATCCACTCACCGCTCTGAGGGTCGCGGTTGAACCCCATGCGGGTGAAACCATTGGCGCACTCAAGCAGCGAACCATAGCGCCTGCACAGGCTCTGCACACGGCCATCGTACAGCCGCATACGTCCTTTGATTTCTCGCTCATAGGGTGCCAGCCAACCGTCTGCCAGCACCAACCCGGGTATAGGTGGTCTTCTCATCGCTGAGCATTCTACTACCTTTCGATGGTAGTTGCAAGAATTTACTCCTGTTTTTTTCAGCAGCCGGGAATATAACACATACCGGAGAGGTATCACTCCGGCTGTTCGCCACTGCAAATGGCAGAGACCACGCAAGGGGGAACACTGGCTCTCACCCAACGCTCATGCCCGGGCAAACCTACAAATCCTCGCACCATAGATGAGCTTATATCCTCCAGCTCAGAGGGGGGCATGAGAAAGACCGTCTGAATCCCGGGTTGCATGCGGGCATTCATGCGAGCTATGCTTTTCTCATACTCAAAATCAATGGTATTGCGAATACCCCGCAACAAATGAGTTGCACCGGTTTGTGCTGCAAAATCCACCAGGAATCCCTGCGGCACGACCTCCACCCGAACATTGCCGGGCAGCTCTGCCGCCACACGACGCAACAAACCAGCTCGCTGCTCCAGGGGGAGGAAGGCGCGTTTGTCGGGATTCACTGCCAGAACGACGACCAGTTCGTCAAAAAGCTCCGCTCCGCGTTGCATCATCCACCGGTGCCCATTGGTGGGTGGGTCGAAACTGCCGGCATAGAGTGCTACTTTTTTCATATATTCACAATCCGGCGGTGCGGACAGGAGCCGGGGAACTCCACCGCACCGCCGGAAAATAAGCTGAAGTTTTTATGCACCGCCGGCGTTGGCCAGTATAGCCTTGTCAGGCGGCAGGAAGTTCTTGAACCTGGCCTTGTCGATAGCTTTCATGTAAGCCTCTTCAGGCGACACCAGCCCTTGCTGAAGTTTTTGCCAGATAGCGTCGTCCATGAACTGCATACCCAGCTGTTTACCGCCGGTGATAACGTCGGCGAGTTTCTGGGTAGCACCTTCGCGGATAATGGCCGCCACGGCGGGAGTGGAGAAGAGGATTTCATTCACCGCCACACGTCCGGGCTTGTCGCAGCGCTTCATGAGCAACTGGGCAACCACGCCACGGAGTGAGCCGGCCAGCATAGTGCGAGCCTGAGACTGCTGCTCCGCCGGGAACACATCGATGATACGGTCAATGGTCTTGCGAGCATTGTTCGTGTGGAGGGTGCCGAATACCAGCAGACCGGTCTCGGCAGCAGTGAGTGCAAGCGAAATGGTTTCCAGGTCACGCATTTCACCCACCAGCACGATGTCGGCATCCTCTCGCAGAGACGCTCGCAACCCGTCGGCAAACGTCGGGCAATTAACGGGCACCTCGCGCTGGGTAATGATACTCTTCTTGGAGGGGTGCACGAACTCGATAGGTTCCTCTACCGTGATGATGTGGCGTGCAAAGTTCGTGTTGATGTAGTCTATAAGAGCGGCCAGAGTGGTGGATTTACCGGAGCCGGTGGGACCGGTTACCAGCACAAGCCCGGAGCGCATCTCGCCGAAGCGCTTAATCTGCTCAGGCACATTGAGCTGGTCCATCGTCAGGATTTTGGTCGGGATGAGACGGAACACGCAGGCGTAACCACGCTCTTGCTTGAGGAAGTTACAGCGGAAACGCGATGTGGCATCCATCTCATACGCAAAGTCCGCGTCGCCGCCTTCGGTGTATTCCTTCCACAGACGCTCGGGGCAGATGGGCTGCATGAGCTCTATCATGTCCTCGTGCGAAAGTATGGTTTCCTCTATAGGCACAATGTCGCCGTGCACACGCATTTTGGGCGGTTGCCCTTCCGAAAGGTGCAAGTCTGAACCGCCGTTTTCCACCAGGGCGGTAAAATAGGTATCGATGCGATTTTTCATGTCGTTTGTAAAAGGGGGGGGCTGGCGTTTTACTGAGCAGCGGGCGCAGCGGGTTCGGGGTGTGCTTTCAGGAAATTGTCCATCATCACCTTATCGGTGGCACGGGTGGTGCATTCCTCTGCGCTGATGATACCTTTCAGGTAGAGCTCCTGCAGAGAGTCGTCCATCAACCGCATGCCCTGATTCTTGCCGGTCTGAATGAGACCGGGAATCATGAAAGTCTTGCCCTCGCGGATACAGTTGGCAATTGCGGAGGTATTCACCAGCATCTCCAGAGCCATCACGCGGCCGCTACCATCTTTCTTCGGTACAAGTTGCTGAGAAAGTACGCCTCGCAGAGATTCGGAGACCATGATGCGGATATGCTCGCGCTCGCTGACCGGGAAAGCATCCAGCACACGATCAATGGTACGGGCGGCAGAGCCGGTGTGAAGAGTGCCTAGCACCAGGTGACCGGTTTCGGCAGCAGAGAGAGCAAGCGATATGGTTTCGAGGTTGCGCATTTCACCCACCATGATGACATCCGGGTCCTGACGCAGGGCACCGCGAAGAGCTCGGCCGAAAGACTCAGTGTGCTTGTGAACCTCGCGCTGATTCACCTGGCAGCCGATAGGCTTGAATACAGTCTCGATGGGGTCTTCGAGGGTGATGATATGGTCGTGGCGATCCTTGTTGATAAAGTCAATGATGGCTGCCAGAGTGGTGGATTTACCGGAACCGACGGAACCGGTAACCAGAATCAGGCCGTTGGTGAAACGGGTAAGCGGCACCACATACTCCTCGGGCAGGTTGATTTCCTGCATGGTCAGCACCTTGCTGTTGATGATACGGAAGCACATGGAATAGCCGAGACGCTGGTCTACAACCGAGGCGCGGTAACGTCCGTTCTCGTTCTGATAGGCAAAGTCGACATCGCCCTTTTCTTTCAGTCGAGCCCACTCTTTTTCTGACAGGAAACTGTCTACCAGAGCCTCGGCGTCTTCGCGGGTAAGCAGAGGTGCATTCTCCCACATGGGCTGCAAGTTGCCGAAACGTCGCCACGAGGGCGCACAAGAGGCCGGCAGGTGCAGGTCAGAGCACTTGGCATCGATACCCTGTTTCAGGAAACTGGCGACATTAAGCATCAGCAGAATGAGCACATAGCCGTTTTCCTGTTTGTATATGTAGGCATGGTACTTGCCTGATGGGGAATCGGCTATAAAATCGATAGATCCTTCTGCCTCAAGCGTGGCACGCTGTTCCTCCGTACAACAGCTGTTAACCAGTGCAACAGTATCTTGCTCAGTGAGAGCCGGTGCCTCTTCCGCCATCGGTTCGTAGGCAGCGGCTTTCATCCAATAGGGCTGTAAACCCACACCCAGATACAGAGAGGGACTGTATATGCTGAGCCCCGCCTCAAGGTACTGGTTCACGTTGTCGAAAATGTATGTATCGCTCATGTTATCTTCTGCATACTACCACATTCACCGTACCCTTTCCAGCTAAAAGTCAGTACAACCGCAAAAAAAACCTTTTTTTTGCGGTATGGTTAAAACGCAGGTTTGGGAATTTGGCAGATAGCAACATTTTTTGGGAGGCCTCTTGACAAAGAGCTTTTCTGTGCTAGTGTGGAGGCATGAATATCGCACCAGGCGACACAGAACCGGATTACCCACCCCTTCCCGATGCCAGGAAGAATCGTACTACAGACCCTATGCGTCTGGCCGGGGTTTCTTTGCCGCTTTCTGAGCCCGGATACCCCTTGCGACAGAAGGAGCAGAAGCTGATGTATCAGATTGAATGCGATGGAGTCCGGAAAGTCAGAGAGCGTATTCTGTCTGTAAAAATAACCAACGAACACGACGAACGCGCCCTTGCGAGCAGGCTGGCAAAATTTGACAGAGTGATTCAATTCATGAAAGAAAACGACATTGACATTCCCGAATGATGTGCTAAACTCGACCTGTGAACATATCACCCGAACAAAAGCCAAGCGTACCCGTGTACCCTTCTATCAAGATGGTGCTCGTTGCTGCTGCCGCGAGTACAGTGGCACTGGTGTCGTGCGACCGTCACTCACCGACCCATGAGCCAAGTGACTCACCTGCCAACCGCCCCACTGAGCAAACAACACCGAAGCCCGATGAGCAGGTTCAGCAGCTGGGCGGGGTTGTTCCTTTTGTGCCTGATTCCGAAGAGCCCTCTGGGGTTGAAACACCGGGAAGTTCGCCCGATATTGAACCTCAGCTCTTGCTCGGCGCGATAGCTATCCCCGAACCCTTACCTGAACAACCCACCATATAACATGGATCTCAACCCTGAAAAGAAAGAAACACCGAAATACCCCGTACTGGTGAAAGCCGCTGCCGTGGCAGCTACAGCCGCCGCTCTGGCCGCCTGCCAGCAGCAGCAGCAACAGCAGCAGGTTATGACTCCTCCCGGCGCTCCGCTGCCCCCGCAGGTACAGACAAAGTAACTGATTTTTCAACCTATTAAAAATCATGAAAATCGAAGCAGAAAACAAAACCGCACCGAAGTACCCCGTACTGGTGAAAGCCGCTGCCGTGGCTGCTACAGCCGCCGCTCTGGCCGCCTGCCAGCAGCAGCAGCAACAGCTGGCAGGAGAACCGCCTGTGTTGCCCCCGCCTGTTCAGAACGTCAAGTAACTCACATTAACAGATACCAACATGAAAATCGAAGCTGAAAACAAAACCGCGCCGAAGTATCCCGTACTGGTAAAAGCCGCCGCCGTAGCAGCCACCGCCGCCGCTCTGACAGCCTGCCAGCAGCAACAAATGCAGGCCGGAGTTCTGATACCCCCTCCGCAGGCAATCGGTGGGGTCGTGATGATTCAAAAATAAGCCAATGGCTGATTCTGTCTATACCCGCATGGCCGAGACGTCGGGCAGCTACGACGTCTCGCTGCGCCCGCCGGCATTCAGCGAATTCTGCGGGCAGGATAAAGTGAAGGAGCGCCTGCTGCTCATGGTAGAAGCCGCCCGCATGCGCGGTGACGTGCTCGACCATGTGCTGCTCAGCGGCCCGCCCGGACTGGGCAAGACCACCCTGGCCAACATCATCGCCAATGCCGTGGGGCACCGGCTCCACACCACCTCCGGCCCGCAGATAGAGAAAGCCGGCGACCTCGCCGGAATCCTCACCAATGTCGAGAAAGGCGATGTGCTTTTTATCGATGAGATTCACCGCCTGCACCCCGCCATTGAGGAGTACCTCTACCCCGCCATGGAGGATTACCGGCTCGACATCATCATCGACCAGGGGCCGAATGCCCGCTCCATCCAGCTCAACCTGCCCAAGTTCACCCTGGTGGGAGCCACAACACGTGCCGGCATGCTCACCGGGCCGCTGCGCTCGCGTTTCGGTCTCATCAACCGACTGGATTACTACAAGCCCGAGGAACTCTGCCAGATTCTGCACCGCTCGGCAGGGCTGCTCGACATCGACCTGAAAGACGGCGGTGCGCTGGCCATCGCCCGGCGCTCTCGCGGTACCCCCCGCGTGGCGAATGCTCTGCTGCGCTGGGTGCGAGACTATGCCCAGGTGCGCAGCGATGGCCGCATATCCGATGATGTGGCAGAGGCCGCCCTGAGCATGATTGACATCGACGAAGACGGGCTGGACGAAATGGACAAGCGCCTGCTCGAAACCATGATTTACAAGTTCGGCGGCGGCCCCGTGGGGCTGGCCTCGCTTGCCGTTGCCGTGGGTGAGGATGAAAGCACTATCGAAGACGTCCATGAACCCTTCCTCATCATGCAGGGCTATATCAAGCGCACCCCGCGTGGGCGCGAAGCCATGCCCGCCGCCTATCAGAAGATAGGCGCCCCTCTCACCCGCGCCCAGGGCGAACTTCCCCTCTGATTACACCATATTTCACCATTCCCCAATCGTTTATAATGAAACGCCTGCTCCTTGCCGCCGCTGCGGCTGTTACCCTGTTATTCCCCGCCTGCCATCAAATGCAGATGCAGCAGATAGCCTACAACTCCAAAGTCGTGGTACTCGATATCGGTCACTACTACGAACCGACCCGCGGCGGACAGGGCGCGCGCACGCCGGATGCCAGCAAGGGCGGCGTGATAGAGGAAACGGAGTTCTGGTATCGCTACGCAGGTGAGGTGAAGAAAGTCATTGAAGCCGCCGGCTACACCTGCCTGATTTGCAACCGTGGGGATGTACCGACCGACCCGAAACTGGCCGAAGCCGCGCGCAAGGCCGGCGTGCACCATGTGAAAACCCCTGTTCCAACAGCTATATACCGCTCCACCCACCACCCGCGCCGTATCGCCGTGGGCATGCTGAGCACGAATTACGCACTTGACCAGCTCCCGGGAGCTGTCGTGTACCTGCACCACAACAGCAATTCGGAAACCTGGCGCGTGTACAACAAGGGCGCATTCTACTGCAACGAAGTCGGCGCCCGCCTGGCCTACACCATGGCACAGGTCATGAACCGCGACATTCTTGACCAACCGGCACATGGCATGCCCAACAATGGTCAGCCCTGCGGGGTGGTTTTGCGCAATGATGGCAGAAAAGGCGGCGGCGACTGGCTGAATGCATGCAACGAATCGTATGTTCCGGCCGTCATAACAGAAGTAGCCTATCTCTCGAACCCTGAGCACGCCCGCTATCTCAACAAGCATGAAAATGCTGTGCGCTTCGCTCAGGCCATCGGGCGCGGTATTACAGAATATCTTAACAAACGTTAACATCATAACGCTATATCATGACTATAAAAATCACACCGACATACAGTCCATACCTCTCCGTTGTATACCTCAGCAACGGTAAACCTCACTTCGACACTCTGAGCATCGAGAGCGACACCGACATTGAAAACCTCACCCTGCGTGTCACCACCACTCCCGAATACATCGCCCCGCTCGAATTCTGCATCGATAAACTGCCGGCAAATACCCCGCTGAGTATCGCCCCGCCCTCCGGAATCAATTTCAACCTTGCTGCTCTGAAAGCCCTGACAGAGGCAGAACCGGGGCAAATTCACTTTTCTCTCTTCAGGGGAGACGAACAACTGTGCCAGGAGAACGTACAACTTACCTGGCTACCGGGCAATGCCTGGGTGTTGGGCAAGGATGCCAGGTTCCCCGAGCTGCTGGCGGCACTGGTACAGCCGAACGATCCGGCTGTCGATAAAGTGCTCTTCCATGCAGGTGAACTCCTGGCAAAAGAAGGGCTCAGTCCCGATTGGAACGGCTACCAGGGAGAGCAGAATGCCATCATCAACAAACTGCACGCTATCTGGCTCACCCTCAGTAATTATGGTATAAACTACGCCCTGCACGCCCGAGGGGAAATAGAAATAGACAAAGGAATGCACCAAAAGGTGCGCACCCCCTCCCAAATCATGCAGGGCGGCTGTGCCACCTGCCTGGACACCACCATGCTCATGGCTGCCGTCATCGCCCAGGCTGGTTTCAACCCGCTGATTATCATCATACCCGGGCATGCATTTGTGGGCATGCTGCTGAAAGACGAAAGTCTGAAATCGCCCATCGTTCATGGCAGTTCCACCCTGCGCAACCTGCTGAAACTCGGTGAGCTGCTGGTGCTGGAGACCACTATGCTCACGCGCTCGGAAAACGAGTGCCGCTACTCTTTCTCTGTCGCCAGAGCCCGTGCAGAACAACACCTGCATGAAACAGAATATGCCAGGGCTTTCGACGTGGCCCGCATCTGGGCCACCGGTGTGCGCCCCATCAGCTCGGAGCGCCCGGAGAATGCTCCCAGTATCGTTAACGAACATACCTGCAACAGCGACGGCGACACCTTCCTGCCCGAACAAACCACCGCTGACCTCGAAACAGAGCAATCTCTCGTCTCCGCCCGCAAGCGTACCCGTATGGAAAACTGGCAGCTCAAACTGCTCGACCTCTCCATGCGCAACAACCTGCTCAACTGCCGCATCGACAAAACTCAGGTACGTCTCGTGCTGGAAAACGCCGCCCAGCTTGAGGATGACCTCTACAACGGCAAGGTATTCAAACTCACGGAAGTTCCCGTCACCTTTGCCCTCGCAGAGGCTCTCAAAAAGGAGGATAAAAGCGAGGCGCACGCCCTCATTCAGAGCCACGCTGCAGAAATGTACGCCAAAAACGAGTTGCCCGCCGTCGGCACTCAGGGCATATTGGACCACGATGAGCTGCAGAAACGCCTTTACAAGCTCTACCTCGCCGCCCGCAAAAACATGGAGGAGAGCGGCTACAACACTCTCTACATTGCCTGCGGATTCCTGCGCTGGATTCGCCGGGAGAAAAACCAGACCCTCTACGCCCCGCTGCTGCTCATACCGGTGCGCATATCCCGCAAGAGTGTAAAAAGTAATTTCACCCTGCGTACCAGTGACGAAGAAACCCGCATCAATCTCACCCTTCTTGAGCTGCTCAAGACAGAGTATGCGCTCAACCTCCCCGAGCTGGAAGGCGATTTGCCCACAGACAAGAGCGGACTGGATGTGCCGCAGATATTCGATATCGTGCGCCGCGCTATCAAAGATATTGATGGCTGGGAAGTTATCGACACCTGCTCGCTGGGCATATTCTCTTTTGCCAAATACCTGATGTGGAAGGACCTGTGTGACCGCCAACAGGAGCTGATGACTAACCCTATCGTACGTCACCTGGCAGATGAAAACCGGGAGAGTTTCCCCGCTCAGGTCGGATTCCCCGACGCGAAAGAACTGGATACCCAGGTCGATGCCCAACAGGTTTTCACCCCGCTCTCGTCGGATTCCTCTCAGCTCTCTGCCATACTCGCCGCCGGTCGGGGGAAAAATTTTGTACTCATCGGCCCCCCCGGTACCGGCAAAAGTCAGACCATTTCCAACATGATTGCCCACTGCCTGGGCCACGGCAAAACCGTGCTCTTCGTGGCAGAGAAGGCAGCCGCCCTCTCAGTGGTGTACAAGCGACTCAAGCGCATAGGCCTGGGGGATTTCTGCCTGGAACTCCACTCCAACAAAGCTATCAAAAAGGAAGTACTGGCACAGTTCAAAGCCGCCATCGACAACACCGAGAATATTTCCGGCGGCGATAACTGGGCAAAAACAGTCAGCGATATGCTCAAACTGCGCGGTGGACTCAATATCCTGCCGCAGGAACTCCACCGCCACTACCCGGACTCCACCAGCCTGTACGACGACATCAACCTGCTGGCAGAGGCCCCGAGTGTCCCCCAGCTCCCACCCCCGGCGCAGGATATGCTCAGTATCACCGCTGAGTCAAAAGCGCAACTGCTTGACTTCACCCACGAACTGAGTCTGGCCTTCACCCCTGTGGCAGAGCTGTACCCGACCCCGGGGCGCTACCTGCGGCACACTCACTACACCCTGCAGTGGGACGATGAGCTCGCGGAGCTGCTCTCTCTCGCAGTGCGCCGAGCCGAGCGCCGCGACAACGCTCTCAACACCCTCATGGAGCAGGTAGGACTCAGCAAGGAGGACTATGTCGGCACCCGCAGCGCCGTCGCCCGCCTGCTGCTGCTGGCAGCCCGTACCTACGGCCAGGATAACACCCCCCTGCTCCCCGCTACGGCAGAAAGCACACTCCATCAACTGCAAGAGACCCTCGCCGCTGCCAATAACTACCGCCTGTGCAAGGCCGAACTCTCCCTGCACTACCCCGAAGGAACGGAGGACAATCCCGACATCAATTCCCTCTACATGCAGTGGCGTGAAGGGCAGCTCTCCAACTTCATCAGTCGCTTCCTCACTAACCGCAAAATCACAAAGACTCTGCAGGTCATCGCCTTCAGCAGCAACAAACCCGACATCGCCCGCGACCTGCAGAACCTGGTCGACATGCAACGCTACAAAAACTCCCCGGCACTCACAGCAGATACCCTGCCACAGTACCGTAGGGGGGTAGATACCTCGCAGGCTGACTACGAGGCAGCTTGCAACATGGCAGACGACCTCAGAGAACTCTCGGCCATTCAGCCGCTCTGTAATCTGTTCCTCTCGCTGGCCGGAAATCCCATCGTTCCGGGTAGCCCCGCTGCTGCACAGGCTGCGACCCTGCAACTCTGCACCGAAGAATGGCTGGCTGTCGCTGCCGAGCTGGGCGAAAAACTCGGCGCCCCCTTCAGCAGCCCCGAAATCGAGCGCGAAGGAGCTGCCGCAGCCGCAGCCCGTGACCTGCTGGCGGCCCGCGACTCCTGGCGCCAAATCACCATATTCAACGAATGCGCCGCAAAGGCCAGCAGTGACATCACCCACACTCTGGTCAACATGCTGTGCGCAGGTGAAATCAAACACACGGAGCTGGAAACAGCCGTGCTCACTAACTACGCCCGCTATCGCCTGCGCAGCGCAGTGGATGCCAGCCGAACACTCACTCACTTCGACGCAGCCACGCACGAGAAACGCATACGCGATTTCTGCAAGAAAGACGCCCTCATGCTCTCAGAAGCCTGCCGACACCTGCAAAAGCTGATTCGTGAACGCGCAGCAGACCACAAGCAGTTCACAAAAGAAATGGCAGAGCTTAACCACGAAATCAATAAACAACGAGCTCACAAGGCCATACGCAAACTCCTGTCACTCATCCCGAACGTCAGCAGCAAGCTCAAGCCCTGCATGCTCATGAGCCCGCTCTCCGTCGCACAGTATCTTACGCCCGACGCAGAGCCCTTCGACCTGGTTATCTTCGACGAGGCCTCTCAGATTCCCGTGTGGGATGCCATCGGCGCCATCGGGCGCGGAAAAAGCGCCGTTATCGTCGGAGATCCGCGCCAGATGCCCCCTACCAGCTTCTTCTCCCGCGCTTCAAAAGAGGAAAGCGAAGAAACGGAGGATGTCGAACAAGACCTCGAAAGCATTCTCGACGAATGCCTGGCCTGCGGTATTCCGCAGATGAACCTCACCTGGCACTACCGCAGTAAGTCAGAGAGCCTCATCGCCTACTCCAACCGCAATTACTACGAAAACAAACTCGTAACCTTCCCCGCTCCTGTAGAACACGATACTGCCCTGCAATACCACTATGTCGACGGCGTGTATGCAAAGGGGGCATCTAAGCGCTATAATAAAAAGGAAGCAGAGTCGCTCGTGAACCACGTGCTGAACGTGCTGCGCAGCCCGGACTTCGATTACAATGAGCTGACCAGTATCGGTATCGTCACCTTCAACGCTCAGCAACAGTCTCTCATTCTGGACATGTTTGACAAGGCTCGCGCGGAGGACGAAACCCTCGAAAAATTCTTCAACGAAGACAACCCCGAGGCCATCTTCGTCAAAAACCTGGAAAACGTACAGGGCGACGAGCGCGGCGTTATCTACTTCTCCACCACCTACGGGCCGGATGAAAAGGGCGCTATTTCCATGAACTTCGGCCCGCTGAACCTCACAGGCGGCGAACGCCGACTGAATGTGGCTATCACCCGTGCACGCACCGGCATGCATGTGTTCAGCTCCCTCAAACCCGAAGACATTGACCTGAACCGAACCCGTGCACGTGGCGCTGCCGATCTGAAGGGTTTTCTGGAGTGCGCACGCATGGGAGCAGCAACCTATTTCAACCGCAACACGGCAGTTTCTGCAATCGGTACCGAAACCGGTCTGCAACGCGCCATCTGCCGCGAGTTGCAGGCATTGGGCTGGAATTGCATCTGCAACCTCGGGGTATCAGGCTACCGTATCGATATCGCCATTTCTCACCCGGAGCAACCGGGTAACATGCTCGCCGGTATCGTGCTCGACAGCCAGGCCTATGCCGCCGCCGCCACTGCCCGAGACCGTGATGTTCTCCGCGAAAGTGTGCTGCAATCCCTCGGTTGGAACCTCTTCCACATCTGGGCGCTCGACTGGTGGCGCAACCCGCGCTCATACGCAGCAAAAACGAACGCATACCTTCAAGAACTCCTCCGGAAATCATTATCCTGAATCTCACCTCAAGCTACTACATCAGGCAAATAAACATTCCCTGCCCCTTCGTAGCCGATAACATGTAGATACTATAACCGATGACTCATTTCCGACTTGACAAGTGGGTTGATTTCCTGTCTTTCTATAGATAGGCAAGGCGCTCCCCGCAGAGTAGCACCGTCACAATTTTCACGATTTTACTATAAGCAAAGCATGGCAAAAACGCTCATCATCGCAGAGAAACCCAGCGTGGCCGGAGACCTGGCACGGGTACTGGGAAAGCAGACCGGCAAATTCCGTAAAGACGACAGCTCCGGAAGCTATGTGAACGATTCTCTCATCATCACCTCTGCCGTGGGTCACCTCGTCGAGCAGAAAAAACCCCAGACAGAGGACGGCCAAAGCCTACCCTGGAAAATGGATTACCTGCCGGTCATGCCCGCCAGCATGGAGCTCGAACCCATTGCCAAATCGGCAGACCGACTTAAAAAGGTGCTCAAACTGGCCCGCAGCAAAGAGGTAACCGCCCTGGTGAACGCATGCGATGCCGGGCGCGAAGGTGAACTGATATTCCGCAATATCATACGCTATGGCAAGATTAAAAAGCCACTAAGCCGCCTGTGGATGCAGAGCATGACCGATGATGCCATTCTCGAAGCCTGGGCAACCCAGAAAAGCGACGCCGACATGACCAACCTGGCAGATGCCGCCGTGTGCCGCTCCGAAAGCGACTGGCTGGTCGGACTGAACAGCACCCGCGCACTCACCGTCCTCCAATCTGCCGCAGGCGGATTCAATATCACACCCACCGGCCGCGTGCAAACCCCTACCCTGGCCCTGCTCGCCGCTCGCCAGAAAGAAATGCTCGCCTTCGTGCCCGAGACCTATTTCGAAGTACGTGCCACATTCAAAGCGCAGAGCGGTCACTATGATGGCCGCTGGTTCGACCCGGAGTGGAAGAAAGACGAAAACCACCCCCAGCGCACCCGCGAACGCCTGTGGGACGCCGAAACTGCCGCAGCCATAGCACGCCGCTGCGAGGGCCGCACCGCCCAGGTTCGAGAGGTAAAAAAACCGGTATCCATGCCACCGCCTCTGCTCTTCGACCTCACCTCCCTGCAGAAAGAGGCCAGCAACCGCTATGGGTTCTCCGCCAGCCGAACCCTGCAAATAGCACAGGAATGCTATGAAAAGCACAAGGTGCTCACCTACCCGCGTACAGACTCGAAATATCTGCCCGACGATTACCTGAAAATCGCCACACGCACCATCACTGCCATTAGTGAAAACATGCCCAATCTCGAACCCTTCGCGGCTGATATCCTGAACAACCGCAGAGTTCGCCCAAGCAAGCGAGTATTCGATAGCAGCAAGGTAAGCGACCACTTCGCCATCATCCCCACCGGCAAATTCACTAACCTGAGCGGAGATGCCGCCAAAATCTTCAACCTCGTCGTGCAACGATTCCTGGGCGTATTCCTGCCCAACGCCGAGTATGAAGATACCGACCGCACAAGCATCGTAACCAGCCCCGGGGCGAAAGACCACTTCCACACCCACGGGCGTGTGCTGCTCAAGGCCGGGTGGAAAGCACTCTACAACAACCCCGAACGTAAAAAGAAAGATGAGCTCTGCCCGGTAAACCAGGGAGAATGCGTGCTGACGGAAAAGGCAACCACTCACCAGGATGCCACCAAGCCCCCCGCAGCTTATACCGAAGCAACCCTGCTCACAGCCATGGAAACCGCAGGAAAACTCGTGGAAGACGAAGAACTCGCCTATGCCATGAAAGAACGCGGACTGGGCACCCCCGCCACCCGCGCAGCCATCATCGAAGGGCTGCTTACCCAGGAATACATAGCCCGCGACGGCAAAGACCTGGTGGCCACACGCCGAGGTATCGACCTGATTGACCTACTGAGCAAAATCGGGCTCAGCACCCTTTCCAGCCCCGAACTCACCGGCGAGTGGGAGTACAGGCTCAAGCTCATGGAAAGCGGCAAACTCGACCGCACCACCTTCATGAAAGATATCCGCTCCTACACAGCAGATATCGTGACAGCCGTGCGCGATTACATGCAAAACGGCAAAAACCCCGACCTGAACATACCATGCCCCAACTGCGGAACAGCCCCCCTCATCAGCAGAGTAGATACCGTCTCTTGCACCGCCTGCAAATTCCGCCTGCGCCGTGTACACGCCGGTCTGGGGCTCGGAGATGACGCCCTGGCCGAACTTATCACCACCCGGTGCCTGCCTGTGATGGAAGGGTTCCGCTCCAAATTCGGAAAACCCTTCAAAGCAGGTCTGCGCCTGCTCGAACCCGAAAAACAAGGCGGAACCTGGAAAGCCGAATTCTATTTCGATGATGAAAAATCCCCCGCCCCCGGTGAAAGTGCACCGCAAACCAGCCTGGGCAAAGTAGTGGTCAAGGACCAGGGCGAACTCGAACTGACCGAAAATGACAAGCAGTGGAGCGTGCCCGACTTCCGCCAGTCCGGCAGCAAAACCGGCTTCTCTATGTCAAAAACCATCCTCGGCAAAGAAATGACACGCGACCAACTCTGCCGGGTACTGTCCGAGGGTAAGAGCGAGCTTATCACCGGCTTTATCTCCCAGCGCACCAACCGCGCATTCGACGCCTACCTCGTACTCGACGCCCGCAAAGGCACCGTCGGCTTCGAATTCCCCCCACGCGAACCGCGCAAGAAAGACAGCAAAAACAGCGCCGACAGCAAATTCACCGCAGCAGATGCCACCGTGCAGGACCTTTCCCAAGCAACCCGTCACGGCAGCATCAAAGTAAAGGGTAAGGGCGAACACGAACTCCTCGAAACCCCCGAAGCCTGGCACGTAGACGGCCTGACATACGGCAAGAACCGCAAGCCGCTCGTCATCCCCCACACCATGTGCGGAATCTCGCTGACGGCGGATATCGTGGCCCGCCTGCTCACCAAGGGCAAAACAGAGCTTATCAAAGACTTCGTCAGCCACAAGAGCGGCAAGAAGTTCGACGCCTACCTCGTCTTCACCCCCACCACCGGCCGCATATCCTACGAATTCCCCCCGCGCAAGTAACGCACAACAGGCTGTGTTCCCATACACAATCTACTCTCAGGCTCGGCAGTTAACGCCGAGCCTCATCTTTTGCGCGAACCAGGCATAAATTACCCATTTTCTGATTGTTTTTCATCACAACGGAGAGGAGAGATGTCTATGACAGCGTATGAAACCTCGACTCACACGCTTTCTGCAGCGTACAACTGTAACAGCCCTAGCCTGCTCAGCTCTTGTTCAGGCCCGGGAACTGTCCGAAACCATGCCGGCAAACTCTGACCTCGCCCGAATACGAAACGCCATGGCCACTTACCGAGACAACGGCGACACCCGCAGCGCAAATAAACTCGCGGCCAACGTAAACGGCTCCGGAATCGCCAACCTCAACACCGCCTGGCGCGGCCAGATGGAGCGCCAACTGCGCACCATCCGTAACCGCATGACCTCCATGCAAGGCGGCATGCCTTGCTACCCGCCAGACCCCAAGACCCCACTTACTACACCGCTCCCCTACACCCTGTGGGCCAACGCCGAAATTGACTACCAGAACCAGAGAGAGGAAAACTCCCTGCCCGGCTACAAGCTCCACAGCATCGGCGGCACCGCCGGCGCCACCATGCTCGCCGCCCACGACCTCACCGTTGGCGCCGCCTTCACTGGCATGGCCGGCAGACTCAGCTCCAAGGGCTATGCGTCGAACGCCTCCGGCGACCTCGACGCCTACTACGCCAATCTCTTCATGCGAATGGACACAGGCTGCTGGCAGCACTCCCTCATCGGCTCCGCAGGCTGGGCCGACATCACTTTCAAGCGCCGAGTTCCCCTCCCCGGCGGCGGATACTCCACACGCGGCACCACCGACGGCCTGGGCCTCGGCTTTATGTACGAAGTCGCCCGAACCTACAAAATCTCAGAGGATTGGCTCAAGAGCGCCTGGTGGCAACCCGTCTTTAACCTCACCTATGTTCACAGCAAAGTAGACTCCTACACAGAAACCGGCTCAGACGCCGCCCTGCGCGTCGGCAACCAGAGCAGCAACAACGTCATATTCGGCTTCGGTGCTCGCATGCAAGGCATCGCCGGCGAACAATGGTTGAACACCCCCGCTATCATGGAAGCCCGCATCCTCGGCAAAGCCATCACCGGTGGTCGCCGAGGGAAAGCAAACGTCTCTATTGCTAACATACCCGGCAGCACAACCGTGCGCGGAGCTGAACCCAGCGCCATGGGAATTGAGCTCGGCATGGGCTTCAACATCCCCATCGGCCCCAACTGGGGCTCCATCATCACCGATGTCACCGCCGAATTCTACCAAGACCTCAACTCCATCAACGGTACACTAGGATATCGGATAGACTTCTGATAACCACACACCATCAATACCGTACATACCCCTGCAGCAACTTCTCCACACAACAGCTGCAGGGGTATACAGCACACTCCCCTACAAAAAAATCAACTTTTTTTAATTTTTGTCTTGCATTTCCCCTAAAAAAACGATATAATCGCCCCAGCAACACTGCATTGCTCATCATAATGGTGGGTGTAGCTCAGTGGTAGAGCCCCGGATTGTGGTTCCGGTTGTCGAGGGTTCGATCCCCTTCGCCCACCCTAACCAAAAAGACCAGTGCCTCGCAGAGGTGCTGGCCTTTTTAGTTTTACGGGGCTCGGATTCGTATTCCCTCGACAATCCGGAGGTTGATTCGCCCCTGCCCCACAGGGGCTCACCCCTTGCGGGGCAAACTCGCTGCGCGGTTTGTCCAATTCCCCTTACAGCCGTCGGGGACTTTGGAGAGGGCTGGGCGCGAGTAAGCGAGCGACCAGCCCCTGCGCCGGGCAGACACCTCTGCCCGGGAAGCCCGCTAAGGCCGCAGGGGGCGGGTAGATCCCCTTCGCCCACCCCTCTAGGCGGCGCTTTCAAATCGAAAGCGCCGCCTTTTCTTTGTACGACCGACGCGATATGCGCACTGCGGTGAAAGTCCGCGTGGAGCCGCGATGATGCGGAATCCCAGACCTGAAGAACAACTGCGGGGAGGTAACGAACCGTGGGAAAGGAAGTTCGAGGGGAAATCCCGACTGTACGA